>JAPKDV010000078.1 GCA_028822385.1 Alphaproteobacteria bacterium
CATCAAACACAATCCGCTCCTGCCCCGCCAACGCGAGGAACCGCTGGCCGCGCGCCCTCCCGATCAGGGTCAGGTTAGCTTCGCGGGCCAGTTCCACACCCCAGGCGGTAAAGCCGGAGCGGGACACCAGTATGGGGATGCCCATATGGACGGTCTTGATCACCATCTCCGAGGTCAAACGGCCGGTGGTGTAGAAAATCTTGTCATCCGCCGTTATGCCCTTTAGCCACATATAGCCAGCGATCTTATCCACCGCGTTGTGACGGCCAACATCTTCCATATAGATCAGCGGTTGGTCTCCATGACACAGCACGCAGCCATGGATCGCGCCAGCTGCCACATACAAGCTCGGCATGGTGTTGATCGCTTTGGTCAGCGCGTAGAGCGATGACGTGTGGAGCCGGGCTTCGGTGTTGAGTTGAACATCCTCAAAGCTTTCCATCAGATCCCCGAAGACCGTGCCCTGTGCGCAGCCGCTTGTGAGGGTCTTCTTCTTCAGGCGCTCTTCATAATTCGTCGTACGATTGGTCCGGACCACCACCACGCCGAGATCATCGTCATGGTCAATCGCCGTGATCTCGTCCTCTGGTAGCAGCATGTTCTGGTTCGCGAGATAGCCGACCGCGAGATAATCCGGGTAATCGCCGATCGTCATCATGGTGACGATCTCCTGCCCGTTCAAAAATAAGGTCAGCGGCCGTTCCACCACAACACGGGATTCGACCGGATTGCCGTTCTGATCGATGCCCGAGACGGGCTCGGTCAGACGGGGGTCGTCGGGATTGGGTAAGAGCAGATCCATAATTAAAACCTAGAACATGTGGGAAGTGGTGGAAACTGGACAGCGTGCGTCAGGTGGCTACATTGCATTTTGTCACGGTTTCAGTGATTTGAACGCAGAAACCACCCCAATTCGTAGCGGCAACACTCACCATGAGCACCATTCTGAACGCCTTCTCCGAGGCTGGCGCACTTCTCGCCAGCTTTGATGCAGATTTTCTGGCAATCGTCGGACTGTCCCTGCGGGTTAGCCTGAGCGCCGTGCTGATTGCGTGCCTGATAGGATTTCCGCTGGGTGCCGCGGTTGCCCTGTTCCGCTTTCCCGGTCGTGGGGCCGTCGCATTGATGCTCAACACCTTCATGGGGCTGCCGCCGGTTGTTATCGGTCTGCTGGTGTTCTTGATCCTGTCACGCAGCGGTCCGCTGGGCGTGCTCGGGCTGCTGTTCACGCCAACTGCCATGATCATCGCGCAGGCCATTCTTGTTACACCGATTATTGCAGCCCTGACCCGACAGACCGTCGAAGACCTCTGGCGGGAATACGGCGACCATCTGCGCTCTCTCGATGCGCGACCGCTCGATAGGCTGGGCACGCTGATTTATGACGCTCGTTTTTCGCTGACCACAGCCGTGCTAGCCGGGTTCGGGCGGGCCATTGCCGAAGTTGGTGCCGTGATGATCGTCGGCGGCAACATCGACCATGCCACCCGTGTCATGACCACTGCCATCGCGTTAGAAACTAGCAAGGGCAACCTTGCCACTGCGCTGGGGCTTGGCATCGTGTTGCTGGTGATCGCGCTGGCCGTCACGGCGACCGTTCAGGTCATCAATGCCATTGGTGCCCGGAAAGCAGCCATCGTATGAGCGCACGGCAGTCCATCCTCCCCCTCGAAGTTAGGCAATTGGTGTTTGAGGCCAGCGGCACACGGCTGTTACATGACGTCAATCTCTCTCTCACCGTTGGGCAACGCACCGTAATTCTCGGGCCAAACGGTGCAGGGAAAAGCCTGCTGCTGCGTCTGTGCCATGGATTGCTAACGCCCTCCTCCGGCGACATTAACTGGCGCGGCGCGGGCACCCGTGATCGCGCCATCCGGCATCAGGCAATGGTGTTTCAACGCCCTGTCATGCTGCGCCGCTCTGCCCATGCCAACATCACCCACACCTTGAAAATACGCGGCGTGGCCCGCTCTGAACGCCGCGAACGCGCAGATGCTGCGCTGGCATTGGCAGGGCTTTCCAGTCTCGCCGACCGCCCTGCCCGCCTGATGTCTGGCGGAGAGCAACAACGCCTGGCATTGGCACGAGCGTGGATCACCGAGCCGGAGGTGCTGTTCCTAGACGAACCCACCGCCAGTCTGGACCCCGCCGCAACACGCGCTGTGGAAACCCTGATCGAGGGGTTCCATACCGCTGGCACCAAAATCATCATGGCAACCCATGACCTGGGTCAGGCGCGACGCCTTGCCGACGAAATCGTGTTTTTGAACAAGGGGCGGCTGGTTGAGTTTTCGCCCGCCAGAAGCTTCTTTGAGAATCCAGAAACCGAAGAAGGTCGGGCGTTTATCACCGGAGACCTGCTTTGGTAGTTCGTATCGCGAGTCTGTTCGCCGCGCTATTCTTGGCTACATCCTTTGTCGGGGTAGCTTTTGTCGAAGCACAAGGAACACCCCTGACCCTGGCCTCAACGACATCGACAGAAAACTCCGGGCTGCTCGGGGACATCCTGCCGCGCTTTACCAAAGACACCGGCATTGCCATTCAGGTGGTCGCCGTCGGTACAGGCGCAGCGCTCAATCTGGGACGATCCGGGGATGTTGATGTCCTGCTGGTACATGCCCGAGAGGATGAAGACGCGTTCGTCGCAGCTGGGTATGGGGCCTTCCGGCGCGATGTGATGTTTAACGATTTTGTCATCGTTGGACCTGACAATGACCCGGCAGGCCTTCGCGCACAGGCAGACGCAGCAAGTGCTTTTGGCAAAATCGCAGCAAACGAAAGCGAGTTTGTCTCGCGCGGTGACAACAGCGGCACACACAAGGCCGAGATGCGGATTTGGAAATCGACAAACATCGATCCGGTTATCGCCTCGGGCCGCTGGTACAAGGAATCGGGTTCTGGAATGGGCGCGACGCTGAACCTCAGTGCTGGACTGAACGCCTATACCCTGTCAGATCGCGGCACTTGGTTGAGTTTCCGCAATCAGGGGGACCTCAAAATCGTGTTTGAAGGCGATCCTCCCCTTAACAACCCCTATGGCATCATTCTGGTGAACCCCGAGCGGCACCCGTATATTCAGGCCGAGAATGCTCTAGCCTTTATAGACTGGATTACCGGACCACGCGGACAGGACGCCATTGCCGCCTTCCGCATCGCTGAAGAGCAGCTGTTTTTTCCGAACGCCGCGCGCCCTTAAGGCAACCCAACCTCCCTGCAGTTCGGATTGACGGCTGTAAAACGCGACGTCAGATTACCTATCATGCTGCGTATATCTTCAATGATGGCGGTTGTCTTGGCGTTGTCACTTCTGATCGCGGCAAATTCGAGAGTTACAGCTCAGACAACCAACACGAGACCACCCTTGATTGGAGTAACAGCGATTGCATTCAGCGCCGAAATCCAAGCTGTGGTGGATGGTATGCGTGATCGCCTTGCCAGACGAGGTTTTAGACCGGGCCAGACCATCAACTTTGAAGTTCGTGACTCCGGAGCCGACGGCACCGAGCTATCGAACGTCATTCAAGACTTCGCCAAACTAAATGTACATGTGATCGTGGCCATTACTAAGCCATCGATTATGGCCGCGCTTGAGAATAAGAACCGAATTCCCATTGTCACCGCCGGCCTGACTACGATGCAGGCTCGTGAAATCGGCAATAAGCATCGTCGACGCGCCCTAACTGGTGTTTTTGACGGTGACACACGCGAGGATCAGTTTTCACTTATGGATATTCTGACGCCCGATATAGAAACCATCGCAATCCCCGTCGATCCGGATCGAGGCACGGTCGCTGCACAGATCCAGAAACTGACTGCTATGGCACGCGGTCGTGGCCTGACGGTCATCCCGCTTACCGTTTCTGTCCGCCAGAACTCTGTCGGTGCAGAAATAGATGCCCTCAACCCCGATAGCACTGTCATCCTCCTCGACCACATGATTCTCCCAAACGCGCCAATCGAGGCGATTGTAGCTGCAGCGAGTAAGCGAAAGGTGCGTCTGTTTGGCATGGACGCGGACAGTGTTATTCGCGGC
Source organism: Alphaproteobacteria bacterium (assembly GCA_028822385.1). GTDB lineage: Bacteria > Pseudomonadota > Alphaproteobacteria > UBA6615 > UBA6615 > JABJAG01. The sequence continues at coordinate 4,034 of JAPKDV010000078.1, forward strand.
GCGCTGGCGGCCATGGTCATTGAGCCACACGGAATCGGGGAACAGCTCGGCGATCTGGTTGCTGATATTCTCGAAAAACCTTCAGAGGCACGACGACCATTCGAACGCGCGCGGGCCTCTCACCTGATCTTCAATGAAGACGGAAGAGCTGTTCTAGGCTTTGCCGCCGTGGAAAAGGCCCTAGCCGGTAAACGACGGTCCGTGATCGGATGGGCCGATGATGTCGGCCCCCGCCCAAGGCTCAAGCCAGCTGTGCCAGAGGCGCCGCTGCCATTAGGCGTCGTCCGTGGGATTACCGTTCCAACCCCACGAGCTAGACCAATGCGACCGTAGGTCTAATCCCCAGCCCCAAGCTTGGTACTAAACACGCTCTTTAAGACGTTTATGGTTCAACGACAGATTCGGTGAAGTATCTGGAAAACCGGGGAAATTTTGGCAAGGTCGACTTTTTCAGGTCAAATGAACCAGCTTGACCCCTACTTTCTGTTCGCGAAAAGTACTACACAAGTTACATGAATACTAAGACATCACAATTTACGACACCTTTGATCGACCCGTTTGAGCGGCCGATCAGCTATCTCCGTGTTTCTGTCACGGACCGCTGCGACCTCCGCTGCGTTTATTGCATGGCAGAAGACATGACCTTTCTTCCGAAAGCACAAGTACTTTCGCTGGAAGAGCTTGACCGGATGTGCAGTGCTTTCGTCGATCTGGGCGTGCGCAAACTGCGTCTGACTGGCGGCGAGCCGCTAGTTCGAAAAAACATTATGTGGTTGATCCGCAGACTGGGACGTCATCTAGAAAGCGGTGCGCTAGACGAGCTAACCCTAACATCCAACGGCACCCAGCTCGCGAGATACGCCCAAGATCTGGCAAATTCCGGCGTGAAGCGAATCAACATATCGCTCGATACCCTCGACCCTGACAAGTTCAAGGCGATCACACGCTGGGGCGATCTCGAACGTGTGCTCGAAGGAATCGAGGCTGCGCGTGCTGCAGGGCTCGCCATCAAAATCAACGCGGTCGCCTTGCGCGGGGTCAATGACGACGAATTCGACAGACTTCTAAACTGGTGTGGCGAAGGCGGATTTGATCTGACCTTTATTGAAGTGATGCCACTCGGTGAGATTGGTGAACAACGATTAGATCAGTATCTGCCTCTGTCGATGGTTCGCGGTGACTTATCCAAACGATGGACCCTGACCGAATCCGATCACGCCACAGGCGGACCTGCACGATATTTCGATATTGCCGAAACCGGGCAGCGACTGGGCTTCATTACGCCACTGACCCATAATTTCTGTGAAGCCTGTAACCGTGTGCGCCTGACCTGTACTGGAACACTCTACATGTGCCTTGGTCAGGAAGACGCCGCCGATCTTCGTGCGCCCCTCCGTGCCAGTGAAAATGACGGCCTGCTCAAGGAACGCATTTACGAGGCCATTAGCCGCAAACCCAAGGGCCATGACTTCATCATTGATCGTCGCCAGAACGCACCAGCTGTTGGCCGTCACATGAGCGTGACAGGTGGATAATGGGACAACTGGAACAGGCATGTTGAAATTGTGCGCACATTAACCGATGCCGCCTAACAATTGTCTGGCACGGATGACAAGGAAAATTTCGCTCTCAACTACTTAGAGCAGGGCGGACACCGCAAGATCTCCGGTATTCTGAGTGAATTTAGTTGCCTGATCCGGTTTAGCGAAACTCTATCTGATGGGCGAATGTAGAGCCGTCCGAAAACGTGATCTGTTTAAATCCAAGCAAATGCGCAAGGTCAAAGAACGTATATCGATCAGGCTGTTTCTGCTCGCGAAACAGCTGCGTGTTCCGCGCAACCGCGGTCAGCATCGCGAAGAGCGCGCGGGCCCGATAAATCGTATTGTAGGAATTATCGGCGAGGCCCGTGATAATCAGTTTCTCTGCCTGCACCCCTTTCGCAAAAATCGCGAACTGCGGCGGATAGGGGTTTTTAAGCATTCCATTAGTCATAACCGTCACAAACCCGATCCGCCTATGCCTATCACTCCCAGGCAGCACCGGCACACGGGCTTCATAAACCTCGGATGTTGCGGGTTCAGGATAGTAATAGCCCGAATGCCGCCCATCATACTGAGCGACGGCTACATCGCCGCTCAACACAGCTAGCAAGACAGAAAAAAGCCCTGTAAACAACATTCGACATGACGCCATGACACTTTCCTCTAGAAACTACGCTCTATGCCGTCGCAGCAGCTTTATGGCAACGGCTGGTTTGCTATAGGGCACCTAAGATATAGTAGGCATTATAACCTATCCCGCGACCTCTGACGGATTGTTCAAGATTTTGGCCAAAACCAGCAACGCCACGACACTATCGACAGGCACCGCGCGGATCGCGTTCGTGGCAGCGGAATTCAAAGCTGCGCAGGAAGCGCTGCAGGATCTGCAGTCCCGTTACAGCAATGTCGCGCCCAAAGATGCCGATGTCATTGTCGCATTGGGTGGTGATGGTTTTGTACTGCAGGCCTTGCGGCGCTTCATCGATAGTAAAAAACCCGTATTCGGGCTGAACCGCGGATCGGTTGGATTTCTGATGAACGACTACAGCGCGGACAAGTTAGATCTGCGACTCTCAAAGGCACAAGCCGTCACACTGTATCCCTTACAAATGATTGCCAAGACCGCCGACGGTAAAACTCATGAATCGCTGGCGATCAACGAGGTCTCGCTGCTACGTGAGACTTATCAGGCAGCAAATCTTGAGATCATCATTGACGGCGTTTCACGAATGGAAGAGCTGATTTGCGACGGTGCCATGGTAGCAACTCCGGCCGGAAGTACGGCCTATAACCTGTCGGCACACGGTCCCATTATTCCGTTAAGCGCAGAAATTTTAGCCCTGACACCGATCAGTGCATTTCGCCCACGTCGTTGGCGTGGAGCGTTGCTTCCGCATGACGCCGATGTGGTGTTCCGTATCCATGACACGGCCAAACGTCCCGTGAGCGCCACAGCCGATGACTTTGAAGTCCGCAACGTTATCGAAGTCACAATCCGCGAAGATCGTGCGCGTAGTTTTCAGTTGCTGTTTGACCCCGAGACAAATCTCGAAGAGCGGATTCTGAAAGAGCAATTTACCCCGTGATCAAACCGGAGGAGCGTGACACCAATTCATCTCCACCCAATCACGTTCACCTTACATCGCCCGACATCAAACTCTATCGTCGTGACAATATGCTCGTGCCCTATGTCACCGACTTGAACAGCGGACTCCCTGGGCCACATACCATGATTTTAACCCTGATAAATAGCAACGAGATCAGTGATGCGATCGCGGTCAACCATCTATTGCAGAACAACATCTGCCCAAACCGTGGCCACAAGATGCCGGTCCAAGTCTTAGTTAGACCGGGCCAAAGACGCGTATTAGAAGAATATCATGCCAGCTGAACTACCACCAAAACCCGCGCGCGCGTCAGTACGACGCCTGACCCGCGCGGATCTATTTCTTTTTTTTCGCACCATTGCCATTGGTGTAGTAGGCGGTGTGGTTTTCAACGCACTTAACCTGCCTCTGCCCTGGATGATGGGGGCCATGGCCGCGACCGGAGGTCTGACCCTTGCGCGGGTCGAAATGGCGATGGACTCACGCTTGCGAACCCTGATGATCTTAGTGTTAGGAGTATTTCTGGGAAGTGCGTTTTCTCCGGAAATTCTGGATCGGATCGCACTCTGGCCTGTCACACTTGCTGCTCTCGTGGCTTATGTATTTGTGAGTACCACTGTCGTTTATCTGTTCTTTCGGTTCGTCGCGGGGTTCGATCCGAAGACAGCCTTTTTCGCTGGCGTACCGGGTGGGTTGAACGAAATGATCATTCTCACACAGGCTGTCGGCGGCGACGAGCGTCAGGTCAGCGTGATGCACACGACGCGCATATTCCTAGTGGTAATGACCCTCCCCTTCGTATTTCGAATCATCGAGGATTTTGACCCCGTCCTGCGCACCTTTGGCGTGGAAGGCGCAACACTGGGTGCCTTGGACATCGTGATGCTGGCCGCCAGCGCCGTGGTCGGGTTTTACGCCGCACGCCTACTTCGAATTCCAGCTCCTCATCTAACCGGCCCCATGATCTTAAGTGCCGCGGTTCATCTTTCGGGCCTGACATCGGCCGCCCCACCGGTCATCGCCGTCGCCGTCGCACAGGTGATACTGGGCTCTGCCGTCGGCGCTCGGTTTGCTGGACTTAGCTTCCGCGATCTCGGCCGAATATTGCGGCTTGGCGGCACCGCCACGGTTATTCTGCTAGTGATCTCGGCAACATTTTCAATCGCGCTGCAGTCGATCACCGGAATTCCGTTCGGTTCACTGATCCTGGCGTTTTCTCCGGGGGGCCTGACCGAGATGAGCCTTGTGGCACTTGCGCTGGAAATCGATACGGCCTTCGTCGCCACCCATCACATCGCGCGGATCAGCGTTGTGGTCATCGCGATACCCTTGCTGTTCCGGATTCTTGACCGATCCAAGCCGCGTGACGAGGATATCTAGCCGAGGCACTGCCAGAATCGTATGCTAGGTAGAATTCTAACGAACACATGACAGAGACAGGAAACACGACATGATCGTTGAACAGGTCTGGACCGGAAACTCCGGCCGCAACTTTTTCTATATTGTCGCCTGCCCGGGCTCGGGTGAAGCCATTGCGATTGACCCGATTGACTCGGCCCTGTGCCTCTCAACTGCCAAAGACAAAGGCTGGGACATCACATGGGTGATGAATACTCATGAACATGCCGATCACATTGAAGGCAATGACGATGTAATCGCTGCCACCGGTGCCAAGCTGATGGGTCCTCACAATGCGGGATGCAGCATCCCGGGCATCGACAAAGGACTACGCGGCGGAGATGTCGTGAAACTGGGCACTGCCATCGAACTCGAAGTCATCGACACCCCGGGGCACACGCCGATCCATATTTCTATGCTCGGTCATGGTGATGAAGCGCACCTGCTTTGCGGCGACACGATCTTCAATGCGGGCGTGGGACACTGCTACAGCGGCGATCCAAACGTTCTCTACGCGACCTTCCGCGACGAGATCGCAAAGATGGCGGACAACACACGCATTTATCCTGGCCATGACTACATCGGCAATAATTTGAAATTTACGCTGGATCGTGAACCCGATAATGCCGACGCCAAAGCTCTATTGGCCGACGTCGAAGGTCAGGATCCTGCAAATGCGTTGGTCACGACTCTGGGCATGGAGCGCAAGGTGAACACCTTCATGCGCCTCGATAACGCCAGCGTGGTCGCAGGTGTGAAAGCGAAGTTCCCGGACCTGCCAGACACACCAAGCGACGAAGACGTCTTCCTGAGCCTGCGGAAACTCCGTAACGACTGGTAGTTCGTCCTAGCCGAGTTTCTGCATCCAGTCGGCGATGGCCTGCCCGATTTCGTCAGCTGAATCTTCCTGAATGAAGTGCAGGCCCTTCACCAGAACTTCGGTCTGTTTGGGCCAGTTGCGGCAATACTCGCGTTGCGCGCCGGTCAGGATGACGCCCGGATCAGCATCAATGAACAGCTTGGGAACGTCAGACGTCTCAAGCCATGCTGCGTAGCTCCCGATAATTTCCGCGACATCCGCCGGGTCCCCATCAAAGGGGATATTCCGTGGCCAGGTCAGCGTGGGCCGGCGTGATTCTCCGGGCTCCTCGAAAGGACGTCGATACTCGTTCATTTCTGTTTCGCTCAGATCACGCATGATCGAGGCCGGAAGAATTTTTTCAACGAAAAAGTTCTTCTCGAGCACCATCTCTTCGCCCTTGGGGGTTCGGAAGGCCTGGAACACAGACCGTGAGGATTCCGGCCATTCGTCCCATGTCAGCGGACGCACCAGTGCTTCCATATAGGCGATGCCCTTGACCGCATCGCGATGCTGGTTGGCCCAGTCGAACCCAAGCGCACTGCCCCAGTCGTGGATTACAAGCGTCACGTTTTCGCTCACGCCCAACTGGTCCAGCAGCGTAAAAAGATACTCGCGCTGCTCCACGAAGTGATACCGGTCAGGGCCGCTATCGGGCAGCTTGTCAGAATCCCCCATGCCGATCAGATCAGGAACAATGCAACGCCCCATGCCGGTCATATAGGGCACGATGTTGCGCCAGAGATAACTTGAAACCGGGTTCCCATGCAGAAACACAATGGGGTCACCATCGGGATCACCCAGATCTGCATAGGCCATCCGTACACCGTTTACGTCCGCGTACTTCTTGTCGGTCCAAGTCATCGTCTGCGAATCTTTCCGTGTTTAGGGGATCAGGACCGTCGAACCGGTCGTCTTGCGAGCCTCAATGTCCTTGTGGGCCTGTGCGGCATCTTTCAACGGATAGCGCTGATTGACACTGATTTTCACCGCACCACTTTCAATGGCGCTGAACAAATCACGAGCCCGACGCATCGTCTCAGCGCGCGACGTGGTGTAGTTCACCAATGCACAACGGGCGATATAGGGAGAACCGAGCGGACCAGTCTTTGCGATATCTACCAGAGGAGGGTTGCCCGAGGCACTACCGAAATTGATGACCGAGCCACGCAGACGCACGCTGGCCAGTGATTCTGCCCAAGTGTCTTTGCCGACTGAATCATAAATGCAGTGCGCGCCTTCACCATTGGTGAGGTCAAGAACTTTCTTGGCAAACTTCGGCTTGGTCCGGCTGACCACGATCGGATGGTGACAGCCATTCCGCTTGGCAAACTTGGCTTTCTCTTTCGAGCTGACGATCCCGATCACCGTGGCACCAATCGAATTGGCCCACTGGCACATAATGGCGCCTACACCACCAGCAGCGGCGTGCACCACAATCGTGTCGCCCTTCTTTACCTTGTAGGAATCACGCAGCAGATACTGAGCGGTAATACCTTTGAGCAAAGCTGCAGCAGCGGTGCGGTCCTTGATGCCGTCCGGCAGCGGGATCAGATCCGAGACCGTCGCAAT
>JAPKDV010000008.1 GCA_028822385.1 Alphaproteobacteria bacterium
GCCAGCTGGCCGCGCCAGTCGAGCATCAAGGCATCGGAATACCCCTTCGCCTCGGCAGCGTGCTTGGAGAGGGTACAGATCATGTAAAGACCCGCAGCCTTTGCGTGAACCGGCTGGGTCTTCGGATCCGGGCGGTTGTAGATTGCCCAGTCGATCTTGACTCCCTTCATACGCGCTTCCGGCGTGAAGTAGGACGGCCATTGCCAGACCGCAACACCCATATGAATTGCGCAGTTCTGTGCCGAGACACCCATCTGCTCCGGACCGCGCCAAGCCGCTGGTCGGATATAGGCATCCTTGAAGCCGGACTTCTCCAGCGCTTCGCGGCTCACCGCATCAAGCTCGGCCACGGAATAAGGCACTTCGAAACCCAACATACCGGCTGAATTGTGCAAACGCTGATTGTGGGCCGTAACCTCGAAAACCTGGCCATTATAGGCACGCATACCCTCAAAGACACAGGACGCATAGTGCAGGGCATGACTCAGGTAATGCACTTTGGCGTCTCGCCAGGGCACGAATGCCCCATCCATCCAGATCACACCATCGCGGTCATCATATGGAACTTCTTGCATCTCTCTATTCCTTGACACATTCGAACGTTCTAAGCCTGCACGGAGACAATAAATTCCGCAACAAGCTTGCGTGACGTAACATTAACCTATAATTAAGTCAATATGGTTGACCTTAATTCGAATATCGATACGATACCCCTTCGCGAAGAGGATCTTCGTCAGGGCATCGAGTTGCTGTTCTACGCCTACCGCGATTTTACCAGCGAACCGGACACCATCCTCAACAAATATGATCTGGGTCGTGCCCATCATCGGGTAATCTACTTCGTCGGTCGTAACCCCGGGATCACCGTGACCGAGCTTCTCGAAATCCTAAGAATCACTAAACAGAGCCTGTCACGCGTGCTCAGCCACTTGCTGGAGACCAATTTTATCAACCAGCGCGCCGACCTCGCGGACCGAAGGCGCAAACAGCTGACCTTGTCGGACAAAGGAAAGGTACTCGAGCACGAGCTCACATCCACGCAAATGGATCGATTTGCGCGCGCCTATCGTGAAGCTGGTGCCGAAGCCGTAGAGGGCTTTCGACGGGTCCTCATCGGCATTGTTGAACCGGAAGACCGGGCTAACGTCCGACCAGCAGCTATCCGTGCGCAGAACCGCCGCTAAACGCCAACACACTGTCACCTCAAGAGCGCAGCTTGAGGGGCGATGTTCCTCACGGTCCGGGATATACTCGGCAGACCATGGATGAAAACCCACACATTCTCGTCGTGGATGACGACCGCAGACTTCGAGAGCTCTTGCAGAAGTTCCTGAGTGAAAGCGGGTTTCGTGTCACCACCGCAGAAAACGCAGCGAATGCTCGTGAAAAACTGGCTAGCATCCAGTTTGATCTTCTCGTAGTCGATTTGATGATGCCAGGCGAAAACGGGCTGGAACTGACGAGCGGATTGCGCAAGACTAACTCCGTCCCCATCCTGATGCTGACAGCCATGGCAGAGCAGCAAGATAAGATCGAAGGGCTTGAGCGTGGCGCGGACGACTATCTCACCAAGCCGTTCGAACCCCGCGAACTGGTCGCCCGTATACGTTCGATCCTGCGTCGGGCAGGTGGTGCCCAAAGCGAAGCAACCGAGTTCCGGTTCGGCAAACATATCTATGATTCAGAGCGCCAGCTTTTACGCGGCCCAAATGGAATGGTTTCTCTCACCGGTGCCGAAGTGCGCCTTCTCGACGTGCTTGCCCGAAGTCCCGGGAAACCGGTGAGCCGTGATGCTCTGAAAGATCAGAGCCTTATCACCGGAACCGCACGCGCCGTCGACGTGCAGGTCACGCGACTTCGGCGTAAGATCGAGCCAAATCCAAAAACCCCGCGCTACCTGCAAACCATCCGGGGGGAAGGTTACGTCTTATGGCCCGACTAAACTTATGACCGACAGAGCGCCATGTCCCGCATAGACAATCTACTGCGCGTGCCGCGTACCCTGCGCCTTTCGTTGAAACGAATTTTGCCGCACGGCCTGCTCGCGCGCTCACTTTTGATCATTGTAACGCCCCTGGTGCTGCTCCAGATCGTGAGCGGTATTATTTTCTATGATCGGCATTGGTCAAATGTCAGTCGACACAGGGCCGATGCACTTGCCGGCGATATCGCCATGGTCCTCGAACTTACGGATCGCAACGGGATCAACAGCGACGCAAGCGCCGTCTACGATTTGGCGTGGCGAACACTAGATCTGATCATCACCTATAATCCCGACGCCATCCTACCAAACGGCAATTACAACCCATCCGGAAATCTGGAAACGACACTGGCGCGGTCCATCACACGGATCGTTCAGCGTCCGGCAGTGATCGACGCGTTGAGCACCAGTGACCGCGTCCTGATCGATCTGCAGCTGCCCGCCGGGGTCTTGCGCGTTTCGGCGAACGAAGAGCGTCTGATCAGTTCGACGACGAAGATTTTTATCCTCTGGATGACAGGTACATCACTGATCCTGTTCGGTGTTGCCACATTGTTCATGCGCAATCAGGTCAGCCCGATCCGGCGTCTCGCCACAGCCGCCGAGAATTTTGGCAAAGGGCGCGACACTCCCAATTTCAAACCTTCCGGCGCGATTGAAGTCCGACAAGCTGCAAGCGCCTTCCTTGCCATGCGCGGACGGCTGGAGCGTCAAATACAGCAACGCACGGAAATGTTGGCGGGGGTAAGCCACGATCTGCGGACACCGCTCACCCGAATGAAATTACAAATCGCAATGCTGCACAAAAACGCGGAGATTGAAGAACTCAGTTCTGACGTAGCCGCGATGGAAAGCATGATTGAGGACTACCTCAACTTTGCCCGTGGCGAGGGAACTGAAGAACGGCAGATGGTCGATGCGACTGATCTGCTGGAAGAAGTGGCTCACAATGCCGCACGCAACGGCCCGCCAATTGAGGTACACATTGATGACGAGGTCTCGCTCCCGCTGGCCCGAAACGCCATGCGCCGCTGCCTGACGAACCTCATCGACAATGCCTGTCGGCATGGCGACCAAACGAAAATGACCGCATTACGCAATGGGCGTGTTCTGGAGATCTATGTCGACGACAATGGCCCGGGAATTCCTGCCGAACTTCGCGAAGATGTATTCCGACCGTTCTTCCGGCTCGATCAATCGCGTAACACGGAAACCGGCGGCACCGGACTTGGTTTGTCCATCGCTCAGGACATTGCCCATGGCCATGGTGGCGAAATCAGCCTCGATAAATCGCCAATGGGGGGATTGCGCGTCATCATGCGAATCCCGATCTGACTCAACCACTCAGAACAACCGACCGCCATTGGGCACCGGCTTGTCGATGGAGAGAAGAACGACCGCAGCAACCTGTCGTCCGACCAGTTCTTCTAGTGTGTAGTGCACCGTCAACTGGGCCGATGTCTTCTTAACACCCAGCGTGTCGCCAAAACCCACCCAGAGCTTGATCGCAGCGCGCCGTGCTTCCGGGAAGGATTGTACGTCCACAACTGTGCCAACCCGCACATCAACTTTCGCAAAATCATCGAAGGATATTTCCACCGGTCTAATCTTTCACTACCGTGTTCACGCTTCCGAGCGAGCGTCCGAAAATCGGGTCCAACAAGTCCAGCGCGCGCCGTAGGTTGCGATCTAGTGCGGCCATGGTTTCCGATAGATCAGGGCTCTCATCGTCCAGCCAAACGCGCTGGGCCGACAGCCAGACAGCGGACAGAGCCTTCGCAAACACTACGCCCTGCCAGCCTGTATGCGGGAATCCAGCTGCACCGGCCAAGAATGCAAAGGACCGCTGGCTCTGAGGCAACACGCCAAGCAGCGTGTCGGGCTCGCGGGTGGCATCAGTCAATATTTGCGACACAATTTTCCTATGAGGGTTCAGCGTCTCGAACCGCAACATCAGTATGTCGAGTAACTGGTCGTAACGTGCCTCGAAAGCTTCAGGCACGGACCCGGCATCTGCAACACTTTCCAGATCAACCCAGCGTGCAAACATGTTTAGAAGATGGGCGCGATCCGGACACAGCCCATAGGCCTCTTTCCAGCTCAGCCCCGCGCGTTCTGCGACCGCTTCGATTTTGATCCCGCCCCAACCATGTTCGGCAACAAGAGCAAGCATGGCGTCGACAAGCCGTTCTGCGGGGTTGCTTTGGTCCTTCTTCATAGCAACCTGAATATAGCGTAATTTGCGCTCAACGGCAGCCTATCCGGCCAGTTCCCGGGAACGCTCGGTCGCACGCAGTATGGCCCGCGTCATCAGGCGGGTCAGGCCATCATCTGACATCAGGACGTCCAAGGCCGCTGCGGTCGTACCTCCTGGGCTTGTGACATTTTCACGTAGTGTCGACGCGGTTTCGGCACTCTGCGCCAGAAGTTCGCCACTTCCAGTAACTGTTTCGCGTGCAAGTAACATCGCCAGATCGTTCGGCAATCCGGCATCGACCCCCGCCTTTGCCATCGCTTCGACCAGATTAAACACGTAGGCGGGACCACTGCCGGAAACACCGGTCACTGCATCCATCAGGCCTTCGTCCTCAATCCAGGCAACCTTACCAACGGCCGACATTAATGCCTCGCAGGTTTGCCGCTGAGCTACGCTTACATGGGGATTTGCAAACAGAACTGTGATGCCACGCCCAACTGCGGCCGGGGTGTTTGGCATCGCACGCACGATACTAGCTTCGGAGCTTAGTAGGTTTTCGAATGACAGAACATTCCGGCCCGCCGCAATCGACAGAAACACGGTATCGGCCCCCACATAGTCACGATAGGATCCGGCAACATCATCCATGACTTGAGGTTTAACGGCAAGAACGACCACTGACGAATGAAAACCTTCAGGGACATCGGCTATCGTAGCGCCGACAGTCACTCCGTCCGGCACTGAAGGCCCGGCCGGATCAACCACAAAGATTGCGGCCGGTGACCTTCCACGATCAATCCAGCCAGCCATTAAAGCACTGCCCATCTTGCCGCAACCAACGAGAAGTATGGAACCGAGATTGGCCACGTGCATCCTCACCTTTGTAAAATCAGGCTTCGCCAACAGTTTCGAAGACGATTGAACTCACGGCCGTCTGGGCGCTCTGATTGCCCCAGACAACGTATTGAAACGCGGGATAGAAGCGGTCTAGTTCGTGAAGAGCTATATCAATCATATCTTCAACCTGTTCCGCTGAGAGCGAGCCACCTCGCAACAACAGAGCGTGGCGATAGGCGGGTAGACCATCATCGGTCCCAATATCGAAATGCCCGATTCCCAAACGCTCGTTCAGAACAGCAAGCAGCTCAAGAACGGCTGAACGTCGCTCAGGGGGGGTGCGAATGTCGAATGCGCAAGTGATCTGAAGTGCGCCGATTTCATCAATCCAATTGAACATCGTGTGATAGTCACACCAACGGCCACCAGCCTCTGCCAGCAACTCATCGCGCGCGATGCGATCAACAGCCCAATCACGCAGGGCAACCGTCTCCTCAACAAGGTCGAGTGGGTGCATGGTCTGATCGAAAATAGATTGGGATAAATTTCCCATATGGATTGGCCTCCTGAACGCCATTGATTAAAACTCTGTAGACCCTCAATATTTTGATAAAACTACGAAATATTGGGGGTCAAACCGAGCTCAACCACTACAGGAAGTAAACTGTCATGAAGCCGCGCTGCGCCGCAACTACCGGGATTGTGGACAGCCATAATTATGGACCGGCCCGTAATTCAGGGCTCTTTTTGTTTAGAATTTAGCGATTTCGGCTTTGTGGCCGACTTTTTTATCGCAGCCGCTGTAAGCTTCTTTTCCAGTGTCGCAACACGTTTTTCCAGACCTTCCTGAGCCTCCCGCGCCCGGATCGCAACGGCCTCAACCGCTTCAAATTCTTCACGACGGACCAGGTCAAGAGTTTCCAAAACGCGCTCTAAACGCTGATGGACGAGTGTTTCGACCTCGTCGCGCATGCCTGTTGCAACGCCAGCCGCACCATTAGTCAGACGGGCGATATCGTCAAGAATTCGGCTTCGTGTCTGCACGTCAATCCCTCCTAGTAAGACTTGGAGAGTACTCCTCTCCGTGCACGCCGAACAAGCGCGATACGTTGCGGCGCGCCGTCGCACAAGCCTATATATCGACGAACGAGTGGAGTTGAAAATGTATCTGGTGACAGGCGGTGCGGGCTTTATTGGCTCCAATCTAGTCGCGAGTCTGGCGGCATCCGGCAATAAAGTAGTCGTCAACGACATGCTAGATGAGTCCAATCGGCTCAATCTGGAAAAGCGCGGCCCGATCGAAAACGTGCCACCGCAAGCATTGCTGTCCTGGCTGAATTCCGTACAGCAAAAACCTGAAGCCATTTTCCACATGGGGGCCATCTCCTCGACCGTCGAACGCAATGTCGACCTCATCATGCGGAACAACTACCTGTTAAGTTTGCGCCTTTGGGAATGGGCAACGCGCCACCAGGTTCCGTTCATCTACGCGTCATCCGCGGCGACCTATGGCGGTGGGGAACGAGGTTTTGATGACGATAGTGATTTGGATGCACTCCAACGCCTGAAGCCGCTGAATCCCTATGGCTGGTCGAAACTCTTATTCGATCGCGCTGCGGTTCAGATGGCCGAAGCCGGCAATGCCCCGCCCCAATGGGCCGGCTTGCGATTTTTCAACGTCTACGGGCCCAACGAGTATCACAAGGGCGGTCAGCGCAGCGTCGTCCCTCAGTTCTGGCAACAGATCCGCGAAAATGCCAAAGCACGCCTGTTCAAGTCTCACGACCCCGACTATTCCGACGGTGGCCAGTTGCGTGACTTTATCCATGTCTCGGACACGGTCTCGGTGATGCATTGGTTGCTTGAGAACTCTAATGTCAGAGGCATTTTTAACCTTGGGACCGGACAGGCACGCTCCTTTGACGATCTGGCCACGGCAATCTTTGACACGTTGGGAACATCGCGCGAGGTTGATTACATCCCGATGCCAGACAATGTGCGCAACCAGTACCAGTACTTCACGGAAGCGCGAATGGACCGGCTACGCGCCGCTGGCTACGATGCGCCATTCACCACGCTTGAAGCCGGTGTTCGTTCTTACGTTGGAGATTATCTTGAGAGCAACGATCAATACGCCTAGCGTAAACGCTCTTCCCCGGCGGGACACCTAATGAACGGACCTATCCCTTTTCCTGATTTCGACCCCGTGGCTCTCGACCTCGGGCTGATCGTGATTCGCTGGTATGCACTCGCGTTCATCTCTGGCCTGCTCGCAGGATGGGGGTACATCCTCTGGCTGCTTCGGCGCGCACCGTTCACAATGACAGGACAGCAGGTGGGGGACTTCTTCAGCTGGGCGATCGTCGGCGTGATTTTGGGCGGTCGGCTCGGCTTTGTGAGTTTTTATCAGGCTGAATATTTCCTCGAGAACCCTCTTCAGATCTTCGCAGTCTGGAATGGTGGGATGTCCTTCCATGGCGGTCTTCTTGGTGTAGTTGTCGCGGTATTTCTCTATGCGCGACGCTATGGAATCAATGTCCTGTCACTCGCCGATCTAGTTGCCGCCGCGGCGCCCATCGGGTTGTTTCTTGGTCGCTTGGCGAACTTCATCAATGGCGAGCTATACGGCCGCGCCACCGACGTCCCCTGGGCCTTTGTTTTCCCCACCGGTGGGAATATCGGACGCCATCCGAGCCAGCTCTACGAAGCCGGACTCGAGGGCCTATTGCTGTTCTGCATGCTACTCGCCCTAGCCCGCCTGACCGCCGCGCGCCTCCGGCCCGGTCTAATAGCCGGCATCTTCCTGGTCGGTTACGGTCTATCCCGAACATTCGTCGAATTTTTCCGCCAACCTGACACTTATCTGGGCGACGGTGGTTTCCTGGCATGGGGCATCACTATGGGGCAGGTCTTATCTGCGCCAATCGCCATTGCAGGTCTTGTGTTCATCGTCTATGCCGTGACTCATGAACGGATCGCGCGCACATCCAAAGCAGAACCCGAAAACGCCCGGTGACACTCCGCCAGAGGCGCCAGAAAACCCGGTGGTCAATCGTCTTAAGCGGCGCATCAAGACCGATGGTGCGGTCAGCGTGGCTGAATTCATGGCAACCGCACTAGGCGATCAGGATGGCGGTTATTACACCACGCGTGACCCGTTCGGAGCATCCGGAGATTTTACTACCTCTCCCGAAATTTCTCAGGTCTTCGGCGAACTCATCGGCCTGTGGTGTGCTAACACTTGGCAAAGCATGGGATCACCTTCGGACTTTGCTCTCATCGAATTGGGGCCAGGCCGAGGTACTCTCATGGCAGATGCCCTGCGGGCTCTGCGCCATGTGCCCGCCTGCCGCAATGCCGCCAGCCTACATCTGGTGGAAACCAGCCCGGTGCTACGTGATATCCAGCAGAACATCCTGCGTGGCGAGAACGTAACCTGGCACTCGGACCTGCCAGATCTGGGCCGCACACCGGTGATCTTTATTGCCAACGAGTTTCTTGACGCCCTGCCCGTTCAGCAATACATCAAGCTCGAAGGCCGCTGGTGCGAGCGCGTCGTTGCCTTCGACGACGTTCATGACCGGTTTTGTTTCGCTGTAAACCCTGTCCGACAATTGCCGGCTCGCGATATCACGCATCAGTTGGTTGCGGCCGAAGAAGGTTCAATTTTCGAGCATGCACCGATGGTGCAAGGCGTCGTCGCGGCCATATCCCATCAGCTGTTTCGCAATGGCGGCGCAGGACTAATTATTGACTATGGCCATACCCGGCACTCAACAGGCCAAACCCTTCAAGCTATCCGACGACATCGCCCCGTCGATCCGCTCGAGACCCCCGGCGATTCCGACCTAACTGCTTATGTTAACTTCCAACTGGTGGGCGAAACAGCCACTGCTGCGAAAACAAAAGTCTGGGGCCCGGTTGATCAAGGTGTTTTTCTACAGAAAATCGGCATTGTCGAACGCGCCAATACGCTCTTTAAGCACGCAAATTTCGCCCAGATACACGACATTCGCACAGCCATTACGCGCTTGATCTCACCCGCTGAAATGGGCACCTTGTTTAAGGTGATGGCTATTACGGATGATCGTATTTCGCATCTCGCTGGTTTCGAGACGGACAGCTGAACACATGAGTGATACTCATGTCACCGCAGAATCACTGGCCTCTCTTCCGGGAATTCGACACGTATTTTTGTCGCGGTACGGCGGTGTCAGTGACGGCATTTATGCTGGCCTGAACTGCGGTCTCGGTTCGAATGATGACACAAATAAAGTCACAGAAAACCGTTCCCGGGCCGCTCAAGCCGTGGGGGTCGCCCCAGACAGATTGCGGACTCTCTATCAGGTTCATTCCGCACGTGTGATTGATGCGGACACGGACTGGGCCGGCACGCCACTCGAGGCTGACGCGCTGGTGTGCACCACACCAGGCACCGCGATTGGAATTCTGGCCGCTGATTGTGCCCCTGTTCTGTTCGCGGACCCCGAAGCACGCATCATTGGCGCAGCCCATGCGGGTTGGCACGGGGCGCTCAAAGGCGTCGTCGGTGCCACGATTGACGCAATGTTGTCGCGCGGCGCGCAAGCCGACCGGATCAGGGCGACAGTGGGACCGTGTATCGGGCCGAAATCTTACGAAGTTGGGCCGGAATTTCCGGCGGCATTTCTAAAACAGGATTCCGAAAACGCGCAATTTTTCAAACAACAACAGGAATCTGACCGACTTTTGTTTAATTTACCTGCCTATGTTCACAGCCGTTTGCGGCTTGCGGGGGTGTCCCGGTCGAACATCACTGGCCATGACACCTATAGTAACAACAATTTCTTCAGCTATCGCCGCAGCTGCCATCGCAGTGAACCTGACTACGGCCGCAACCTATCGCTGATTACTCTGCTGGAAGACGCCTGAGCCATGCCGTATCTATACATGCTTATTTTTATGTCCATCGCGGCAATGATAGTCAGCTGTGCGATCTAGCCTCCTAATTCTTGTCCTGACCACTCTTGTCGCGTGCCAGCCGATCCCCCGCCCATTCGAGGCGGACCGCAAAGCCCACAACAGCCTGCTTCAACGGTCAGGTTTCCGGGGTATTAGGGTTCTTCCAGTTGTGGATGCACCACCGAAAACAGATAGAAAACTGGCAGCGGGAATAGTAAACGCATTACTCGACCAAAATGTGCTTGCTTTTGTGCACGGTGGAAATCGGTCTAGCATGACCCTGGTTGGCAAGGTGATAGACCGGGGGCAGAACGCGACCATAGCTTGGACGCTTTTTGAATTTGATGGGACCGAAGCCGGACGACACAATCAATCCATCGAGGGCACACCGGCAGATCAATGGTTGGCCGGCGAACCAAAACTCATAGCCGGTCTCGCTACACGGGCCGCAACACCCATTGCCACGATGGTGAGGGGTTACGAGGTTCCGGAGGTTAAAGCTCCCCCTATCTTTGTCGGAATGGTCTCGGGCACCACGGCGTCGGAAGCCATCCGACTGCAGGCTGCACTACGTCAGGCCTTGCGTAAATTCGGCACACCGGTCGCAAACACGCCCTCCGACAAAGCCCTGGTGGCAACGGCTGATGTCACGTTTACCCCGCTTGACGACGAACTTAGTGAAGTGGCTATCACATGGGTTATTCAAGACCCCTTCAAAACTGAAATCGGAAAAATTAATCAGGCAAACCCCATCGCGCGCACCGTGATTGAACAGAATTGGGGACATTTATCGCGTCAGGCTGGTATCGCTGCGGCAGCCGGAATTATCGAGTTGGCTTCCCAGATCGACTGGAGTCAGGGCTTCCTGTCTCCTACTGCGGGGGTCAAGAAGTGAGACCAATCCGACAAGACGAAGATATCCCCAAAATGTGCGTGTTTACATGACCAAGGTGGGTTGATAATTTCTCGACGAAACATGTGTACAGGCACTTCTGACCGGGCACCGCTCCAAAGAATTCAAATGCGTTTTCAGAAACCACAAATCGCTGCAATGGCAGCGCGGGGGCAAGTACGATGAAGGTGCTGGCATGCAACAGCAATCGTCCACTTGCCGAGGCGATTTCGGCATATCTCAATATTGAGCTCACACGGGCCTCCATCCGGCGTTTCTCGGATATGGAAGTGTTTGTGGAAATTCACGAAAATGTACGAGGCGAGGATGTCTTCGTCGTCCAGTCGACATCCTATCCGGCAAACGACAACCTGATGGAACTTCTGGTCACACTGGATGCGCTGCGCCGCGGTTCCGCAAGGCGGATCACGGCGGTCATTCCATATTTCGGCTACGCTCGACAAGACCGCAAAACCGGTCCGCGTACACCAATTTCGGCAAAGCTAGTGGCAAATCTAATTACCCGCGCCGGTGCTGACCGCGTGCTGACTTTAGACCTTCATGCCGGCCAAATTCAGGGGTTCTTCGACATCCCCGTGGACAACCTCTTCGCTGGCCCACTGTTCTCTGAAGATATCGGAATCACGCCAAAAGATGGTGAAACCGTCGTTATTTCACCCGATGTAGGGGGTGTGGTACGTGCGCGCGGACTCGCCAAACGGCTTGACGTCGATCTCGCAATCATTGATAAGCGCCGCGAACGGGCTGGCGTCTCCGAGGTGATGAACATCATAGGTGACGTCGCCGGGCGACATTGCATTCTGATCGACGATATCTGTGATAGCGCCGGTACATTGTGCAACGCCGCTGCAGCGCTGAAGGAGCAAGGTGCCGAATCTGTCTCTGCCTATGTGACACATGGTGTCCTGTCAGGTGGCGCGGTTGGGCGTGTGGCGGCTTCGCCGTTGGAAACCCTGGTGATGACGGACTCTATACAGGCTACCGAAGCGGTGCGTGTGGCGAGCAATATCCGTCAGATGACTGTTGCGCCCCTCCTCGGAGAGGCGATTAACCGAATCAGTAAGGAAGCCTCGGTTTCAAGTCTGTTTAATTGAGTGAAGGCGCATTCTGCGCCGAACTGAACCGTACCGATGGTGGCACCCTTGGAGGCATCATTGGACTTGAGGAGTTAACAATGTCCGATACCGTTGCATTTAATGCGGAATCGCGCGCGCTGGTAGGCAAGGGGGCCGCCCGCGCAACTCGTAGAAACGGTCGAGTACCGGCAGTGATCTACGGCGCGAACAAAGACCCTGAACCTATTTCAATCGACCCGGGGCAGTTGCGCACCGCGCGCATGCAGCCCGGCTTTTTCGCCACGCTATTTGATATAGACGTCGAAGGAAATACCCAACAGGTCCTGTGCCGCGACTTACAGTTACATCCGGTCAACGATCGGCCGATGCATGCTGATTTCCTGCGCGTTACGCAATCTACACGCCTGAACGTCGAAATTCCCGTGACCTTCGAAAACGAAACAGAATCCCCGGGCATAAGGAGTGGCGGCGTTCTCAACGTTGTTCGTTATGTGGTCGAGGTCATGTGTAGTGCCGGTGCGATCCCGAACGATATCGTGATCGATCTGACCGGTCGCGAAGTCGGCGACAGTATCCACATTTCCGAAGTCACTTTGCCCGACGGTGTCAAACCCACCATTGATCGTGACTTCACGATTGCGACGATCGCCGCGCCGACCGTTGCCGTTGTTGAAGAAGAAATCGTCTCTGAGGGAGACGAAGACGGTGAAGCCGCTGAAGAAAGTGGCGCTGATGACGAGGGTGGCGAAAACAATAGCTAAGCTTCCCGCAAGCGGACCAACACGCTATGCGACTAGTGGTGGGTCTCGGTAATCCGGGACCAAAACACAAGAACAACCGACATAATATCGGCTTCATGGCGGCGGACGAAATCGTCCGCCGCCATAGGCTTTCTGCGCCCCGCATAAAGTTTCAGGGAGACGTCAGCGAAGGCGATATCGCGGGCGAAAAGGTCCTAGTTCTAAAACCAGCGACATTCATGAATGAATCTGGTCGTTCAGTTGGCGACGCCGTGCGCTTTTACAAACTCTCTGCCGAAGACGTAATCGTGATCTACGACGAGATCGATCTTGCAGCTGACAAACTTCGGGTCAAACAGGGTGGCGGTCATGCGGGTCACAATGGTCTGCGAAGCATCGACGCCCACCTGAATGACAATAACTACTGGCGGGTACGATTGGGCGTCGGTCACCCCGGCGAAAAGTCACAGGTCAGCAATCACGTGCTTGGTGATTTCTCTAAACAGGATCAGCAGTGGGTAGAACGAGAATTGTCCGCAGTTGCGGAGGAGTTACCCCTGTTGCTCCAGGGTCAGGCCAATGACTTCACGAGCCGTGTCGGAACAACGGTCCGCGGACAGACCGGAAACAACAAAAAGACGGGGTCACCATTTACCGACCGGGTGACGCCAACACAAAACCGGCCTGCGCCTGACAAAACGACAGAAACAGCGCTGGGCAATGCCCTCTCACGGGCAATGAATCGATTGCGGGAAAGCGAATAACATGGGTTTCAATTGCGGTATCGTTGGACTTCCGAATGTCGGAAAGTCGACTCTTTTCAATGCCTTGACGGCAACCGCCCAGGCCGAGGCAGCAAACTATCCGTTCTGCACAATTGAGCCAAACACGGGTCGTGTAGCGGTACCTGATACCCGTTTGGAAGAACTCGCCGCCATTGCTAGCTCGGTTAAAGTTGTTCCTACCTACCTTGAATTTGTCGACATCGCCGGCCTCGTACGTGGCGCAAGCAAGGGCGAAGGCTTGGGCAACAAGTTCCTGTCCCACATCCGCGAAGTGGACGCGATCTGTCACGTCCTGCGTTGTTTCGACGGCGGTGAAGTTACGCATGTCGAAGGCAGCATCGATCCGATCCGAGATGCAGAGATTGTCGAGACAGAACTACTCCTCGCCGACCTTGAATCGATGGAACGCCGCCTCGAAACGACCGAGAAACGCGCCAAAGGCGGTGACAAGGACGCACGCACGCTATTGGCGGTGCTTGAACCCGTCGTTGCCGTTTTGCGTGAAGGACAGCCAGCCCGTGCGGCAAAAATCGTTGAGGAACAAAAGAACGACTTCCAGCAATTGCAATTGATTACAGGAAAGCCGGTTCTCTACATTTGCAATGTAGACGAAGAGTCTGCTGTCGATGGCAATCAACACACGCGCGCTGTCGCAGAGATGGCCGCAGAAATCGGCGCCGCAGCGGTGATCGTATCTGCCGAAATCGAGTCCGAAGTAGCACAACTTGAAGATCTCGAAGAACGGGTCGAATTCCTCGAAGGCCTAGGACTCTCGGAAACAGGACTTTCGCGGGTCATTCGTGCTGGATACGAACTGCTTGATCTTATTACGTTTTTTACGTGCGGCCCAAAAGAAACCCGTGCCTGGACTGTTGCCCAGGGTGCTACTGCTCCTAAAGCCGCCGGTAGAATTCATTCCGATTTCCAGAAGGGTTTCATCCGCGCGGAGACCATCGCCTATGACGACTATCTGGAATTCAGCGGCGAGCAGGGCGCGAAGGATGCCGGTCGCATGCGCCAGGAAGGTCGCGATTATATTACGAAAGACGGCGACGTGATGCTGTTTCGTTTCAACGTCTAAGTCTGCGATAAACGTGAATTGACGAATTCTGCTATGGAGAAAACAACATGGGTACGGACCTAAAACTCACAGCCGCCGATGGACATTCACTCGATGCTTACCGGGCTGAACCAGACGGGGCAGTACGTGGCGGCATTGTCATCATTCAGGAAATTTTTGGTGTGAATGACGACATTCGCGAAACCGTCGATAATTTTGCAAAACAAGGCTATGTCGCCATCGCCCCGGCCCTGTTTGACCGAAATGAACGCGACGCAGTTCTGGAGTTCAACGAGGACGGTATGGCAAAGGGTCGTGCGCTCAAAGGTGCGCTGGAATGGGGCGACGTGGTCAAGGATGTGAACGCGGCTGTCGCGGAAATACAGGGCGCCGGCAAGATTGGCGTCGTCGGCTTCTGCATGGGTGGATCCGTTGCCTGGTTTGCGGCCGCTAACTCACTAATTTCTGCGGCCGTTTGCTATTACGGCGGTGATATTCTGGCCCATGGCAACATGACGCCGAACTGCCCGGTGATGTTCCACTGGGGCGCAGAAGATCATGGCATTCCACTGGAAGGCGTAAACAAGGTGGAAGAAGCCAATCCAGACATCCCTAGCTTTATCTATGAAGGAGCGGGGCACGGCTTCAGCTGCTCACGGCGTGGTTCCTACCACAAGGAAGCAGCCGGCACGGCGATGGCACGTACACTGGAATTCCTGTCCGAAAATATCGGCTAACGTCAAACAGCCATCAAAGATTCCGCACGAAATGAGCAGGCGGTCTTCGGGCCGTCCGCTCAGTCGGTTTGGCCTTCAGCAAAAACCAGGAACGTGCCGCAGGCCTCTTCAGAGGAGACGATCACAGCACCAGTGCTGTCACGCTCAAACGCCACCTGCTGGCCCGTAAGATACATGGCCGTCACTTGAGGATCTGCAACCGACAACGTGAGCGCGGCGAGCCGAGGTAGCGGAAGACTGGCATCAATATTCTTGTCATAGTGCCGTTCAGGAAACGTCTTCGGCGTCACGAACCAGAGCTCGTCCTGGCCTGTATCGACCGTGATATTACCCTTCCGCTCTTCCCCTGCCACAGCATCCTCGCCAAACAGACGGGCATAGGCTTCGCGCACACCTTCAAGGCTCTCCATGACGATGGTGACCTCGGTGATACCATTGGCACCATTCGGGTGAGACAACCAGCTTGGCTGCCTCAATTTTTCCGGAGTTAGATGTTCGCACGCAAATGTCTTCAGGCCCGGGGTCAAGTCGGACGGCAGGTGGATATTGTTAAACTGGAGGGTCTCGTCCCCCTCCTCGCCTTCGAGCAATCGCTGAAGATGCTCTGGCAGCGCGGCATCGATGCCCTGCTGCAACAACCACTGATGCGACGCATTGGCATCCTTGGTTGCGAGAGCGACATTGAGCAACCCCTCACCAGTCTCCAGAAACTTGTCGAGCCCATGGATGTACTGCGTCGGGTCAATGACCCCCAGCAGCTCGACATAGTCATGCTCGAACATAATCGTGTAATTGCCCGTACCCCAACCGATATGACGACCACGCGGCGACGGCGTGAATCCCAAGCGCTCAAAACTCTCACGCGCGTGTTCCAGATCTGCCACGCCAATCAAGGCATGGTCGATTCCCGCGATCGGGCCTTCAACCGTAGTCTGATTACCAGTGGCATCCGACATAACTCTCAACTCCCCGCAAGAACGAACCCAGCACGGACAGCACCGGATCGCTCTTTGCCTGATATACTAATTCGACGTTTGCGACGAAAAAACAAGCCCAAGTGAAGCTTGACGTTTGGTTCAGCCTAAAACCCGCCCTGCGACGGCCTGAAGTCGCTCTGCAACACTCGGATCCCGGGCATCCGGCGCCGTAATCAACGCATTGTCCAGACTGGTGTGACAGCCCTGCTCGCAGACGCTGGTACGCGCGGACAGTCTGGGTGCCAACGCCTGAACCAGCGCACGCCCGCGATCCGCATTCTCAAACAGAACCTTGATGACCTGATCCACAGTGACTGCATCGTGGTCGTCATGCCAACAATCGAAATCGGTAACCATCGCTACCGTCGCGTAACAAATCTCAGCTTCTCTGGCGAGCTTGGCTTCCGGCATATTGGTCATCCCAATGACCGAACAGCCCCAGGACCGATAAAGTTCTGACTCAGCCCGGCTGGAGAACTGCGGCCCCTCCATAACCAGATAGGTCCCGCCCCGCACCGCTTCGATGCCAATCTCCCCTGCCGCGTCTTCAATACAGTCGCCAAGACGCCGGCACACCGGGTCCGCCATGGACACATGGGCGACTAGCCCAGTCTCGAAGAAAGACTTCACCCGTGCAAAAGTTCGGTCGATAAATTGATCGACTATAATAAAGGTGCCCGGCTGAAAATCTTCACGCAGAGACCCAACAGCCGAAAGTGAGAGAATCTCGGTCACGCCAGAACGCTTTAGGGCGTCAATATTCGCTTGAAAGTTCAGCTCAGACGGTGGGACACGATGCCCACGCCCGTGGCGTGGCAGAAAGACGATCTGCTGTCCGTCGAGATTGCCGAACATCAACTCATCGGATGGTGCGCCGAACGGCGTATTCACCGCCTCCCAATGCACATCACTGAGGCCTTCAACATCGTAGATGCCGCTACCGCCGATAATCCCGAGAACTGAAGGGACGGACGTGTGATTAGTCACCACTTGTGCTCACCCTATTGTGAGCGCGGCAGAAGCTCGAGCATCTCAGCTGCACGGGCTGGCTCCACCGGCTCGGCATCAAGCTCACGCATGATTCGGACCGCTTTCTCGACCAGCTGTGCGTTGCTCGCAAAGACACCCTTCTCAAGATACATGTTGTCCTCCAGCCCCACCCGGACATGGCCGCCGTTATTCACGGCCTCTGCAACAATCTTGAACTCCGAACGGCTAATACCGAACGCGGCCCAGTTGGCATCACGCGGCAGCATGCTCTCCATCACCTGCAGCATCTGCGGTGTCGCGGGCGAGCCCCAGGGAATCCCAAGGCAAAGCTGAAACAGCGGCGGGCTTTCTATAAGGCCCTTCTCGATCAGGTCTATGGCGAAGCGGATATGACCAGGCTCAAACACCTCAATCTCTGGCTTCACGCCCGCATCCTTGATCATCGCCGCCATCTTGCGCAGATGGGCCGGCGTGTTCATGAATACGGCTTCACCAAAGTTCATCGTGCCGCAATCGAGCGTACAGATATCCGGACGCAATTCGAGGACATGACGCAGTCGAATTTCCGGAGTCGTCAGCGTGGATTCTTCATTACCCATTATCGGATTGTCATCGCTGGGAATAAACCGCGCGCCTTCGCCCGTTGTCAGGTTAATCAGAATATCGCAATCCGCATCGCGGATACGCTCCACCACCTCACGAAAATAGGTCGGATTTCCTGACCGAGAGCCATCGGGCTCACGCACATGGATATGTGCAACCGCGGCACCTGCTGCGCGCGCCTCAATGGCTTCACGTGCGATCTGCTCGGGCGTGATCGGAAAATTTGGATGATTCTGAAAATTCTGGTGTCCGCCCGTCAGCGCGGCGGTGACTATTGTCTCGCTGGCCATGTATCTCTCCCGGATAATTTGTGTTCGTTATTTCCAGTCTAACAAATAGCTGGCGTTGTGCTTATGAAAAAGGCCGCTTGCTATCCTGCAAACGGCCTTTTTTCAAATATTTTGTGCACTTAGTGGTCGAGGTTCGACCACATCTTCCGTTTGGCGGCATAAAGGACGGCGCTAAGGATGATCAGGAAGAGGACTACCTTGAAACCAGTTTTCTTGCGCTGTTCCATCTCAGGCTCAGCCGCCCATTGCATAAAATTGACGACGTCCCAAGCCATCTGGTCGACAGACGCCTTGGTACCATCTGTGTATTCCACACCGTCTTCGGCGAGCGGCGCAGGCATAGCAATGAAACTACCCGGGAAGAACGGGTTGTAGTTTAACCCGTCGGGAACATCCGTACCTGACGGCGCATCTTCATAGCCGGTCAGAAGGCCACGGATATAGTCAGCACCACCAGCATGTGCTTTCACCTGCAAAGAGAGATCCGGCGGCAACGCACCGTTGTTAGATGCCTTGGCCGCTTCGGCGTTTGGGAACGGCGACACGAAAGAGTCAGACACAACAGCGGGACGCTGGAACATCTCACCTTCATCATTCGGACCGTCCGTGACCTCATAATTGGCCGCGATTGCCTTAATCTCGGTCTCAGTAAACCCGAGAGCGGCAAGATTTCGATAAGCCACCTGCTTCAGGGCGTGACAGCCAGAGCAGACTTCCAGATAGACCTGCAGGCCGCGCTGGGCCGACGCTCTGTCGACTGTTCCGAAAACACCTTCAAAGTGCCAGTCCTGCGCCACGGCATGCTTTGCACCACCCGCAGCAATAGCCGAAGACGAAACAAGCACGACAGACGCGATCAGGCCTGTGGCCGCCGCTGCGCGGCGAAGATTGCAAACGATACCCATTATGCCTTCTCCATCTGCTTGGCATTTGCAGTCGCACCCGGTGTCCGGCCGCCCAGCACCGCTTCAGAAATGCTCTTTGGCAGCGGTTTTGGCCTCTCGAATATACCGAGTAGAGGCAGCAGAATCAGGAAGTGGAAAAAATACCAGAAGGTTGTGATATATCCGAGATGGATGACCTTGAACCACTCAACACCCGCGACGACCGGATCACCCGTCGGCTTTCCGCCAACATAGCCTAGGACAATACAGTCCAGCAGCAGGATCCAGAAAAACCATTTGTAAATGGGACGGAAATTGGCACTGCGGACTGGCGACTTGTCGAGCCATGGCAGAATGAACAGCACACCGATCGACCCGAACATTGCAAGGACGCCGCCAAGCTTGGCATCTATGAACCAGATATTGAAGTCTACCGAACGCAGAATCGCGAAGAACGGCAGGAAGTACCATTCCGGAACGATATGCGCCGGCGTGACCAATGGCGCCGCTTCGAGATAGTTCTCTGGTTCGCCGAAGAAGTTCGGTGCGAAGAACACAAAGGCCGCCATGATGGTGACGAACACCGCCAGACCGACACTGTCTTTCATAGTGTAGTATGGATGGAATGGCACAGTGTCTTGCGGCCCCTTGGGATCCACACCGAGAGGGTTATTCGACCCTGTTACATGCAGTGCAATCACGTGCAGGATCACCACCCCGAAAATCAAGAACGGGAAAAGGTAATGCAGCGCGAAGAAGCGGTTCAGTGTTGGATTGTCGACCGAGAACCCTCCCCAGAGCAGGGTGACAATGCTGTCACCCACCAGCGGGATCGCCGAGAACAAGTTGGTAATAACCGTGGCACCCCAGAAACTCATCTGGCCCCAAGGCAGCACATACCCCATGAAGGCAGTGGCCATCATCAGCAGAAATATCACCACACCGAGCATCCACAGAAGTTCGCGTGGGCCTTTGTAGGACCCGTAATACATGCCACGAAACATGTGGATATAGATAGCGATGAAGAAGAACGTCGCGCCGTTGGCGTGCAGGTATCGCAGTAGCCAGCCAAAATTCACATCGCGCATGATGCGTTCGACGGAGTCGAAGGCCAGTGAAGTATGCGGCGTGTACTGCATGGCCAGGAAGACCCCCGTCATGATCATCAAAACGAGCATGAAGGTCAGGATCGCGCCGAAGTTCCAGAACCAGTTAAAGTTCTTGGGTGCCTCGAATTCGGCATATTCCTTTTGCATATAGGAGAAGACCGGCAGGCGACTGTCGATCCATTTGACGAGGCCACTTCCTGTGCCTCCGGTCTGATGTGTTCCGGCGCTCATGTCTAGCCTCAACCGATCTTGATGTTGGTGTCGTTCAGGAATTTATACGGAGGAACTGGCAGGTTCAGCGGTGCCGGGCCTTGGCGGATTCGTCCCGACGTATCGTAATGCGAGCTATGGCAAGGGCAAAACCATCCGCCCCAGTTCCCGCGCTTTTCTGAAGGTTTCTGACCCTTCGGCACACAGCCGAGATGGGTGCAAACACCCACAACCACCAGCCAATCAGGCTGCGCAACGCGGTCTGCGTCGGTCTGTGGGTCGCGCAAGTCTACCAAATCCGTGGATTCGGCTTCCGAGATAGCCTTTGGCGTGCGACGATCGATAAAGACCGGCTTACCCTGCCATTTGACAGTCACGCGTTGACCAACCTCGATCTGCGAGATATCGACTTCTGTGGTCGACAGTGCAAGCACATCGGCTGACGGGTTCATCGAACTGATGAACGGCCACAAGGCTGCTCCGAGTCCGACAGCGCCGAAGGCGCCAGCTGAAAGATAGAGGAAATCCCGACGGGAACCGTCGTGATCCTGAGTGTCATCGCTCATGAGCAATTATCCTTGGTTCGGCGCAGATGTGTCGCAGGTATACATAACGTTCGTAGGTGTACCTGAGGCGTATGAGATTTCCCGTCCTCCAGCAATGTGACACCGTGCCGCAATCTGCGGCGCCACCATGTCATCCTACTCTGCGCAGAAACCCCGAAATGCCCCTATGAAACCCTTGTACGCCCCTTACTTCGATCGGATATAATCGAAGTGTCGACCGTTTGCCAAGCCCACTTTGAGGAGCGAATTCAACGTCTTCATAGCCCCCGCAATCCAACCCGGACACCTTAACTATGCGCATCGCCCTCTATCAGCCCGACATACCACAGAATGCAGGTGCCACATTTCGTCTCGCGGCCTGTATGGCACTCCCCGTAGATGTGATCGAACCGACCGGTTTTATCATGAGTGACGCCAATCTGCGCCGTGCCGGGATGGACTATCTCGATCAGGTGGATATCATTCGGCATTTGTCTTGGGACACCTATCTGGCGGACACCCCGCCTGCCCGCCTCGTCCTGCTTACGACGACAGCGACAGAACGGCACGTTGACTTCACTTTCGATGCCAACGATACGCTGATGGTCGGTCGCGAGAGCAGTGGCGTGCCGGACAAAGTCCACGATCGGGCCGATGCGCGTCTGCTGGTTCCGATGAAACCCGGGACCCGTTCGCTCAACGTGGTGACCGCCCTAACGTTTGTAGTGAGCGAGGCGCTCCGGCAAACAGCCGGATATCCGCAGAGCTAGAGGAACACATGTCCCAGGATACTCAAAAACAAGCCGCCGCAGACTGGTTCTCCGAACTACGTGACCTCATTTGCACAGCCTTCGAAGACATCGAAGATGACCACACCGGTGTGATGCAAGATCACGCGCCGGGTCGCTTCGAGCGCTCAACCTGGACCCGTCCCGACGAAGGCGGTGCCCCAGGTGGGGGAGGAGAAATGTCGATCATGCGTGGACGCGTATTCGAGAAGGTCGGCGTCAACATCTCCCAGGTTGAGGGCACATTTTCCGAAGAATTTCGCGCGCGCATCCCCGGCGCGGAAGAAGACGGCAAGTTCTGGGCCGCGGGCGTGTCACTTGTAGCGCACATGCAATCGCCACTGGTGCCAGCCGTACATTTGAATACCCGCCACATCGTAACCTCCAAAGGCTGGTTCGGCGGCGGTGCCGATCTCACACCCATCGTGCCCGATGATGGCGATACTCAGGCATTTCACGCGGCGCTTCAGGCCGCCTGCGACACCCATAGCCCGGCATATTACAAAAAGTTCAAGGAATGGTGTGACGAGTACTTTTTCCTACCTCACCGAAACGAAGCCCGCGGCGTTGGCGGAATCTTCTTTGACTATGTAGATACTGATAACTGGGATGCCGATTTTGCCTTTACCCGCGACGTCGGCCTCGCCTTCCTAGATATCTATCCACAGCTGATTCGCCGTCACATGGATGTTCCCTGGACCGATGAACAGCGCGCGCACCAGCTCCAGCGCCGCGGACGTTATGTAGAGTTCAACCTGTTATATGACCGAGGCACCCAGTTTGGCCTGAAGACCGGAGGTAATGTCGAAGCCATCCTCATGTCCATGCCGCCCGAAGTGACTTGGACTTAAACAACTAATACGCCCAGCGCGTGTCGTTCCTCCCGTCAAACAAACTGGTTGTCTTCAATACATCGGGGCTGTCCAGACAGCCGTCGTTTATGGTCGCTTCGGCCGTAACCTTAATAGCTTCAACCTTCGCGAGCTGGCCTGAGTTGACGTATTGAGCACTCGCTCCTTTAGCTACGAAACACATTCCGATAGCGATGATGGTGGCGGTTAGGTGTCTCATTTGGATCGTATGCCTATATTTTTCAATTTCTCCCTCAGGCACCGTCCATAGGCAACAGGACCATGATTTTATTCCTTTTGGGGCACGCGCCGGAGCACCTTTGTCCGCGCACGCTTTTCCTTCGACTGCAATCGCCGTTCCTTTGACGCTCTTGTCGGACGGGTCGGCCTACGCTTGCGCGGTGAGATCAGGGCACGTTTGAGGAGATCGAAAAGCCGTTCGCGAGCATCCGCCCGGTTGCGTTCCTGAGTGCGGAACCGTTCGGCGCGAAGCACCAGAACACCATCATTCGTCAGGCGTGATCCCGCAAGTTTGCGCAATCGAGACTTCACATAGAGCGGCAAGCTAGGCGATGCATCAATATCAAACCGCAACTCAACGGCGGTCGAAACCTTATTGACGTTCTGACCACCCGGACCGCTGGCCCGCATAAATCGTTCCCCAATCTCCCTCTCGAGAACAAAGATGCTGCGGCTGACGCGAAATCCTTCGGATTCGTCCATTTACCCGTCCGATCATCAAGTAGCCGGGTGTGCCGCGGCCCATTTATCAGCGAAGGCACTATAGTCGTTCGGTATACGACCGAGGATCATTCCAAGCACCTTGCCATTGCCGCCCGGCAGTCCGTAAGCATCATAGTGGGCGCACATTTTTACAAAGCCCTCTATCGAATAATCATCCTGTCCACGTTTCCTCGCAGCGGCCTCCCAGATATCGATATCGCCTTGCTCGGCTCGGATATCTCGACCTGTGACGTCGGCAAATACTTTCGCCATCTCGGCGTGGCTGAGCGGCGAAGAACTACACATTTCAAAACTGCCACCAGTCCAGCCTTCTTCGGTCAGCATGATTGCGGCCGCCTCTCCAACATCGTCAAGATCAACAACACTCAAAGGGATATTGATGCTGTAGAACCGGCGATAGATTCCTGTCTTCAGGATTGTCGGCCATTCGAGACCTATGTTTTGCATGTACATGGTCGGTGAAAGAATCGTGTACGGCACCAGAGACTCGATCAGGTATTCCTCGACTCGCAGTTTTTGCCAGTGATGCAGTAACCGGCTGCACTGAGGGTGCACGAGTGAGTGAAATGCGAATTGAGAAACACCTTCGGCCTTCGCCGCATCAATCAACCGGACACCGATCTCGTATTCGTCTCCCTGAAACCGGGGACCGATGTGATAAACCTTGTCAATCCCGGCAAGCGCAGTCTTCAGGTCCTCAGCAGAACGAAGGTCTCCGAGAACCGCTTCCGTTGCACCCACTACTTTACAGCGTTCGGCGCCTTCTTCGCTTCGACTGAGAACACGCACGTTAGCGCCTCGGGCCCCGAGTTGACGTAGTATCGAAAGGCCGGTTGGTCCGGCAGCACCCGTCATCAGAATCATCTCACATCTCTCTTTCTGGCAGCCCCAGAATGAGCCATAATATGGAAAGGCAATACGTTCCAAAAGCCAACAGAATTGTGGCATAACAGCGCCGGGGCGGGCTTATCAAGCTTGAGCATAAAGAGCCGATATCCATAGCAGGGGTTGATTTTGAATATTACTTCATCGGAGGAGATAAAAGTCACCACCGGCGACAGTCGCAAACGAAACCTTGTTGTGTATGGCCTGACCTTTCTGCTCTGGCCCGCTATCCTAGCGAGCTGCATTTTGGCCACGTCGTTTGGCATAAAGACTGAACACGCGGCGCTCTATTTCAACATCACTTATGTCTGCCTAGCGCTAACTATTTTCACGTTGGAACGCTTCCTTCCTCATGAGCGCAAATGGCTCAAGAATGATGGCCAGATGCCCGCTGACCTGGCGCACACCCTACTCACCAAGGGCTCCATTCAAGTACTTGTAGTGGTGGGCGTTACAGTCGGGATAGCAGAAGCCGTCGCCTCAAAGGGTGGGGGACTTTGGCCTACCCATTGGCCAATGGTCCTGCAAGCCGCTCTCGGCCTACTTATTGCTGAATCCGGCATGTATGCGGCCCATCGCATTGCACATGAATGGGGGCCTCTCTGGCGCTTCCACGCCGTGCACCACAGCGCCTCGCGATTATGGTTCTTCAACACCGGGCGGTTTCATGTCGTGGATACGGTGACCAGTGTTTTACTCAGCCAGCCTCTGTTGTTTTTGACAGGTGCGCCAACTGAAGTCTTCATCTGGGTGACTTCGATCACTGGGTTTATCGGCATGCTAACCCATTGCAATATCGAGATGCGCTTTGGGCCGCTGAACTACGTGTTCAACACCCCTGCTGTCCATCGCTGGCATCACTCGCGCAATCCAGCAGAAGGCAACAACAACTACGGCGAAAACCTGATGTTCTATGACGTACTTTTCAAAACCTTCTACTGCCCGAAGCGTCGACCGCCTACAAATATCGGGATCGACGGGCCAATGCCGTCAAACTTTTTCGGGCAAATCGTCCAACCGTTCCGGCGGGACCAGACAACACACTCGATCAATCATGTCCGCGCTGACGGCGAATGAACACTGGCTTTATTTTGCATCGGCAGAGGTAATCCCGAGTATAGTTCGTGAACCGCTCCGTACGTGGCTAACACATGGCAAGGTAACGCAAAATTGCATTCGGAACCGGTAGGCCTAACGTTTTGATACTTGCGGTTCTCCGTTCGGTCGTGACTAAGTCATGTGCTCACTTCAACGATTTGGCGCACAAATACCACCCGTTTCTTGTGCTATGTGTTTTTCCGTCCACGACCGCACAGCATCCATACAAATGCCAAGACCTGCAGCGCGAGCACGACGCCAAACGCTGCCTGATAGCCGATCTGTCCGTAGCCCCCATCAACTGTTGCGGGCCAGAGGTTGATCACCTCTCCGATACCCCATTGCAGAACAAAGGCGGTAGCGAAGATCAGCAGGTTTTGTGCTGTGCTCGCCCGCCCGGCTAGTTCTGCCGAAAAGGTTTGTGCCAGGACCGAGAAGGACAGCACGCCGGTGGCACCCACGGCACCAAAGACAAACCAAAGCAGGATGGGAAATGAAGTCCATTCGAGCAACACAAGGACCTGCACAATCAAAAACACACCCATACCGAAGCCGGCCACAATGATCGGCGCAACCCCGCGGCGCGCAAGACGCTCCGCCGCGAACCCAATGCCCAGATTACCAATCACAAACCCACCGGCCGCAGCCAGCAAGACAAAGCTGACCGCTTTAGGATCTAACCCGCCCACATCGCGCAACCAGGGTCCAGCCCACAGGGTTTGAATGGCGAGAAAACCACCCTGTGAAAAAGCTGCCATGGGTGCAATCCGCCAAAAGGCACGGCTGGTGAAAATTCCCCGCAAGCCACCGATACGAACCGACATGGGCTCCGAGGAACCTGCCCGAACGCGTTCGGGGACAATAAACCAAATGGCAGCGGCCACGATCGCAGTGACTACGGAAAGTGCCACGAAGCCATAGCGCCAGCCAACCACGGCCACGAGTGCTTCGGTTGGGGCTGTTGCCACCATGGCACCCAGACCACCAAACGCCACAATAAGCCCGTTCATCAGCGGCAGGCGGTTTAGCGGAAACCATTCACTCATCGCCTTGAACGACCCCATCAGGCAGGCCGCTACACCCAGCCCTATCAGGGCACGGCCAAGCACCAGTCCCCATAAAGTGTCACCAAAGGCAAACACCATCGCCCCCAGCGCTGCGATCACCAGCAGCACTGTTTCTACCCGGCGCGGACCATGGCTATCCAGATAAACCCCGATGGGAATCTGTGCCGCAGCAAAGGTAACGAAATAGGCACTGCTTAACATGCCCAGTTGGCCGGCAGACAGGCCAACTTCCAATGCCAGATCGGGACCGATCACGGCATTCACGGTACGATACAGATAGGAGAAGAAATAGCCGAACGCGAAAGGCAGGAAGATTACTCCCATCATGCGCGGCAAAGACAACTCTCGTACTAGCAGCGGGCTCGTGTTGGGAGATGGCATGACAAGTGGCTCTATCGCCCCTGAAATTTAGGCTTCTCACGCACCTTGAAAGCGTTGTAGCCGGACATGTAGTCCTCGCTGTCTGCGTAGTCGAACTGGGCCTCGAGTTCCACCCGGCTCAGCGGGCGTGGGTCGGCCAGTCGCGCCAGTGCCGCCCGGTGAAAGCGATGCGACAAGGGCGCTCCGTCAGCTATCCGGCGCGCGGCTTTCATCACTTCTTCCTCAAGATCGGCATCAGGCACAACACGCGTCAGCAGGTTTTTCGACACAGCTTCGTCGGCGGCAATGATCCGCCCCTCCAGCAGGATTTCAGCCGCAACAGCGCGCCCGCCGGCATCAACCAAGTACTGGACCAAGTGATATCCGAGGAACAGCCCAATATTTTTCGCCGGCACACCGAAGCGCCCAGATTCGCCTGAGAGACGCAGGTCCGCCGCCAACGCCAGTTCGAAACCGCCGCCGATGCAAAAGCCGTGAATCATCGCGATGACCGGAAGGCGAGAATTCCGAACGGCCAGAAACGCCCGGTCGGTGGCCCGCTCATAGGCTTTCACCTTGCGGCGATTAGACCGTTCAGCCTCAAAATTTGTGATGTCCGCGCCGGCACAGAAGGCCTCTTCGCCGGCACCACGCAGGATGATGCAGCGTAAATCAGCATCGTCACCCAGCGCCTCAATCGCATCGCCCACAGCAATCCAGTCTTCCTGACGCAGTGCATTACGCTTTTCAGTGCGATGGATGGACACGATCACGATATCATCGTGACGTTCAACCTGGACTGTATCTGTCATAGCGCTCTCGTTGTTCTTCTTGATTGGTGAGTATCCCGCAAAACCCGTGGGGTAGCGAGGCTATCAGGCGGTCCAAATCAGACAACGCCTGATTTAGGGGCAGGGTTAACCTGCATCTTCTTGTCAGAGAACCATTTGAGGGTGTCTTCGATGGTTTGGCGTTCCACATCCCGAGTGATGAACACGATCCGCGTGCGCCGGTCTTCCGAAGGCCAACCCTCCAGCACGGCGGGTGGATGAAAAATGTGCTGGACCCCATGGATCACGACAGGCCTGTCCATCTCTGCCACATTCACAATACCCTTGATGCGCAGCAAGTCCGGTCCCTTGAGCATCATGATGGTGTCTAACCACTGTTCCAGCGCATCAAGTCGTAGCGGTTCGTCATAGATCACACAGAAAGAGCTGATGTGGTCGTCATGTCTGTTCACGTCGTGCTGGTGATCGTGGTCATGACCGTCTGATTTTTCTGCGGTATAGGCTTCATCCTGCAACCAGCGCTCAACATCAGGACCTTTGCTGGCCGGGTTGAACAATCCAGCGTTGAACAAGACATCCGGTTCGACCTTACCATTGGTGACCCACTGGCGCGGCGCAGCAGGGTTTATCGCCGCCAGACGGAGTTCGAGCGACATCACGACAGAGGAATTCACCATGTCTGTCTTGGTGACCAGAATGCGGTCTGCCACGGCGGCCTGCTTCACGGATTCGAACTGACGGTTCAGCGTGTCTTCGCCATTAACCGCATCCACGGTCGCGATCACACCATCTAGGCGGAAATAATTTGTCACTAGCTGATCTGACATCAACGTTTGCAGTATCGGCGCCGGGTCAGCCAGACCCGTAGTTTCGATTAGGATCCGCTCGAAGGACGGCACGTCCTCGCGCAGGCGCAGCATCATCAGGTCCCTCAGGGTATTCACCAGATCGCCACGTACCGTGCAGCACAGACATCCGCTATTGAGCAGAACCATGTCCTCGGCACCCGTAACTGTCAGTTCGTGATCCAACCCGACTTCGCCGAATTCATTGACGATAACGGCGGATTTTTCCATACTCGGATGGTGCAGCACGTGATTCAGAACCGTAGTCTTGCCGCTGCCCAGAAACCCTGTCAGCAGAGATACCGGGATCAATTCGCTCACATTTTCGGGAGTTTTACCGCTCATCTTTCAAACCTGTCGTTGCCCGCCCGCTTGACATCTAACGCGGGCAAACCGTTATAACACGCCTAGGACTAGGCACGACAGCATGTGCCCTGCAACGAAAGCATCGAAGATGAGTGAAACCGGAAATTCCATGTTCGCAGATCGTGTCTCGATAGAGCAGGTCGAAGAGGGCCACGAGCTCTCGCCAAAGTTCGACGTGGATGGATTGATGCCTGTGGTGACCACAGATGCCGAGAGTGGCGAGCTGTTGATGCACGGCTATATGAACGCGGAAGCCCTTACCAAAACAATCGAAACCGGTGAGGCCTATTACTGGTCCCGTTCGCGCGCCGAGCTCTGGCACAAGGGCGCGACTTCCGGTCTGGTGCAGAAAGTACAGGAAATCCGGATCGACGATGATCAGGATGCCGTCTGGTTGCGGGTCGATGTTCAGGGTGGTGCAAGCTGCCATGTGGGTTACCGCTCATGCTTCTACCGCTCGGTCCCGCTCAGGGCTGACGCTAATGCACCTGTCGCACTGAACTACGAAGAATCCGAAAAAGTCTTCAATCCAGTCGAGGTCTACGGCGACGCGCCAAACCCGACGAAGCTCTAAGCGCCCTTCACAAAATCGGCCATCCCCGTGAGTGCAACCTCCGGCTGATCGCGCTGCGGCGAATGTAGGCAATCCGGTATGACCTTAGTCTGGCACGGACCAATGGTTTGGGCTGCAATGGCCTCTAGTTGCAGACTAGACCCATATTCATCGCCTTCTCCTTGCAAGACCAGCGCGGGCGCAATCACGCCCGGAAGAAACTCCTCGATATTCCAGTCCCGAAAGGCCGGGGTCAGCCAAATATCGTTCCATCCCCGGAAGGTGGCTTCGCCGTCAGTGTGATGACGGCCGATCCTTGTGAGTAAATCCGTAGTTTCATAAGCCACCTTGGCGGCTTTTATCCCGACGATGGTGACATCTTCGACAAACACATGAGGCGCCATCA
Organism: Alphaproteobacteria bacterium; assembly: GCA_028822385.1. Lineage (GTDB taxonomy): Bacteria > Pseudomonadota > Alphaproteobacteria > UBA6615 > UBA6615 > JABJAG01. The sequence continues at coordinate 29,630 of JAPKDV010000008.1, forward strand.
GCATCAGGGCGCGCACGGGCCACTGACCAGCACCCGCATGAATAAGTGAAATCGAACCCCCATCACTGTGCCCCACTAGGATCACGTCATCGAGCCCCAACACTTCGCGCAGGGCCGGCAGAGCTTCGAGCGCTTCCTGATGCATGTACTCGACCGAACGCTTGCCGACGAGTACGTCTGACCCACCATAGCCATAGCGGGAATAAACTAGCGCCGGTAGGCCTGTGCGTGCGCTCAGCTGTGCCGGGAAATTGCGCCACAAAGCCGCAGAACCAAGCCCTTCATGCAGAAACACTAGAACCGGCTCACCGTTGGATCGGGGTCGGCTCCAGTAATATTCGAGCCGGTGGCCGGTAACATCGATATGTTCCAGGGCGGGATTGTTAGTAGTGTTCATCTAGCGTCCATATTCACGGGCTGTCGCTTGGAAGCGAAATTCCTTCCCATAGGTCCATTAATCAACCTTTTCGAGATAGTATTTCGTCTCTATTATTGTTGCCTCAACCAAAAACAAGAGAGCATAGCGATCCCATGATCGCCAACACCGTTACCGTCAACACCTCTACCAGTCCGGCAACGCTAAGCTTTGCGGAAAGCTTCAACGTCGCTGTGTCCTTCATCGACCGGCATCTGGACGAAGACCGGGGTAAAAACATCGCCATCCGGACTATGGATGGTGACACTACCTATGCCGCGCTCGCCGAAGGCGTGAATCGTGCTGGCAACGCGTTGCTAGATCTCGGCCTGCGCCAGGGCGACCGAGTACTGATGGTGATCAAGGATTGCCCAGAGTTCGTGTTCCTGTTCTGGGGAGCCATTAAAGCCGGGCTTGTACCCATTCCTGTCAACACGCTGCTAAGTGCTAAGGACTATCAGCACATGATCGCTGATTCCGGTGCGGCCTGTGTGATCTGGTCCCCGGAATTTGAGACAGAGGTAAAATTAGCCCTGTCGACCTCAAACCCTGGCCCACGCTGCAAATTTCCAACCGAGGGTGATGAGAACAGCTTCGTGCCCCGGATGGCGGCGGCAGCGACTGCCCTCGACCCGGCTCCGGCAACGTCTACAGATGACTGCTTCTGGCTCTACACATCCGGCTCAACAGGAGCCCCCAAAGGCGCAGTTCATGCCCACCGGGACATGGTCGTTACCAGCCAGAACTACGGCGTTGACACTCTAGGAATTGGCGCAGACGACATCTGCCTTTCTGCTGCGAAGTTGTTCTTCGCTTACGGGCTGGGAAATGCGATGACCTTCCCGTTCTGGACCGGCGGGCAAGCGATCCTGTGGGGTGGGCGCGCGACACCGGATATGATGTTCAAACATATCGCGCATTGTAGACCCACAATCTACTTCGGTGTGCCGACCCTGTTTGCTTCTCAACTACAAACTCTCGTAAATTCGTCACCTGACCTATCCAGCCTGCGGCTATGCGTGTCGGCTGGAGAGCCACTGCCGGCCAAAATTTTCGAGCGCTGGGAAGCCCGCACCAATCTGCAGATACTCGACGGGATCGGCACTACGGAGAACTTGCACATCTTCATCAGCAACCGTCCCGATGACGTTCGAACAGGCGTCAGCGGAAAGACCGTTCCGGGATGCGAAGCCAAGATCATCGATGACGAAGGAAGACCTGTTGCCGTTGGTGAAATCGGAAACCTTCTGATCCGCAGCCAGTCTCTCACCTCGCGCTACTGGAACCAGCCCAAGCGGACAGCCTCTGTCATGGAAGACGACTGGATGCGTACTGGCGATTCCTACTATCAGGACGAAGACGGCTACTACATCTGCTGCGGGCGCAGCGACGACATGCTAAAGGTTGGCGGTATCTGGGTCTCCCCAGTGGAGATCGAATCCAGGCTAATTACCCATGATGCGGTACTCGAAGCCGCTGTTGTGGGCCGTGCCGATGACGACGAGCTCATCAAGGCCGAGGCTTTTGTGATCCTCGGATCCGGTCACAAACAGAGCGAAGTTCTTGCCGACGAACTCAAGGCCTTCTGCAAAAGCGGCCTAGCCCGCTTCAAATATCCACACTGGCTGCACTTCGTGGACGAATTGCCCAAGACCGCGACAGGTAAAATCCAGCGATTCAAGCTGCGGGGTTAACCCAAAACTCCACCATTACTTTTCGTGGATGACACCCTCTGAACCCCGAGCCCCGTAAACACCATCAGAATGCGCATTATTACGTCACCGCCAGAACAGGCGAGATAAAATGAATATTTGGTCAACATAGTCCAGATTCAGGATATTTCACGACGAGCCGTCGCGGGAACCACAACTCTAAACCCCGAGATAACGCCCCACTAATGACTTGTCAGCGCGTAGTTCATCGGACGTGCCGTTCCAGACCACTCGCCCCTTTTCCACGATGTGATGACGATCGGCGATCTTAGTGAGTGCGGCGACGTTCTTATCAATCACCAGGATGCTCTGCTTGGAGGTCTTGAGATCAGCGAGGCACGACCAGATTTCCTGACGGATCAGCGGGGCGAGGCCCTCAGTGGCCTCGTCGAGTACCAAGAGCTTCGGGTTGGTCATCAGGGCGCGCCCCACGGCCAGCATCTGCTGCTCACCACCGGAAAGCTGATTGCCCGCGCTTTCCAGACGTCGTGCCAAGCCCGGGAACAGGTCCATCACCTTGTCGAGGGTCCAGTTCTCTCCAGCCCCCAGCCGCTCACGTGCGGTAGCTATTAAATTCTCGCGCACCGAAAGATTAGGAAAAATCTGTCGTCCCTCCGCCACCAGTCCGATACCTGCCTGCGCGACCCGATAGGACGGTAGTCCGTGAACCGGAAGACCCTCGAACATAATTGTCCCACCATGGGGTTGCAGGATGCCGAGGATTGAATGGACCGTCGTGGTCTTCCCCATGCCGTTACGCCCGAGCAAGGTCACTACTTCTCCGGCACCGATGCTGAAGTTCATCCCGAACAGCACCTGACTGTTACCGTAAGAGGTCTCAATTCCGCGCACCTCAAGCATCAGGCCGCGCCCTCTTCGCTACAATCATCGCTGTCGTCACCACCCAGATAAGCTTCGCGTACGGCCGGGTCATTGCGGATATCGTCCGGCGCACCGGTAGCAATCACCTTGCCATAGACCAGCACCGTGATCCGGTCGGCCAGCGCGAAGACCGCATCCATATCGTGCTCGATCAACAAAATGGTGTAGGCGCCTTTCAACGCACGCAGGAATTCGATCATCCTCTGGCTTTCTTCTGGCCCCATACCCGCCATGGGTTCATCGAGCAATAGAAAGGACGGCTGGGTGGCCAGCGAAATTGCAATTTCAAGTTGCCGCTGTTCGCCATAGGCAAGTTCGCCGGCCCGTATATCGACCCGATCGCCGAGGCCAACCCGCCCCAGCAGTTCACGAGCGGGATCGATAAGGCTGGCATCACGTGAGACCGGTTTCCAAAACCGGAAGCTGTGACCCTGACGCGCCTGCACCGAGAACATAACGTTTTCGAGCACCGTAAAATCTCTGAAGATGCTAGTGATCTGATAGGAGCGCGACAGACCCGCTTTCACCCGTGCGGGTGCCGGCAAGCGCGTAACGTCGCGCCCATTGAACTGAATGCTCCCGGCATCGGGCCGCAGCATGCCCGAGAGCAGATTGACGAGTGTCGTCTTGCCCGCCCCGTTAGGACCAATCACCGCATGGATTTCCCCAGTCGCAACCGACAGGGAGAGGTTGTCCGTCGCTATCAGGCCGCCGAAAGCTTTTTTTAGGCCGTTTGCCTTGAGGGCAATATCTTTAGTTACGTTCGGCGCAATTACGTCAGTCACGGTCTGCCCTCCGCGTCAGCAGCCCGGCGATACCACCCCGAGCAAAGATAACGACGAGCACCAGAAACGGCCCAAAGATGATGTGCCAGTGGATCGTCCAGCCAGCCAGAACTTCCGACAGCATCAGAAAGACAAACGCCCCGGTGACAGGTCCGAAAAGGGTCGACATACCGCCCAGCACAACCATGAAGATCAGTTCGCCCGAGCGTTGCCAGTTCATCATGTCCGGCGAGACGAAACCCTCTAGATTGGCCTGCAGCAGACCTGCGATGCCGCACATTATTCCCGCAATAACGAAAGCCGTCAGCCGATAGCGATAGGTCGCAACCCCGATGGACTGCACACGCGTATCGTTAGATTTGGCCGCCCGAATCGTCGTGCCGAAGCGGGAGTTCACCAGCTTCCAGCTGACGAACACGCTGGCCAACAGAAATGCGAAGATCGTATAGTACATGTCCGTCTTGTTGTTTAGGGAGAAGAAACTCACCCCTAAATCACTGCGCGCCAGGACGTTCAACCCGTCATCGCTGCCATAGCGTTCGGCGCTAACCGACAGAAAGAAAATCATCTGAGCCAAAGCTAGGGTGATCATTATAAAATAGACGCCCTTGGTGCGCAGACTGATCGCCCCGAAAACCAACGCAACAAGGCCGCTCACCCCTATGGCCAGCGGCCATTGGATCCAGGCACTGGTCACGCCGTGGAACGCAAGAATGCCGACCGTGTATCCGCCGATCCCCAAATAGACCGCGTGCCCGAAGCTGATCAGCCCTCCATAGCCCATTATCAGGTTGAGGCTGACTGCCGCGATGCCCCAAACCATGATCCGAGCAAAGACGATCACATAGAAGCTTTCGTCCAGTGCCGGCGCCAGAATCGGCGTGATTGCAAAAATCACGAGCACCAGCGCGGTGAACATATTTGCCGGATTACGCAGAGGTCCAAACGCCCCCATCAACCTGCTCCTTTGGGAGGAAACAGTCCTTGCGGACGGAAGAACAGAATAGCTGCCATCAGGATGTAGATCAGCATGGAGGACACTGCCGGTCCGGCGGATTCTGCAGCGTTGGCCGGCAGGAAGAGCAACAACACAACATCTAGAAAAGACCGCCCCAGCGTGTCGATTACACCTGTCACGATAGAGGCGATAAACGCGCCGCGGATGGAGCCTATACCACCAATCACAATCACCACGAAGGCGAGGATGAGTACGTCCTCACCCATGCCTATCGCAGCCTGTGTGATAGGGGTGATAATCAACCCAGCCAACCCCGCCAGCACCGCACCGATCCCAAACACAATTGAGAACAGCTTGGGAATGTTCACACCAAGCGCACCCGCCATGGTGCGGTTCGAAGCGCCAGCGCGAATCAGCATACCAATCTTAGTCTTACCTACCAGCAGATAGAGGCCGAAGGCCACGAGCAGCCCGGTCACGATGATGAAAATCCGGTAGACTGGGTAGGTGATACCTAAACCCAGTGAGACGATCCCATCGAGATAAGCCGGCAGCGGCACGACGAGGCCCTCCGGGCCCCATATCAAACGGGTGGCTTCGTTAAAAAACAGAATCAAACCAAAAGTAGCAAGAACCTGATCAAGATGGTCTCGCGGATATAACGTGCGTAGAGCAGTCATCTCGACGACCACGCCGATCACTAGCATCGACGGCACCATCAGGATTACGCCGAGCACAAAGGAGCCGGTCATCAGTGCAATCGTGCCACCAACGAAAGCCCCTATCATGAACATTGAACCATGAGCCAGGTTCACCAAATCCATGATCCCGAAGACAAGCGTCAGCCCTGCGGCCATCAGAAACAGGATGATGCCGAGCTGAAACCCGTTCAGAAGTTGTTCGGTGAGCAGGACGTAGTCCATCGGATCACGAGAGCCGTTCGGTGGTCGGCATGCAAACGGGGATGCTCAGCATCCCCGCTCACATATCAATTTGGCGGCTGACTAGCCTTTCATTTTACACTGGCTGGCATATGGATCCTGATGATCCTTAAGGACGGCACGGCCAACAGAAGTGGTCCAGTTGCCATCGGCATCCTTGACCACTGTGCGCTCATAGAAATTCTGGATCGGGAAATGGTTATTCCCCATCTTGAACGGGCCACGAACAGAATCGAAATTCGCTGCCTTCAGCGCAGCGCGCATACCGTCCGTGTTCTTCACATCACCATTCACAGCTTTCACAGCAGACGCAATATACATGATCGAGTCATAGCTCTGTGCCGCATAGAAAGACGGGTAACGACCGTATTTAGCTCGAAAATCAGACACAAACTTCTTATTCGTCGCGTTGTCCAGATCCGGGGCCCAGAATTGCGTCATCTTGGTACCAAGAACAGTTTCCATGCCAGCCTTCTGGAAAAGCGGAAGGCTGATCGAGTCAAGCGTATAGGCCGTATAAAGCGGCACCTCAACAGCGAGGCCTGCCTGCTGGTACTGCTTGATGAAGGCAGGGCCCGCCGGTCCAGGATAGAAGGTAAAAACACCATCTGGCTTG
>JAPKDV010000009.1 GCA_028822385.1 Alphaproteobacteria bacterium
AAAAAAACACCCTCAACACGAAAGTGAGTTCATGGCGACCTTCGTTCTTGTGCATGGTGCTTGGCATGGCGGCTGGTGCTGGTCACGCATCGCTCCGCAACTGCGGGCAGCAGGTCACATCGTTCAGACACCCACGATGACCGGTTTTGGTGAACGCAGCCACCTCCTTACATCCGATGTCGGGCTGGAAACTAATATCACGGACATTATGAATGTTCTGTTATGGGAGGATCTGAGCGACGTTATTCTTGTTGCCCAAAGCTATGCCGGAATGGTGACCACGAGCGTGGCGGACCGGATGCCCGAGCGGATAGCCGCCCTCGTCTATATCAACGCCTTCATTCCAGGTGATGGTATTTCCCAGAACGACATGCTTCCAAACTGGCGGCGTGAAATGATTGAGGAAGAGACCTCCCAAGACCCCGATGCCTGGCGGATGCCTGCCCCTTCACCGGAACTGATCGGCGTCACAGACCCCGCAATCGCCGCGTGGATCACCGAAAAGATGACCATACAGTCAGCCAAGACCATGCGCGACCACGCCACGATCACCGGTGCCATCGATAAGATCACAAATCGCACCTTTATTCGCGCTACTGGATATCGCAACAGCACTTTCGATGCGACCGTCAAAGAATATATGGCGCACCCGGACTGGCGTGGCATTGAACTCGACACGAGCCACGATGCGATGATCACAGCCGCCGACGAGGTTCGAGCAATTTTCGAAGAGATCGCCGCCGATATTTGAGCTGCTTCCAAACGGAAAGGGCCGCTCCGAAGAGCGGCCCCGTGAGCAGGCTACATGCCCAGCCCGTGGTCATTTCGACCATTGTCTCTATTCGATTAGTGAAGGTTGCTCCGCCATCCGAACCCAAGACACTGGGTTGAACATGTTGCCTAGAATCTCACTCGACATTAGATCACCTCCTTTTGATTGTTAAAAAACAAAAAAACCTAACTCCGGATTTCGAGTCCATTGCAAACAAATTCCAGTCCAATAGAAGAAACTGTTAGCTCGCTATCATAGCGTTTTGTATAATAGGGAATTAAAAAGAATGAAGTTACTCTGCCGCAACCTTGCTGTAGCGCTCCGGAATTTCGAGATCGAAGACGCGAGCTGCATTGTATCCGAGAATGTTGCGCTTGGCGTTTTCATCAAGGAACGGTAGGTCCCAAATCACTGATGGCAGATCAAAATCCCAGTGCGGCCAATCTGACGCATAGAGCATTTGTGAATTTGCGCTGATCCCTTCCATAGTCGCGGCCAGTAGAGCTTCGTTGCTACGTTCCATCGGCTGGCTTGTGTAGAACATGTCACGCATATATTCGCTCGGCAGCTTTTTAAGCAGCGGCGCTTCAGAAGTCCTCATCATGTATTCGTGGTCAAGCCTCTGCATCGCAAAGGATAGCCAGGCAATGCCACTTTCTATCCACATGACCTTGAGCTTGGGGAAGCGTTCCGGCAATCCGTTGATCACCCAGTTAGTCAGATGCACCAGATTGCACAGAACGAAAGAGATCGCGTGCATGGAAATGAAACGGTTTAGCTGAGAGGTGTACTCATCCTGCCAGTTCAAATGTGTGTGGAATCCAAGCACCTGTCCGGCTTCTTCGAGCATGGCATAGAGCCGCATATATTCGTTCGAATGCACCGGCTTGTGGCGTGATGACGTAACGAGGAAACCTGCAACACCAGGCTTGCCTAGGAAACGTTTAACCGTCGCTTCCGCCGCTTCAGGATTGTTGAACGGGAGATAGAGCATCGCCCGGATCCGCGGGTCCTCAGGCAGGATTCGTTCCACGAGCCAACGATTATAGGCCGTCGCCAGATGGACTTCCATCTCCGGGACCGGATGCATACCCAAAAACAGGAGTGCGTTGGGGAAGACAACCTGATAGTCGAGCCCCATCTGATCGATGGATTTTCGTACCAACACAACATCGCGAGGAACATCTGTGTCTTCAACCGGCTCCTTGAGCCCCTGCCCGTGAGGAATACGACCCCAGACATTCTGCCATTGCAGTCCCGGCGTATGATTCAGGAAAGCTCCGCGCTTCGATCCATCACCAAATGCGGACGCAGCATCTCGAATGACTGGATCCTCGACTAGGTCCATGATCTCCGGCCAGGCGCCGCCGTCACTGATATGTGAATCGATATCGACAATGAACACATCGTCGAAATTGCGCTGGTTGGCCTGCTTACGCGCATTAGCGAGCAACTCGCGGCTATCAGACCAATCATCAATCTGCGAATAAGTCCGCTTGTAATCTTCACTCATTGCATGAAATTCCTTCTCTCTTCACTACGCCCGGTTCGTCCACATGGCCAAGTCGAACAGGTTGAGATCTGCTGTCTGCAAAAGGGCAGTTACCGTCACAGCGACATCCGTCGCATTCATGGTTCCGGGTTCACATACGGGCGAAAATTGCCGTCCTTCGGTATCGACCTTCCTCGCATAGAGACGAGCACCAGCTGTCAGCAGAGCCTGAACCGTCTCATCCGAAATGTTGGCCGTGTCGTCGGACTCAAGTCGACGCAAAGACTCAAAAAGAGCACCTTCGGCTAGTTCAGCAAGATCAGGTGCGGACATAAATATCCTCACCGCGCACCACCACTTCGTACTGTGTCAGCCGCGTATTGGCTTCACCGGGATGCACGCCGGTTCGAATGTTAAACTCGAAACCATGCCAAGGGCAGATGATATGAACATCAGCTTCCACAAATTCGAAGCCATGGCTTTTCTTACCATCGTCAAGAACTTCATTGACCCGGTTCATGACCTTACCCTGACAGACGGGCCCGCCCATGTGGGGGCAATTATTCTCCCAGGCGAAGAAATCATCCCCGAGGCGAAATACGCCGATCTCCAGATCGCCTTCCACAACGACGCAGCGATCCCTATCCGCAATATCGCCTGCTTTCGCAACAAATAACTCTACCACGCCCACTCCCCTTGGAAACATTTGTGCTGTTGGTAACGCACTAGGAATATCAGCAGGAAAATAGCGATGCAGATGCCCCTGCGCAAGATTTCTAACCTGGTGATCCAAAGAAACCTAGTTTCCGTATCTATGGTCACAACAAACCAACATCATGGAGTTTTTAATGCCGTCAATCAAAAAGTTAGCTTCAGCCCTACTAGTTACTGGCGCACTGGCCCTGTCCTCAACTGCGGCCATTTCCGGTGGCCATAATAGCAAAGACATTGTTGAAACCGCTGTAGCAAACGAACAGTTCTCCACTCTCGTCGCAGCCGTCACAGCCGCCGGCCTGGTCGACACTCTCAAGAGTGATGGCCCGTTTACCGTATTCGCACCAACCAACGAAGCCTTTGCGAAACTTCCCGCTGGCACAGTTGAAAATCTGCTCAAGCCGGAGAACAAGGATAAACTTATTGCCGTGCTCACCTATCACGTGGTCCCGGGCAAGGTGATGTCTTCGGATATCGCTGGCAAGGAACTGAGCGTCAAAACCGTCCAGGGGACCATGGTGGATATTGATGCCACTAAGGGCGTCACGATTGATGGTGCCATGGTGACCAGTGCCGATATCGAGACCTCGAACGGAGTCATCCACGTCATCGATACGGTAATCCTTCCAAACTAGCCCGACCTTGAGGTCTTTTCCGCGTAGTCCCATACTTGCGCCGGGCGAACACACCGCTCGCCCGGCGTTTTTCTTCCCGAGCTGAGAACAGAAACATGACAACTGACAAAGAAATTGAAACTGGATTTATCGGCCCCGCCACTTGCCCAACTTGTACCTCAAAAACCGACTTCTGGCTGCAGTCCAATGGTCGAGCCATGTGCCCGTGTTCAGCACGTCGCGCGTTCGATCCATCCGAACTGGATTTGGCGTCGAGCCCGAGCAGCGCTGGAAACTGAGCACAACCAAAGTGTTAGGCCGATGAGTATTTTAAAACCTTTCGGAACAGAGCTCTCCGTAGCTGTATTTGGTGCTGGAGGAGGAATCGGCGGAGCCTTGGTGGATGTCCTGCAATCAGAAACATCGGTCGAGCGGATTTACGCTCTCTCACACAACGAGCTTGAGGGTCTGGGAAAGAAATCAACCGGTATAGAATTTGACATGCTTGATGAGGCTTCAATAGTAAAGGCAGCGGCGGTCATTTCCAAAGACGGTCCACTCCACCTTGCAATCGTCGCCACAGGTTTTCTTCATAACAACACTGTTGGCCCTGAGAAACGCATGAAGGACCTAGGAGGTGACAATATGGAACACCTCTTTCGTATCAACACCGTAGGACCAGCGATTATCGCCAAACATATTTTGCCGTTGTTCGCCAAGGATCGCCAATCTCTGTTTGCAGCACTGTCTGCCCGGGTTGGTAGCATTTCAGATAACAAGCTTGGCGGATGGCACAGTTACCGTGCTTCGAAAGCTGCGCTTAACATGGTAATTCGAACACTCTCGATCGAGATGGCCTATCGCAACCCACGTTCCATCTGTGTAGCCCTTCACCCAGGAACCGTCGACACTCAACTGTCAGGACCCTTTCAGGGTAATCTTTCGTTCCAAAAAGTCTTCACACCCGATCATTCCGCGACACGACTGCTAGAAGTTGTGGCAGGTCTCACACCGAAAAGCACAGGTGGCTTCTTTGCCTGGGATGGACAACAAATCCCTTACTAAAATTGCGAAATACGAAAAGGACATGGATATGGTCGTCAAATACCTCGCCGTTTATCTAGCAGCGCTTGTAACATTTCTGATCATTGATGCCGTATGGCTGGGCTTGGTCGCACGGTCATTTTATGTGCAGCAGTTAGGCGATCTGCTCCGTCCCGAGCCCAATTTCGGCGTCGCGGGCCTATTCTACATTCTTTATGTCATCGGTGTGGTCGTGTTCGCCGTGTTGCCTGCCGCAGAACAACAATCTTGGGTAACCGCTATGTTGCTTGGTGCCCTGTTCGGCTTCATCGCCTATGGGACATACGACCTTACTAATCTCGCCACTCTCGCGAACTGGCCCGTCCTAGTCTCTGTCGTCGATATGATCTGGGGTTCTGTGCTGACAGCCTTCGTTGCCTTGGCCGGGTACAGCGCGGCACGCGTCATGTTCGCGGGCCCCACGCCCTAGTGTCATGCCACAAACAAAAAGGGCGGCTAATTTGCCGCCCTAATCTGTTTACAGATTGTACTGGTAGGAATGCGGTATCCAAGAATAACCGTCGCCATGAGTGTCGATATATCCCACTGACGGAAACGGCATGTGGAAGCCAATCGCCGGCATCTTCGCATCTGCGACCTGCGCCAAAATACGCTTGCGCGAAATGATAGCCGTATCGGGATCATCATCCATTCCAAATTTCCATTCCGGGTGGGCAGTCGAGACAGCAAAATGCGCAACCGTATCGGACATAATCATCAGCTCATTGCTACCGCTCTGCACGTGATAGGCCATGTGCCCTGCTGAATGACCAAACGCGTCAACTGCGGTCACACCAGAGACGATCTCGTCGCCCGGCTTCACGAAGCGAGCCTGTTCGGCTAGAGGTTCACAGATCTTGCGGAACATTTCCAAGGTCGGCGGACGATGGGTAGGAATGTTCTCCCCCTTCTTCCAAAAATCGAACTCAACCTCGCCGAAAACAATCTCTGCATTCGGAAAGGTCAGGCCGTCACCATTGGTCAGGTTGGCGATGTGATCGGGGTGACAATGGGTGATCACGACAATATCGACATCCGAACGGTCATAACCAGCATCGGCAAGCCGTGCATTGTAGTGACCGGCATTTGGCTGGGGTGACTTGTCGCCAAACCCCGGATCAAACGCGATCAGCTTTTCGCCGGTATCAACAAGCGTCGGCACAAACTGGTGTTCAAAATTTGGAAACGGAATGCGGTTTGCTGTGGCGACGGCCTCAACTTCGGCCGCACTTGCATTGGTCCCCGTGACAGGGTGCAAATCATCACGAAGCACAAAACCTTCGAGAATGTTGGTCACGACGAAGTCGCCGTGATTGAACTGATAGACGGTTGGGCGCGTCATGCTGGGTTTGTTGGCAACCACGTTTGTTCCTCCTGCTTAAATTTAGATCGGCTATATAGCACGTTCGGAACGTACCAAAACCACCACACTGTCTATAAATCCATGCGGACGGCCGATTGACAATCACGCGTCTGGATTGAAACCTGTTCCCTATGCAAAAAGGAACGACGTCATGACTGCACAAACTTCACCGGAAACTCGCTCTTTTGGGACCTCCCTGGGCGCGGAGATACGCGGTGTCGACCTTTCAAGGGCCCAGCCGCCAGCAGTGCTCAAGCAAATTCATGCTGCATGGCTGGACAATCTGGTTCTGGTTTTTCGAAATCAGTCCCTGAGCGACGACGATCTGGTGAATTTTAGCCGTCAATTTGGTGATCTGGATATGGTCCCGGGCTGGGAGCCCTTCTCCCCGGAGGGACATCCCGAAGTTCTCGTTGTCTCTAACGTTCAGGAAGACGGTACTGCGATTGGTGTTCTAGGTGATGGCGAAGCGTCGTGGCACACGGATATGGCTTATATCCCCCAACCACCCCCGGCGAGCCTGCTCTACAGTCTGGAAGTGCCAGAAATCGGTGGTGACACCAGTTTTATGAACATGTACGCGGCCCTCGACACTCTGCCGGACGATCTCCGACAAGCCATCAACGGCAAAATCCTCAACCACGACTCAAGCCATGATAGCGGCGGTAACCTGCGGCCTAACCACACCATGTTCGGCAGCCTTGCCGAAGCGCCGGGCGCGCGCCACCCCATCATCCGTACACATCCGGAAACCGGGAAATCTGCCCTCTTCCTTGGTCGCCGTCTCCACGCCTGGATCGTCGGTGAGGGCGTCACTAAAAGTGACGAACTTCTCGACCGGCTCTGGGAACACTGCACAAGTGGAGATCTGACCTACCGGCACCGTTGGCAAAAAAGCGATCTTCTGATGTGGGACAACCGGGTAACCATGCACCGACGTGAACATTTTGATTCTAGCAGACGACGCGTAATGCACCGTACCCAGCTTAAGGGTAATCAGGGCGTTGAAGCGGCCAGATAGTTTTAGTCCTGTTGCAGGTTGCGGCAATCAAGCACGGCATTCACGAAAAATGGTTCTCCGGACCGCTAGGACGCGGCACCTCGTCGGAGAATGAAGATGTAGATAAACGCCGTGGCGAACATGATCAGGCTGTAGGTGGCAGCAGGCACCACTGCTAGACCACCATCAAACAACAGTGTTGCGACAGCGATAGCCAGCGTCCCGTTCTGCATTCCACACTCAATTGAAATCGTGACGCGCTGCCGCACACCTGATGCAAAGATGCGCGCGATCACGTAGGCCAGCACCATCATCAACACATTCAGCACCAGCATAATCAACCCAGCCTGGGTGAAGTAGGTGACGATGTTTGCCCGTTCCTGAAAAATCGCACCTGCAAGAACTAGAATAAATAAGCCGGCTGAAATTTGCCGCGCCATCGACTCGATCCTGATGGCCGTATTTTCAGCGAAGTGACGCACGGCAAGACCGATCAGGACGGGTACGGTCACAATGACAAACACGCTGATCGCCGTACTGGTCACGGACACATTACCGGCATCACCGCCCACAAATTGGACATAAGAGAACACAACAACTGCAGGAATTGTGATGACACTGACCAAGCTGATGACGGCGGTCAGCGAGATCGACAACGCCACGTCCCCACGTGCAAAGGCTGTCAGAATATTTGAGGTCACGCCCCCGGGTGCCGCTGCAATGATCATGACGCCAAGTGCTAGTTCGGGCGGCAACTCCCAAACCATCAAAAGCAGATACGCAACAACCGGTAAAAGAACGATCTGCGCGAGAGCTCCAACAACGAAGTCTTTTGGTTGGCGTATAACCCGCGCAAAATCATCGAACGTCAGACCCAAGCCCAGCACAAACATAATAAAGGCTAGCGCCAGAGGTAAGATAATATCGGTTATAATGCCCATGGTTTCCCCAAAAAAATTTCGTAGAATTTAACAGACTTTATGAGACGCATCGCGTGGTTGAAAGGGGGCAGTGTCATTGCGTAAATCTTATAAAAGAATTAGACACGAGCAGCAGATAAAACAATTTGAGAGACACCCTTAATTATGACCAATTCTGATCACGTAAATCTTGAGCAATTCATGGAGGGCGTGCAGCGCCGAAACCCAGGTGAGATCGAATTCCATCAGGCAGTTTACGAGGTGGCTGTCGATATCTTCGACTTCATCAAAGACAAAGAAATTTACCAAGAGCAACAGATTTTGCGCCGCATGGCTGAACCCGACAGGGTAATCTCTTTTCGTGTGTGCTGGGAGGACGACAACGGCAATGTCCGTGTCCAGCGCGGCTACCGAGTTCAAAACAATAATGCTATCGGCCCATATAAAGGTGGCCTACGGTTTCACAAGTCCGTTAACCAAAGCATTCTAAAGTTTCTCGCCTTCGAGCAGACTTTTAAGAATAGCCTGACAGGCCTCCCCATGGGTGGTGGCAAGGGCGGCTCAGACTTTAACCCGAAAGGCAAGTCTGACAATGAAGTGATGCGGTTTTGCCAATCCTTCATGACGGAACTTTATCGCCACGTTGGCGAAGATATAGATATTCCAGCCGGTGATATCGGCGTCGGTGGCCGTGAGATCGGCTATATGTTTGGTCAGTACAAGCGCATCACCAACAAATATGTTGGTGTCTTGACGGGCAAGGGGCTTGAGTACGGCGGTAGCCTCGTGCGTACCGAAGCGACTGGTTACGGCGCTGTATACTTTATGGAAGACATGCTTTCAGAAGCCAAAGACGGTTTCGACGGTAAAACAGTTCTGGTTTCAGGATCGGGTAACGTCGCAACCCATGCGGCAGAAAAGGCCACTGAACTAGGAGCCAAGGTCGTGACTCTCTCGGATTCCGGTGGCTTTATCCACGATCCAGACGGCTTTACGCAAGAGAAGATCGACTGGATCAAGGAGCATAAGAACATTCGACGTGGCCGTATCTCCGACTATGTGAAGGAGTTCAAGGGCGCGGAATTCCATGAGGGCCAAAGGCCCTGGGCAGTACCCTGCGATATCGCCTTACCCTGTGCGACACAAAATGAGATCAGCAAGGAAGAAGCCGAAATGCTGGTCAAGAACGGCGTCAAGGCCGTAGCAGAAGGCGCAAATATGCCTACCGTAAACGAAGGCGTAGAGGTCTTCCGCGACGCGAAGGTTTTGTTTGGGCCGGCTAAGGCTGCAAATGCCGGTGGCGTAGCTGTATCAGGTCTCGAGATGAGCCAGAACAGCGGCCGAATTTCTTGGAGCGCGGACGAACTCAATAAATTACTGCGCGACATAATGCGAGACATTCATGGCAACTGCCTTGAATACGCTAGAGATGGCGACGGTTATGTCGACTACGCCAAGGGTGCGAACATCGCCGGCTTCAAAAAAGTCGCAGATGCCATGTTGGCGTTTGGCGTCGTCTGACCCGGTCAGCAACGACAATCCAAAAGTCCGGTCCACTTGGCCGGACTTTTTTATTTTAAACGTCTAGATCGGCGGCACCCGCTGCAGGAACGGCTCAATAATTACTGTTTCGAAAATGCCACCAAGTGTGTAGGGGTCGTTGGAATGCATGGCTACTGCCGCTGCGCGATCGGGAACATCGAGCACCAGAACATTGCCAGTTACCTTCCGGATACCCTCTTCGCCATAGATAAAATTCTCTACGTCAGTACCATCCTCAACCAGTCCGCCACCGAAGGTGATTAAAGGCATAAAGGCCTGCTGATATTCAGCATGTGCTGCGAGCAACTCGGCGCGCTTGTCGCCCATTCCGAGCTTGTCACGTCTGGCGATAACAAAAAGCATTCTGATCCTCCTAAGCTAGCGCAACGGTGTTGCTAAGTTTTCCAATACCTTCGATATCAACCTCAATCACGTCGCCCGGCTTCATGAAGACCGGAGGCTTGCGTCCTGCGCCAACTCCGGACGGGGATCCTGTGGTGACAATATCGCCCGGACTGAATCGGTAGAATTTCGAAAAGTAGCTAACCATCTGGGGAATGTTAAATATCAGATCATCCGTGCGCGTCGACTGCACCACATTGCCGTTCAGGGTGGTGGTTAATTGCAGCATGTGCGGATCTGGGATCTCGTCCTTGGTAACGATAACCGGGCCGCAGGGGCAGAAAGTCGGAAGCTGCTTACCGAGCAGGTTCCGGTCCCAGGCGGACACGACCTCAAACTGTTCGCTCGCCCCGAAGAAAGCGCCAACCCAATCGCGCGCTGAGACATCGTTGGCAATCGTGTAACCGGCGACATAATCCATTGCCTCCTCTTCCGATACATTGTGGCAGTCTTTTCCAAAGACGAAAGTCAGCTCTCCCTCCCAGTCGATCATGTCCGGGCACTGAGGCGGCACAATGATCGGACGACGGTGACCGTTCAGCGCCGGATGGGTCATCAGAAACGCTGGCGGGTATTTCGGAATGGGAATGCTCACCATCTCTTCCAGATGGGCTCGGTAGTTCATGCCGACTGAAAGAATAATAGATGGGTCAGGCACCACAGGCAGAAAACTGGCGTCATCCCAAGCCTGAAGAACGCCCGAACCATAGAGCACTTCCCGTTCATCTGCTGACATCGCAGCAACACCGTCGATACAGGATTGCACCGCAGCCAAAGCCGCATCACCGCCACCCATCAGATCTCGCATACGCGCCGGAACTTTTTTTGCTACAGACATAACCGCACGCAGTGCTGTCAGGTCGAGCAGTTCGTTGTCTAAGGTGAGTACCGCAACATGAGATTCTTTTTTCGCACTTTCGATCGTCGCTAGTTTCATGGCTTCCCCCTCAAAGTGATTTGAATCAGCCTGTATAGCCGCTTCATATTTAGTCTTGAACCTAACTTCGTATCGGGCAATCCTACATGGGAGAAAGAACTTTATCCCTATTGACGCAAAAGGAAATCTCGATGGCTGAGACGCACACTGATTTGAAAAACGGGCCCCTGTCGCTCAATTTTCTATCACACGGGACGATCGAAACGATCGATTCCGATAAAAGTCGAAAATTTTATGAAGAATTCCTGGGTTTCGACGTAATCCGCACCAGCCCGATTTCACTACTGCTCCGTATGGGCGGCAACAACACGATGGCTGTTGTCGAGGTGAAAAAAAAGCCGCCGATGGGGATGCTAAATCACAACGGGCTCGATGTGCGCACCAAGGCCGATGTCGACGCAGCCCACGCTAAAGCAGTCGCTCAGCAGGACAAATGGGGAATTAAAAAAATCACGCGCCCGCTAGACCAGCATGGAACCTATTGCTTCTTCATCAACGATCCGGATGACAATTGGTGGGAAATCTTGACCAATCCTGAAGGCGGATATGCATGGATGTTTGAACGCGGCGATCAGGAAGGCCGTGGTCACCTCGAGAAAGACTTCGAGCGGCCCAAGGAAACCCTTTAGCCAGCAATCACCTTTTTATAGCGACCTCTTTGTCGTCGCACTGGCAGTTCACCCAGATTTCTAAACCCGTCGCCGTCAACCTGCGATGGACCAGTGAACTCGTGCAGAACTACATGCGCGATTCCCCCTTCCATCGAGAGATAACGACGGACGCGGACATTGTAAGACAGTTGCGCAATCGACGGTAAATACACAGTGACGAACCAGATGTTGAAGGTCTGAACATCGCTTTCATGGAGATCAAAGCGGTCCATCTGAATAAACGGCGCCAAGTCCTGAACGTTACCAGCGGCGCACACTAATTCAGGTCCTACCCACGCCAATGTGTAGCGGTCTGGATTCCGAAATTTTGCGTGATAGGCCGCGTCGCGCGGTCCGCGGGTTTGGCGCAGCGCCTGGTAGGGCTCTCCATAGAGATGCCCAAGACTGGGCATTTCATACAAGGTTACGAACTGCTGTCCGTTACCCGCGATCAGGTCATAACTTGCGCAAGTGTTGAAGCCGATTGCGTTACGGGTGGGAAACATATCCTCGCTTAGCCAAGGTCTAAAATCAGCACGGTCCGGTTCGTCGAGATCACAGAAGATCGCGAGAAGTCCACTACCGCTTTCCGGGGAATCCTTAAGATTCGACAAGGTCCGTCTCTATGCCGTCTCGAAGACGATATCGTCGCCATGTCCCGGATGACCACCGCGAACCGCGCCAGCACGCGTGTCGCGATAGAACGGCTCAAAACTGGGTGAAAGTTCCCGCCCGTTAGGAAGGGACATCCAGAGGCGCATTAAATGGCGACGCTTTTCCATTTCGGGATAGTCCTCAAACTCAGTGCGCATGTGCAGCATCAGGTGATTGTTAAGAAACTGGATGTCTCCCGGTTGGAACATCATGGTCAACTGGAATTCAGGCCGCATACAAATCTCGTCGATCAAGTCGAGCGCCTCACTCTGGGTTGCGTTCATTCCCGGCAGATGGTTCATCAATTCTGCTGAGCGCATATGCGTGCGGGTATATCGGGCAGCAAACCGGCCGCTGTGCATGGTGAAGACCGGCTGCTCATAATGGGCCGGTGTGCCGGGTAACTCGTTCCCCTGAAAGCTCCAAAAATACGGCTCGTAAAGCGCTTCCAGAAGATCCGGTCGGGTCCGCAGAATTTCATTGTGAATAGCAGAGGTACTGACAATTCTGCTCAAGCCGCCGCTTTTGGCCGACTGAATACAGAAGAGGCCCGTCACATCGGCGGCATCCGCGTGATAGGTCAGTTCGCCCGCGCTAGTGTAACCGCGAAATGCCGGACCATCGAGGCCCGTTCCCAGATCGCGCACATCACCCAGCACGTCACCGCGCTTGCTCTGGGACACGGCCGTCCCAAGATGCAGGCCGATACCCCAATAAATAAACCGTAGATCATCTTTGGAATAGCGCTCCACCGGAATGCCACGGAGCAGAAACAGTCCCCAGCCCTCTTCCAGTTCATGCTGAAGACGCGCAAGCACCCCACCAACGCTCGGTAACGGAAACAATTTACGTGTAAGCGTCGCGAGGCCTGCCCCGGCATCGAGCGCATGGCGATAAGCAGCGTCGATTTCCGCTATTTCTGCATCAGAGAACAGGTGCACCCAATCGTCCGATGACTGGGCTGATTCCCCCATCCAGACGTCTTCGCCGGTCAGCGGTTGGTGTTTAATGCTTTCTGGAACGAACATAGCGGCACCCCTCACTGGTTGATCGCTGTTTAGATTTGATCAATCTACGTGAGAGTTTAGATCATTTTAATTGGAATATTAATTAAAAACAGTTCATTAATATTGAATGATAAAGCAATTTAATCCGGTCCTACTACGCACCCTCGTCGCCTTCGCAGATACGGGAACACTATCACGGGCTGCTGACATTGTTGGTCGCACATCGTCCGCAGTGACCGCACAGATACAAAGGCTAGAGCATGTCGCAGGTGTCCCGCTGCTTGAAGCATCAGGACGTAAACGAGTTTTAACATATGCTGGCGAACGGCTCGTGGGTCACGCACGTCGCATCCTCACGGCCAATCATGAGGCCTGGCTCAGCATTTCCGGCACCGAAGCGGAAGGTCGTGTGGTTTTAGGGATCACGCAGGACTTCACCGGGAGTGCCCTTCCGGCAGCCGTGAAATCCTTTGCGCGAACTCACGGTCATATGCGCATTGATTTACGTGTAGGGCGCTCAGTGGAACTCTTCGATGATTTCACAGCGGGACGAATCGACGTACTCGTCGCCATGAGACGTTCCATAGAACCAGACGAGACCGCAGTTATTCGTGAACCAATGCACTGGTTCACTGCAACTGATGGACTTGCGGGCGTCATATCCAGCCCATTGCCCATCGCAGTTCTTGAATCGCCCTGCGAGTTTCGCGACACTGCATTGCGCAGTCTCGATGCCGCTGGCTACCCCTTTCATATTGCGACAAGCAGCCAAAGCTTGGCCGGGCTTTCCGTCGCGGTACGCGCTGGCGTGGCCATAACCGTCCGAACTTCACGCTGGATTCAGGATGGAATCGCGATTGCACCAAAAGAACTCAAGCTTCCGAAACTTCCCGATGCCGAGTTTTCAATCCGGATACACGCGGATGCCGCCGACCCAACTCGACATCTAGCAGATGTACTGGTATCGAGCCTCCCCCCCCTGAACTAGCGTGCAGATATCTACATTAGCCCGTTCAAACTTATTGCATCGCAATAAGTCAATGTTGCAGTGCAAAATTTATAGAGTTAGCCTAGTGTCATAGATATTCGCCCTAACTAGTATTTACGCGCGCGTTTGTAGCCCTTAATGAGATGTATCAGAAGCAAAAATGGACGCTAGACTGCATGCTGTACCAGAGTTACCAGAACTACACCGACACCATGGAACCCCTTCGGAGTGCGGCACGGAACGCTGTAGCCATGGCCGATATGATTCCGGGCTTCCATTTCATGGGCCTGACCCGAAACATGACAGCGTTCTGGGAAATCTCAGCACGCTCGCACCTGTCCCACACCCGCCCTGACTACAATATTGACCATGCGGAAGTCGGCAAAGAGCGTGTTGCAGTGCAAGAAAACGTGGTTCTCACCCATCCCTTCTGCAATCTGCTGCACTTTGCCAAAGATGGAATTTCGGACCAGCCAAAGATGCTGCTCATTGCGCCACTTTCGGGGCATTTCGCAACGCTCCTGCGCCCGACCATAGAAACGCTGCTGTGCGAGCACGATGTCTACATTACCGACTGGAAGAACGCGCGCGACGTCGCACCATCACAGGGTGTTTTTGGCTTCGATGACCACACCGATTTCATCATCGAATGCATCGAAACCCTTGGCCCCGATACCCATGTCTTCGCGGTCTGCCAGCCCAGCGTGCAAGCTCTCGCCGCCGTGGCGTTGATGGAAGAAGACAATCACCCGGCCATCCCCGCCAGCCTGACCCTCATGGCCGGCCCGATCGACACACGTGTTTCCCCGAATGCGGTCAACAAATTCGCGACGTCTCACCCAATAGAATGGTTCGAGAAAAACGTCGTCAGCCAGGTTCCTTTTAAGTTTGAAGGCGGCGGCCGCGCGGTTTATCCGGGGTTCCTGCAGCTCTCAGGCTTCATGTCGATGAACTCCGACAAGCACGCCAAGGCACACCGCGACCTCTTCGGACATCTGGTCAAAGACCAAACGGGCGAAGCCGAAACCATCACCAGTTTTTATGATGAGTATTGCTCGGTGCTCGATCTGACAGCCGAGTTCTTTCTGGATACCATCGAAACCGTTTTCCATGACCATCGCATCGCCAAGGGTGAGCTGACCCATCGCGGCCACAAGGTCGATCCGGCGGCCATCAAACGCACCACTCTGCTCACCATCGAAGGTGAACGCGACGACATTTGTTCGATCGGTCAGACTTCGGCCGCACACGGACTTTGCAGTAGCCTACCTACAAAACAAAAACACCATCACCTGCAAGCCGGTGTCGGGCACTACGGCACATTCAGCGGACGACGCTGGAACGAGCAAATCTACCCTGAGATCAAGAAAGTTGTGCAGGCAGCGAGTTAGCCAGAGCTAGTTGGTGCCAATGATCCCGCGCTTGCGGGCCCAGACGAACAACACACCCATCGCCACCAACAAAATTCCGGCGCTGACAGCCAGCGACACATGAATGCCGATCAGGCCACCACCAAATCCCACGGTGAAGCCGCTGAAGGTCCGGCAACCAAGACTGCCTACATTGAACACACCAATGGCGCGACCGCGTATTTCAGCGGGAGCGTTTAGCTGTGCCAGCGTCCGGGTCATCGAATTGAACGAAAGATCAAAGAACCCGGCTAGAGCCAGCAGTCCGAAAGACAGCCCATAAAAAGGTGACACGGCAAAACCGAATATGGCCGCCGCCCAGAAAATGCCAAGAATAAAAGCGGTCCGCGTGCGCGCCGGCAACATGCTCCGTGCTTCGAGCACAATTCCCGCCGTCAGCGCGCCAGCGGCATTAGCTCCCAACAAGAGGCTGTAATAGATCCCCTGCCCAGCATAGCCAAGATCAGCTGCGAATTCTGGCATTTGCGGCTGATGCGCATTACCCACAAGCGTCGCGGCCAGACCTGCGAGCATGGACATAGCAAAAACCACAGGAATACCCGCGACTTGACGCAACGCAACAAACATATCCCGAAAACTGGAAATTGTGGCCCCAGCCTTGCGCTTCACCAAATCGATACGTTCGGGGTGATTGATCAGCCAGATAGTCAACGGCAAATAGATTAATACGTTAATCAAAATGCCGTAGGTCGGCCCAACAAAGATCAAAAGCGCACCGCCAACTGCAGGTCCAAGCAGCAACCCGAGTGTTAGGGAAGTCGCCATCAAGCGGATCGCGCTTTGCAGCTGATGGCCCCCGACAACATTGTGGATCAGCACTTGACTGGCCGGTGCCCACAACGCCCCTGCAAGGCCATGTACTATCAGCAGGATCACCGCATGCCACCGGGCCAGCGAGTCCGTAGCAAACAGAATGCCCCAGCCCAGAGAGACCAGCATGAACAAGACCATTCCAACCTGAATAATCCGTCGGGGGTCATATCTGTCCGCCAGTGCACCCGCCCAGATCGAGCCGAGCAGAAATGGCACCCAGTGAGCTATCACCGCGAAGCCAGCCAGTGCAGGCGACTGGAACTTCTCGAAAATAATCCAATAGCTAATCACGTGTTCAACGCTGTCAGCCATCATCGCTAATGCGGCACAAAGCAGATACTGACGTGAGGCTGGTATCCGCAATGCGGCGTAGGAACGCTGGTCGGGCGTAACCGGTTGATTATCTGGAATATTAGTCATCGCGATGTTCTAGGCCATCTGCAATCAAGGACAAAATGCGCATTCCTCATCCCTTTCCTGCGCGCCAAGTTAACGTATAGTTTCAACAGGGCCGACCCCTGAGCGTTCCGATAAAATCTGGGAGGATCCAACCGATGACCGAAGGACTGGGCTACACCAAGGAAGATGTCACCTATTTTAGTGACGGGTTGAAGCTTGCCGCTCATCTTTATCGACCGGCGAACTGGTCTCCCGATGATGCGCCACGCCCGGCAGTTGTCTGCCTGACCGGTTATACAGGCCGCAAGAACATCGCCACAGTCGATATCCCCCGGAGGCTCGCTCGTGAAGGGTATATCGCTCTGGCACCGGATTATCGCGGCTATGGTGAGAGCGAGGGCACACGCGGTCGTCACCGACCACTGGAACAGGCCCAGGACACCTATGACAGCGCGACCTATCTACAGACTGTCGCGGGCGTCAATCCGAACCGTATCGGCATTTACGGATCGAGTTTCGGGGGTGCGAATGCCATCTGGGCAGGCGCCTTCGACACACGTTTCAAGGTTGTCGTCTCAGCGGTCGGATGCGGCAATGGCGAAGACTGGATGGAAGCGGTGCGCACGCCGGAGGAATGGGACACGTTTCGCCGACGGGTCGCCGAACATGCGCGCGACCGAGTGCTCACCAACACCGCCGAGTTGATCTACCGTTACGACATCTACCCAAAAGACCTAAACGCCGTGGACAAGCCAACCCTGACCTTGGAGGAACATGGCAGCGAGGACGTAACCCATTTGGATCTGGCCAGTGTTGACGCTCTGATGCGCTACAAACCGGACTGGGTGGTGGACAAGATATCCCCTCGCCCAGTGCTTTTTTTCATTGCAGAGGAGGATACCATCGCGCCACCGAAGGTCACGATGGACGTCTACGATAAGTGTGGCGAGCCCAAGCGACTCATCACGCTCCCCAGCGCCCGGCACAACGAAGTCTACGAGTTTTCAAACTCTGTGCATTTCGAAACTGTCGCCAGCGAAACAGTGAAATGGTTCGAGACGCATTTATAGGCTTCTCAAGGAGCTAAACCACCGAAGAAGGGCACTGCCATGACAGCGTTTGATGGAGTAATCATCGGTGCCGGCCACAACGGGCTGACCCTTGCCGCATACTTGTCCCGGGCTGGTCTGAAGATCGCGGTGCTAGAGCGCAACAGCCAGGTAGGTGGCGGCACCAGCACTCATGAGCCCACATTGCCGGGTTACCGATCAAATATGCATTCTAACTTCTTCATGGGGTTTGATCACGCGCCGTTGGCGCGTGATCTTGAACTGCACCGCTTCGGCTTTTCCACCATTGAGCCGCCTGTGCAGCAGGCGGCTGCGTTTCGGGACGGGTCCTGCGTCATCGTACACAAGGATCTCGAGGCGACTTGTACTTCCCTAGCCCGGTTCTCACAGCGCGACGCCGATACCTTCCGAGAATTGCACCACATTTATGCCGACAAGATGCGGCCCTTGCTAGTCTCCCTGCTGTACAACGCTCCTCTGCCGCTCGATCAGCTGAATGATCGCCTTTCAGGTCCTCAGGCACGTGAGTTCATGTCCCATGCCGAACACGATCTGTTCAGCGTCGTGCGCAAACATTTTGTTGATGACCGCATCCGCACCCTCTTCACATCCTACATGCATGTGATCACGGCTGAGAACGTGCCCGGCGCAGGTATCGTGTTTCCGGCAATATTCTCGAATGTGATGGACTTTGCCCTACCCGTAGGCGGCGCAGTTGCGCTGCCCCTGGCACTCACGCGCATCGTCGAAGCGGGTAGCGGTAGTGTGATCACCGATGCCCATGTGGAAGAGATCCTAACCCATAACGGCCGCGCTACCGGGGTACAACTATCCAATGGAGAGATCATTGAAGGCCAGAAATTCGTCGCCAGCGCCATCGACGCCGTAACCACAATGCAGATGACTGGCGAAGCAGCCTTCCCCAAGGATGTACGCGAAAAACTGAACAACTGGCACTGGGGAAACCACAGTCTGGTGACACTTCATCTCGCCTTGCGTGAGCGTCCCCTCTACAAGGCCCGTGACTTCGATCCGGATATCGATAGAGCGTTTAACATTTTCTTCGGGATGGATGACATCAATCAGGTCGAACAATGTTTTGAACACTGCAAGGCCGGGCAGTTTCCCGACGTTCTGATGGGCAATGGTGCCTGCAACAGCCAGGTCGACCCGTCCTACGCCCCAGCGGACGGTCATTCCGCGTTCTGGTGGCCTTTCGCCCCCTACTCAGTTGATGGTGCCCCTGATAACTGGGACCAGAACAAGGCCGGCTACGTGCGGAAAATTCTCGATGTCTGGCGTGAATACGCTAGTAATCTCGACGACGACAATATACGCGCAGAATACCTGTTCACACCGCTCGATGTGGAACGCCTCAACCCTAATATGCGTCAGGGCGCGGTCCGGATGGGCGCCTTTATACCCAGTCAGTTAGGCATCAACCGGCCGCATCCGGCCCTGTCAGGGACCCGCTGTCCGATCGAAGGCCTGTATCTATGCGGTTCGTCATCCGGCAATGGTGGTGGGGTCAATGGCGCACCCGGCTACATCGCTGCCAACGCGATTGTTGACGATTTTGGCCTGACCCGCGACTGGACGCCGGTACCGCAACCGGAATGGCGGGACTAAGCGGCTTTGTCTTGTCGCACCATGAAGTCGGCCAGCGTCTGGGCAATTTCGGGCTCATGGGCAACCCAGTCCTCGAACGGCACAACCGGGATATCCTGATCTTCCATCGGGAGCACGTGCATTTCGCTACCGGGGATCATGTCATGTACGGCGCGCCCACTTCTGGAATCATGCACTTTGTCATTGCCCGGGATCACCACGGTGGGGATCTGAATCGAATTCAACTCCGCTTCGGTCACACCGAAGACCGGCAGATCGGCACCGGCCACGAACAAATCGCGCAGACGGGTCTGGACGTCGATGAAGTCCGCAGCAGACATCGACATTAGCCGGTCGTGATTACCGCTGTTGGCGGCGATCCGTTCACTATATTCTGGCGTGGCACAGATCGCTTTCATGCCACCGGATTTTGCAATCCGGATAAATTGTTCATAGTAAGCTTCCGGCAGACGTTGTGCCGCGAAGGCGCCGCCAGATACCCGGAGCAGTAAGAGGCCGCGTGCTGTTTCAGGATGGCGCAACCCAAACATTAGTGCTGTCCGCGCCCCCGAGGACGAGCCACCAATAAAGGCCGGAGCCGCGTCCAGATGATGCAGCAATTCGTTGAGGTCGTCTGCCCAGACCGCTTCCTCAACAGCATCTGCCGCCATCAGGATATCTGAGGCCCCGGTGTTGCGGCGATCATGGAGCAAAACGCGGTAGCCATAGGCGGCGACTTTCTCAGCTAGGGGGATGAACTCATCAAACCCGCGGCGCCCGCCAGTGATCAGGGTTACAAATGGTCCACCATCACCGATCACGTCGTAGCGCAGGTTAACCTCGCGAATATTAGCTGTAGGCATGACTGTTCCCTTTCCTTGGATCGACCCAGACATACTTTCAGGTTATATGCTGCGCTGATAAAACCAAAGACTGCATGATAGCCTAGAAAAGCAAAACCATGACACAAACCGCATCTTCAAACACACCAGACATGAAAGCTCGTGACACCTACGGCACCTGGACGACCGTCAGCGTGCGGTACGGTGACCTTGACCCCAACGGTCATGTGAATAACGGCGCTATCAACCAGTATTTCGAGGATGGTCGAGTGGGCTTTCGACTGCAACGACTGGCATCAGTCGCCGGAGACAAACTGTCTGGCTTTGCCGTCGTCAAATACGCCGCCAACTATCTCGCACCAGCGCATTATCCCGGTGAAGTCGAAATCGGGACCGTGGTCACCCGGATCGGCGGGTCATCCTATGGATTAGGACAGGCGATATTTCAGGACGACAAATGCGTTGCAACAGCCGAGATAGTGACCGTGCAGTTCGACCCAGCCACATCTAGCTCGGTTCCATTGTCAGAAGACTTCCGGGAACTACTCGGGACCGCGATGGCACCATCAGCAGCTTAGAAGTCATCTACTCGGCGGCGACCATCTTCCCGTCTTTGTCCAGCGCAAGCCCGGCCGCTGCAGCAGCATCGATCACATCCTGAGGCCGCGACACAGTGGAATTTTCTGTCCCGCCAATAATCACCAGCAGGTAGCCATAGGTGTCACCAACATTCTTGAAGCTTCGCATCACCTTGGCTGGCACGGAAATACAATCCATCGGCCCCAATACGACCTCTTCCATGTCGTCACCTTCGTTCCAATAGACCGCCCACTAGCCGGTGACTGGGATGAACACTTCAATCTCTTTATCGTGCGTATGCATCGCTGAGCCATTGTCTGGTGGTGCGCCGACATAGGCCACATTAAACCCTTCGGAATCGACAATTCCCGGCTGGGTTCCTGCATCTTCCGAAACGCCCTTCCCGATGATGCTGTAGATATCGCGCTTAAACCCGGGAATGCTCTGGGTGATCATCAGTTGCGAGTTGCCCGTCTGCTCGGCAAAACGCGCGACCCGGCCACTCATCTCGTCCTGCGTCATCTTGATGACTTCGCTCATGCTGTCTTCCCCTGAATGCGTGTGCAATCCAAGGATGATCAATATCGGAGGCTGCAACAAGCCTTTACGAGTTCTTTTGTTATTCCCCAAGCATGGTCGCTGCGACCTTCTCGGCAATCATCAGCGTGGGAATATTTGTGTTGCCGCGGGTCACCCACGGCATGAGGGACGCATCCACCACCCGCAGTCCTTCCGCGCCATAAACCCGACCCTGCGTATCCGTGACGCATCCGAATCATCAGCCCTGCCCATCCGGCAGGTCCCGGCGTGATGGACCATACCGGACACACTTTCGCACACGAAGGCATCCAGAACATTGTCATCCCCGATCAGGCTGACAATATCGAGACCGGGATGCAACAAGGTGCCCAGCACCGGCCGACTGGCAGCAGGTACAAGATCAAGAAATGCCGAAATTGCCCGTGCCCGAATGGAATTATAGGCGTTTATGTCATTGAACTGACGCAGACTATGTGTGCTCGCGACAGGACTTGCGGCAGGGCACCGAAGCCATCACGAAAATCACTGTTGAAGTCCTCGATCTGCGCGAGCTGGTGGTTCCGGCTGTGTTCGGCCAGAGCCTTGAGCAGCGGCGGCCATTTTTCTTCGGGCAGCCGACGGATCGGTACCGGCCCCTCGCTGCCATGCGCCACGCCATGCTGATCATTGTCAGCAAAATCGGTGTCGGTTTCCAGCTTTCGGAAATAGGGCAGAACGTCTTCCCAACCCCAGCCTTCCGCACCCTGCTCGACCCAATCATTGTAGTCATCGGGTGTTCCCCGCAAGGCGACCATCCCCATGACCGACGATCCACCCCCAAGAATACGTCCCTGACGCAAATGCACCGAGGGACCATCAGCAGGACCACGATTGAAGCCCTTCAGCGTCGGCCAAGCGTAGTTGGGATTTTAGTAGGAAGTGGGATAGGTGTCGGCGACATCGGCTGGCTCTACACCTGGTGGAGTGTCCCGCCCTGCTTCGAGAAGCAGCACCCCGTTTGCCGCATGCGCAGAGAGCCGGTTGGCCAGCACACGGCCCGCCGATCCACCACCAACGATAATATAATCGAACACGCCACTCATTTTTTGACCTAAACGGTTAGTTGTTGTGCTCACGCGCCGCGACCAAGGCAGGACGAGCTTCAACACGATCGATGTAGGCAGTCAGGTTCGGCAATTCTAAAACATCCGCACCGAGGTTTCTAGAAACACTGCAGGCATGACCCGTCATGACATCGGCAGCGGAGAATTCTCCCGCAAGATAGTCACGTTCTTCTAGATGCGTATCCACAGCGACGAGCATCCGGTTCAGGAGTTTCATGGCACGATCAATATTCACCTGATTACGGCGTTCCACCGACAGGAATATGGTTTCCACAACCAAAATGTTGATCTGCGGCATTAGCATACCTTCCGCATAGTGAAGCCATTGCAAATAGACCCCGAATTCGGGTGTAGCAACTTCAGGCACCAGCGCGCCGTCGCCATATTTCGCCAGCACATATTGTACAATGGCCCCGGACTCACAGATCGTCTGATCGCCATCTTCAAGTGCCGGCACGCGGCCCATCGGATGTACCTTTAGATATTCCGGTGAGCGCATCTCCGGCGCCCCAAGTTTGAACTGCTCCAGTTCATAAGGAAGGCCAAGTTCCTCGAACAGCCAGATCACACGGACAGACCGGGAACCCGGGGAATGGTAAATTTTCACGATATCTCTCCTGTGCAGTCACGTTCGGAATTCAACTACGGATTCTTTCCACATTTCCCGAACAGGGTACCCTTCCCTTGTGCTCCAGGATCGAGTGTTGAGACAGATTTTACGTGACGCGGATTTTTACAAAAGCTTTCGGCTTGAACCCTTCGTGTGATCATGGTCTCTGTCGCCTGAACGTCATGCAAGGCTAGGAAAATGCCAGAATTCGAACTCTACAACGCTACCCAGTCGATTTGTAGTCACAAGGTCCGCTTTGCCCTCCACGCGAAAGAGAAAGCGTTTAAGGAACACGTCCTTGACCTGTGGTCCGGTGATCAACTGACACCAGAATATCTGGCGATCAATCCCAACGGGCTGGTGCCGACCTTAATTCACAAGGACACGAGCATCATCGATTCCCTAGTGATCGTGCAGTATCTCGACGAATTGTTTCCAGAGCCCCACCCGCTGATTCCCGAAGACGCGCTGGCCCGGGCACGGATGCGTTCGCTGATGGCCTATATTGACGAAATCCCGACGCCCGCGGTGCGCGTGCCTTCCTACAACATGGCATTTCTGGTGAACTTCCAGAATATGCCCGAAGACGAATTCATTGCGATGGCTAATGCGAAACCTTTGCGGAAGGAATTCCTGCTGAATTTCGGCCGCCTCGGATTTCCTGAAAAGGCCTACAATGAGGCCATCGATCGGCTCGGACGTTCACTTGAACGCATGCAGGCTGAAATTGAAAAAAGTGGCGGCCCTTGGTTTCTGGGTGAAGCCTTCACCATCACCGACATCGCCATGATGCCGGTCATCGTCCGGATGGCTGATCTGGGGCTTGGAACCATGTGGGATGACAAACCTGCCATCTCAAAATGGCATGAGGCCATTCGCGCCCATCCCGCCTATACCCCCACATTCTATCACGGCTCACTGCTCACCGAGCAGTACCCGCATTTGCTTCAGAACTAGAGAGTTTCACGGAGAACCCCATGGCTGACTTGTCCCGCCAGGCACTCAACATCGAAGATCTTCGCCATATGGCGAAACGCCGTCTCACCAAGGCTCTGTTCGATTTTTGCGACAAGGGCAGTGAAGACCAGATCGCTATACGTGACAACCGTGTCGCGCTCGACCGCATCAAGTTGCGACCCCGGGTGCTGCGCAACACCTCCAAGCGCCATGCCCAGACCAATATTCTGGGTAAACAGCATGACCTACCCTTTCTGATTGGACCAACCGGCCCGGCGGGCTTTGTCTGGTATCGCGGGGAAACAGAACTCGCCTGTGCCGCTGCCAAGGCGAATATTCCATTTACGCTCGCAAGCACTTCCAACACGGCGATGGAGAAAGTCCTTGAGAATGGCGGCGGAACCCAATGGTTCCAGCTCTATGTCTGGCGAGATCCCGAAGCTGCATTTGTTACAATCCAGCGTGCACTCGACGCGGGGTTCGAAGCATTGGTCGTGACCGTCGACTCTCCCGTCTACAACAACCGGGAAATCGATGTGCGCAACGGACTAGTGTTTCCACCCAAGATCAATCTGCGAACAGCTGTCGACAGCCTGAAACACCCACGCTGGCTGCTCGGCACGGCCGGGCGTTACTACATGGCAGAAGGAAAGCTACCCGCTTTCTCGAACATCCACATTCCCGAAGCGGCGAAAGCCGAGGCGACGGGTTATGTCTCAGCCAAATCAAAGAGCTTTCTCAATCGTGACGACACAATGGATTGGGACTATCTGCGCCGCATCCGTGATTTGTGGCCGCACAAGCTTCTAGTTAAAGGCATTCTCCATCCCGAAGACGCACTCATGGCCGCCGAAGTAGGAGCTGATGGCATATTCGTTTCCAACCATGCCGGTAATGTGAATGATACCGCCGTCACACCTTGGGATGCCCTACCGTCGATCGTGGAGGCTGTCGGCGATAAGTTAACGATCATTGCAGATAGCGGCGTTCGACGGGGCAGTGATATCCTTAAGGCGCTTGCGCTTGGTGCAGATGCCGTCGCGATCGGTCGTGCTACCCTTTATGGCGTCGGGGCGGCTGGCGAGGCGGGTGCAGCCCGCGCAATCGAAATTCTGGAATCCGAAGTCCTGCGCACCATGGCCGTGCTGGGTGTTACCGACATTCCCTCGATTGGCCGCGAACACATCATGCTCCCAAATGAACTACCCGTATCCGGCACGGGTGCCGCCTAAGATAGACATCCTCGGCAGAAACCCCATCTTCTAGAGGTAAGGACACCGGAACCCCAAAACATGAACAACCCGAGCCCCGCTCTTCCTAAGTTCGCATTCGACAACAGCTTCTCGCGCGATCTCGAGGGCTGCTTTGTGGAGTGCAACGCGGCATCAGCAAAAGCGCCAAAACTTCTGCAACTTAACCACGCACTGGCAGAAGAACTCGGCCTGGAATCAGCCGCCTTAAACACAGACGGAGGGACGAGTGTTTTCTCCGGCAATGTTGCTCCGGATGGCGCGGCACCACTGGCACAGGCCTATGCCGGCCATCAGTTCGGTGGGTTTAGCCCGCAGTTGGGTGATGGTCGCGCGCTTTTACTAGGCGAAGTTATCGACGTTCACGGGCAGCGGCGCGACATCCAGCTCAAAGGCTCAGGCCGCACGCCCTTCTCGCGGGGTGGTGACGGAAAATCGGCGCTAGGCCCAGTCCTGCGAGAATATCTGATTGGTGAAGCGATGCACGCGCTCGGTGTGCCCACAACACGAGCGCTGGCTGCTGTCAGTACCGGCGAGACGGTACTGCGCGAAACGCCCCTACCTGGCGGAGTTCTGACACGCGTGGCTGCAAGTCATATCCGTGTGGGTAGCTTTCAATTTTTCGCCGCGCGAGGTGATGCAGAGACGGTGCGTCGACTGGCCGATTACGCCATCGCCCGCCATCACACCGACGCCGCAGATGCGAAGAACCCTTATCTGGCTTTCCTTGAGGCCGTCACCGAAGCGCAGGCCGCGTTGGTCGCCAAATGGATGAGTATCGGCTTCATCCACGGTGTGATGAACACCGACAATATAACCATTTCAGGTGAGACCATCGATTACGGCCCTTGCGCCTTCATGGATAGCTACGCGCCGGACACGGTCTTCAGCTCTATCGACACCCGAGGCCGCTACGCCTATGGCAACCAGCCTGACATTCTGGGTTGGAACCTTGCGAGACTAGCAGAAACCTTGATCCCATTGATTGATCCTGACAAAGATCGTGCGATCGAGATTTTAACCGATGTGATCAGCACCATCCCCGTGCGCTATGACGCTTACTGGACGGCGGCAATGCGCCGGAAAATCGGCCTGAACACTGAACAAGAAGCGGACGGCGAACTAATTGGTGGTCTTTTGACAGCCATGCATCAAGGCAGTGCCGACTTCACTTTGGTTTTCCGTTACTTGGCAAAGGCTGTACGAGGTGATGCGATCCCTTTGCGGGGCCAGTTCGCCGAACTTTCCGCCATCAACGCTTGGCTAGAAATCTGGCGAGCGCGACTGGCCGAAGAAAATGCTGAGGCTGACGCACGCGCAGATGCGATGGATCGGATCAATCCGATCTACATACCGCGCAATCACCATGTCGAAGAGGCTCTAGCCGCTGCAGTCGAGCACGAGGATATGTCTCCCTTCGAGGCGCTACTCGCTGTCGTGAGTCAGCCCTTCGATGAGATTTCTGGTCAAGAGAACTTCGCCGAACCTGGAGCGAAAACGACCCTACCCTATCAGACTTTTTGCGGTACCTGACCTGGCGCCTAGACCAAAACACCAGCCGTTGCGCTGAAATGTTTTCTGAGTGCGCGGGCAGAAAACATAACCATGGCCACAATCAAAACTGCGCTACCGGTATTAGCCACCAAATTTAGCGTCCAGAATAAAACCCACCGCCTAGACGTATTTCCTTAGGCAGCGTCTTCACGACGCGGCAACTTCCAGCCGGGCCTAATAAAGTGGCAGGTATAGCCAGCTGGGAAGCGCTCCAGATAATCCTGATGCTCGGGCTCCGCCTCCCAGAAATCACCAACCGGCGCGACTTCGCTCACAACCTTTCCGGGCCACAGGCCACTGGCATCTACATCGGCAATGGTGCGTTCGGCCTCGGACTTCTGTGCTTCGCTCACATAGTAGATACCCGAGCGGTAGGACATACCCACGTCGTTGCCCTGACGATTGGATGTGGAGGGATCATGTATCTGAAAAAAGAACTCAAGCAGTGTGCGAAAGCTGATCTGGTTTGGATCGAAAACGATCTCAATGCCCTCGGCATGGGTTCCGTGTTTGGGATAGGTCGCGTCGGGGATGTCCCCGCCCGTATAGCCAACCCGGGTAGATGCCACGCCAGGTAGCTTTCGGATCAGGTCTTCCATTCCCCAAAAACATCCGCCTGCCAGAACGGCCCGTTCCATATTTTCGTTCATCTGAATTCTCCTGTGTTTCAGGTTAGATGCCCATACGACGCTTCGTCGACAATTCAGCCAATATCGCTGTCGCTGTGGCGGTTGTGAACCTGCATTTCTTCGGGTCCCGACATCTTGTTGACACGCCGGCCACGCTGCACTGCCGGACGACTCTGGATGTCCTCGGCCCAGCGCACCACGTTATTGTAAGAGGCCACATCAAGGAATTCAGCGGCTCCGTACTGATTGTTAAGCACCACATTACCGTACCAAGGATAGGTCGCGATATCGGCGATGTTGTATTCGTCACCGGACAGATACTTCCGGTCGGCAAGGTTACGGTCGAGCACGTCCAGCTGACGTTTCACCTCCATAGTGAACCTATCGATCGGGTATTCCATTGGAGACGGCGCATAGTGATAGAAATGCCCGAAGCCCCCGCCCAGATAAGGCGCACTGCCCATCTGCCAAAACAACCAGTTCATGCATTCGGCCCGCGCAGACGGATCATTCGGAATGAAGGCGTCAAACTTCTCGGCCAGATAGAACAGGATCGAGGCGGACTCGAAAACCCGCGTCGGGGTCGGCGTACTGTGGTCCAGCATGGCTGGGATTTTCGAATTCGGGTTGATGTCTACAAACCCGCTGCCGAACTGTTCACCATCACCAATCTTAATCAACCAGGCGTCGTATTCGGCTTCGGTTTTGCCAAGCGCAAGCAGCTCTTCGAACATCACCGTGACCTTCACGCCGTTGGGCGTCGCCAGAGAATAGAGCTGATGCGGATGTTCTCCGACCGGCAGTTTGACCTCTTCCATAGCTCCGGCTACCGGCCGATTGGTGCTAGCCCATTTGCCGCCATTTTCGGCATCCCATTTCCAAACTTTTGGCGGGGTGTAGGTCGTTGTGTCAGGCATAGGAATGCTTCCTTTTATTATCAGAACCGCGTGAGCGGCAACGCCGACGGAAATATAAAATAGTTCAGAATTCTTTGCAGATATCTGGATCTTAATTTCGATCAAAGCAAATTACGGAACCACGTGGCATCGTCAATGGAGTTATGATGGAAACGCCGAGTGAACGATACGGCATCCGTACGCAACGCACTCAACGATTTCGCCAGGCGTTAGCGTTTCTCGTAGTAGGAGCCCTGAAGGCTCTTAATCTCTAAGGCATTTAGGTTGGGATCTTCAACAAAGAAGGTCTCCTGCTGCGTGTCCTGACCTTCAAACCGAATATAGGGTTCGTCATAGAACCCAACGGACTTCCGGACATTTTCCTTAATCCGTAGGTAAACATCCCATTCGATGTGAACTCCAAAATGCGGTACACACACGGCCCCCATATCAACGACATGACGCTCTCTGTCAGATTCAACCTGGGTTCTGGGTATGCTTTCATGGAGCGTTAGTTCATTGCCCCAAAAATCAACATCCTGCCACTTCCCCTCTTCCGAAGGGCCTAGTTTGCACCCGAGAATCTCGGTGTAGAACGGCAGTGTAGCGGGAAGGTGACCAGCAAGAACGGCAAGGTGAAAAATGTTGCTCATAAACTTTTAACTCTACAATTAATGATTGCGTGAATACACATCATCTATGTCGAAAATCGTTCTAGGCAACATGTCCAAATTTAAGCAACGTCAACCGTTTCTGCCGTAACCGATTTAGACGTCCGGCTTATACTGGACCGATTAAAACCTTTCCGTCCCGCGAATCACGGGCGGAATGTTCCGCAGCGTCTTTGATCTGTTCAAAGCTGTACTGACCCGCAACAGCAATCCGCAAAACACCTTTTTCCATCTGTTCGGCGAGTTCGGCATAGAGCTTCAGAATTGCTGCGGGCTCAGCCAACTGCAGCCATTGCGACATCCAGAAGCCACGAATGGTGATATTTCGAAAATGCAGGTGTCCGCCATATATCTGGCAAGGTTCCTTACTCAGGACGCCATAGTTCACCAAGGTTGCCCCATTCGACAGGTTTTGGGCCAGTGCATCGGTCGAAGACCCTGCAATCGCATCAAGGCCGAGCCTCACCGGGGCACCCGCCGTGGCATCTTCCACTTTTTGTTTTAGTTCGTCAGAAGGGCCGCCGGTGTGCTCAATGACAATAGCACCCGGAACGTCCAGAAGATGCGTACCAGATTCGACCCGCCGGACAATATTCAGAGTATTAATGCCTCGGCTTCCAGCTAGTTGGGCGAAACAGGTCCCAACGGCTGAGTTTGCCACATTCTGTATCGCCCAATCTCCAGTTTCCAAATCGACGAAATCCCGCAGCATTAGACTTGCTGTGGCAGGTCCTGACCGCAACATGGCAGCTTGTTGCAAATCTATTCCTGGGGATAGCGGGACCAAGGATTTCACCGGCCTAACAATCTTGCTTTGCCAGGTAGGCGCCGTAAACGGCATGACTAGGTCACCAACACTAAAACCAGAAACCCCTGGCCCCGTTGCAATAATGCGTCCAACGCCCTCGCGCCCCATATCACAGGGAAGCGACGGTGGCGCCCCACCATAAATCCCCCCTGTCATCATGAGGTCAGACGGGTTTAGGGGCATATAGATCATATCAATCTCTACCTCGCCGGCACCCGCAGGATCAGGATCCGGCGCCTCAACACACTCCAGAACCTCTGATGCGAGGCCGAAACAACTAAACTGAATTTTTTTGATCATGCCGCTTCCAAGCAGGTAATTTGATTACGAATGAGGGGCCATCGCCGATGGCACTGTCAGTCTGGCGGGAACCAGCCTCCGAATTGCCAACCAATATAAATCCAAACCGCACCAAACCCTAAAATGAAGGCGATGATGTCGAGTTTACTCGGCACTAAGATCGTAGCCGCGCAATAGAATAAGCTGTAAAATTATATCGCAAAACAGAGTATCGGGGTGATGCCATGACCCTTCTCCGGAGGCAACTGCTACCATAGAATTTCTGCGAATACGTCGGCTAATAGTCACTCGTCGGCATACATTTTCCCCGGCATCATATGCGCTGGCCACTGTCCAAGGGCCGCTTCTCGCAGACCATCGGTGGAGGGAGAGGGAGCTGGTCGTCACCCTTCTTGCGCAAACCAGCAATACTATCCAATTCACATCAAAGCCGATTGAACTAATCCGAGAAGAGGAATTCAGGAAGCGAATTCGATGATCACACTGCTACTTCTGCGTAAATTCAGATAGCTCGGGACCGATAAAAATTGTTGACCATCACCCAATTCGTTCAAAGTGGCACAGAGTGGCGCACCATCGATGCGAACGGCGTACTCTCCATTCTTGATCTTCGTATAATATGAGAGATCGAAAGAATATATGTCATTGTCAAGTACCGGAATTGCCTCAACGGACCAAGGTCTCCCGAGGACGTTTGCGGCAGATGACATCTCACCCTCGCAGATATGGTCACGAGCTAAGGAAGATGAAGCTGTCTCACTCCCAACTCTGATCTGATCAACTACAGATATCCCTATACCTAGTTGGCTACAGAGTTCCTTCAACATGTCTGTATTACCAGACTGACGATAGCCAAATTTGAAATCAGCACCCACGACCAAATGTGCTGCCCGCAGGGAATCCAGCAAGACTCTACGCACAAACTCCGATGGAGTTAATACAGAAAAATCTTTTTCGAAATTCTGATTAAGGCAGAGGCCTGCTCCCAAACTAGCTAGCTCACGGGTCTTTTGTGCAGTGGTAGCAAGACGGAAAGGCAATGCTGACGGGGCGAAAAACTCCCGCGGATGAGGATCAAACGTCAAAATTGCCGGACGTTTCATCATCTCTTCTGATATACGCAATGTTTGCTGAAGAAGCTCCTGATGGCCGACATGCAGTCCATCAAAGTTGCCAATAGCATACACGTTTCCGTGCGATTTTTCAGACACCTCACGGTGATCTGTAAAGATTTTCATCTGCGGATTTCCTATTAGGCTCTTATTGCCGAATAGAGAAGTCATCTGAGAGCGAGCGGGTGACCGCATTGGTAACGGTGTAGTCATTTTTTACCAATTAACGAATTGTACTACTTTAATACGAGAAACTTCCAACATCGGTTCACATATTTCTTGTTAACCAGTGCTTAGCAGGTTGGCAAAGAATTAAGCGATAATATTTTATGTTAGTTACCAATGGCGGCATCCCGAGCCACAGCGCAACAACGAGATTATTTTCAGAGATAGGATTTAGTCATATCCCCCCCAAGAGTTGTATAACCTCGAATAAAACTAGCTGCCGCGGTAAAACTAAGAGCTCCAACAGCACCCATTTCGCTTACCCGTCGCGCGTCACCAAGGTCGCTTCCGAACTCTAAACTGGACCAACCCTTGACGACTTCGCCTTCCGATATCGATCACCAGTTAGGCAACGACGCGCAGATACTGTGGCGCATCATCCAGCTGTGCCTTCACTATCGCGGCCGTGTTCTCATCGCCGTCGGCGCAACCGTGATCGCCGCGCTATTCCAACTCGCTGTACCTCCGCTTCTCGGTAGTGCCGTTGATGGCGCGCTGGGCCTACTCGACACCGTTAGCTCCGCGAAGTCGGATGCCCGCACCACACTTTTCCAAACTGCAGCGCTGCTGCTCGGCGTCTCAATTCTACGCGGCCTCTTCACCCTCATACACAATTATACTGGCGAAGCCGTTGGCCATATGATGGCTAACGGCCTCCGGCTCGCCTTCTACAATAAACTGCAAGGTTTAAGCTTTTCATTCCACGACAGGGTTCATACCGGAGAGCTAATCACCCGCGGCATGCTCGACCTAGAAGGCGTACGGATGTTCGTCAGTACCGGCCTGATGCGCCTCGTCCTGTTGACCATTCTAATTGGTGCCGGCTCTTATCTACTTCTCTCTGCCGACCTAATTCTCGGCGCCATGAGCCTTAGTTTTGTGCCGTTCGTAGCATGGAAGTCGGCCATGGCGCGGCTCAAGCTGCGGTCTCTATGGCTGGCCCTGCAGGAGCGGATGGGGGTCATCGGCAGGATCATGGACGAGAACCTAACAGGCATCCGGGTGGTTCGTGCGTTCGGCGCTGAAAACTATGAGCTCGCCAAATATGGGGAAGCGGCGGACACCGCGATGGCGCTGGCCGACCAACGCATTAAGACCAGGGTGGCGTCGACCACAATCATGACGTTCGCCTATTTCATAGCAATGGGTCTTGTTCTGTGGGTTGGCGGATTGCGTGTGCTTGAGGGCCGTCTGACCGTGGGTGACTTAACCGAATTTCTCACCTTCATGACGATTCTTCAATCGCCGGTCCGCCAACTGGGCCTACTAGTGAACTCGTTCGCTCGGGCCTCGACTACCGGACGCCGGCTGTTTGCGGTCCTCGATCTTGAGCCTACAATCGCTGACCGGCCCGGCGCAAAGCCGCTGCAAATCAAGGACTCCCTGGTCAGTTACGAAAATGTCTCGTTTAGCTATGACGGCGATGACGGCCTTCCAACACTGCATGGGGTCTCGTTCAAGGTCCAACGTGGCCGGTCCCTCGGAATCGTTGGACCGCCAGGGGCCGGAAAATCGACAATCGCCCATCTGCTAACCCGCTTCTACGACGTCTCCGACGGCCGCATTACCCTAGATGGTCAGGATGTACGCGATGTCACCTTGGAATCACTCCGCCGTCAGGTGTTGGCAGTACCACAGGACCCGTTCCTGTTTACGACATCGCTGGAAAACAACATCGCCTATGGCGATCCCTGGGCCGAAGACGGGTCCATCGTCAATGCTGCCTCTTTGGCACAGATTGATACATTTATTGGCAGTCTACCCGAAGGCTACAGTACCTTGGTAGGCGAACGCGGAGTATCACTGTCGGGGGGGCAGAAGCAGCGCATTGCGATCGCCCGTACCGCTATGCTCGAGCCAGCGGTACTGATCCTCGACGATTCGACGGCGGCGATCGATGCTGGTACCGAGCAGCAGATCCGCGAGTTACTGAAAGCGCCCATGAAATCCTGCGCAACGATCTTTATTTCCCACCGCTTGAGAACCCTACTCCATGCCGACGAGATTATATTTCTCAAGGGCGGACGAATCATCGAGCGGGGGACACACGACAGCCTGATCGCTCAAGGGGGCCACTACGCCGAACTCCATTTCTTACAAAACCAGCTCGACAACGAACTGGATAACAACCCCTCCAGCATTAAGGGGGCGGCGCAATGACCACGACGAACGACAGCACCCAGAACCCACCGGAGCGCGGCCGCCCACCACACGCCTATGTGGGCTCGCAGATCAACCTCGATGAGGAAATGTTTGGTGCACTGTTTGATGGTGGCGTGGTACGCCGATTCATGGCCTATGTGCGGCCCTACCGCAAACAAGTTTGGCTAGCAATCGCCGCAGTCTTGGTCGTCACCATGGCCCAATTGGCCATACCACTAATTATTCGGTTCGGCATCGACAATGTGATTTTGGCCAACGATGGCGATGCCGTCGGCCTGCTTCTGGTGGTCATGGTGTTCGCGGCCGTCATTACGGTCAATTACGGCGCCAACTGGCTGCAGGACCGGCTGATAGGGATAACCGGCGAGCATGTCATCTTCGATCTACGCCAAGCCATGTACGCCCATCTGCAAAATGTATCTCTCTCGTTTATGGATAAAACCGAAACCGGGCGCATGATGTCGCGCCTAACCGGCGACGTAAACTCTCTGCAGGAATTTCTCGAAAACTCTGTCACCGCGTTCGGGGATCTGGTCCTGCTATTTGGCATCGTCGTCATCATGCTGACTATGGATTTTGAGCTTGGCATCCTCACCCTGTCGGTGGTGCCGACCTTGTTCATCGTCCGCGTGATCTGGTTGCCACGCGCACGGGTGGCATTCCGCCGCGCTCGAGAAACCAACTCCAACGCCAATGGCGCCCTGGCCGAAGGGATCCGAGCCGTACGAACGGTGCAGAGCATGCGACGCGAGTCGGTCAATTTCGATCTATACGACGAGAAGGTCCAAGATAATCTCAATGCACACCTGAAGTCTGCCCAAATGGCCCAAATGATGGTGCCGATCGTCGACACTCTGACCGGTGCGGCGATGGGAATCGTGATCGTGGTCGGCGGTCTCCAAGTCCTAGATAGTACGCTTGACGTAGGCGTCATGATCGCCTTCCTATTTTACGTACAACGTTTTTTCGACCCTATCCGCTCGCTCACCATCCAGTACTCCGTAATGCAACGAGCCATGGCGTCGGGCAAACGAATCTTCGAAGTCCTCGACGTTCCCTTGGCTATCGACGACGGTCCCGATGCCATGGACCCAGATACCATAGAGGGATCAGTCGAGTTCCGTAACGTCACGTTCAGTTACGTCAAGAATCAGCCGGTATTACAGAATGTAAATTTTAAGCTGGCTCCGGGCGAGACTTTGGCCCTAGTTGGCCCGACAGGCTCGGGTAAAACTAGTATTACGTCGCTGCTACATCGGTTTTACGAGGTCAACGAGGGTGCGGTGCTGATCGACGGTTACGACGTGCGCGACTACGCCAAGGCGGCGCTGGGTAAGCACATCGCCATGGTCTTGCAGGACCCTTTCCTATTCACCGGAACTATATTCGAGAACATCAGGTACAGGACCGTCGGGGCGACCCGCGAGGATGTCGAACGCGCTACGCGCGTGGTAGGCGCCCATGATTTTATCACCCTGCTCGCCAACGGCTATGACACAATTCTCGAAGAACAAGGCCGTAACTTATCGCTCGGCCAGCGCCAATTGCTTAGTTTTGCCCGCGCACTGGTGGCAGACGCCAAGATACTGGTGCTCGACGAAGCGACGGCAAATATCGACAGCCATACCGAGCGCCAAATCCAAACAGCCCTCAAACGTTTGCTCGAGGGCCGCACCGGCATCGTCATCGCCCACCGGCTTGCCACCGTGCGCAACGCCGATAGGATTGTCGTCCTGCAGAACGGCCACGTCGTCGAAATCGGACCCCACGCTGCGCTGGTCGCACAAGGCGGGCTCTACGCGCGTCTTTACGACCTTAACTACGCATCGTTCGACGATGTGCCGGAAGAACAGTTCAAATCATAGAATTTGCGGTTATGGGTGGGAAACGCGAGAGAAACGCAGAATACGTGCCGAGAAACTGCGGGAGCTTGGAGAGCTGGAGGGCTTGTTAAAGCTAAAGGGTTTACTGACTTAGTGCTGTTCCGGACGTATGCAGAAAGGAGTAAAATTTATTTCCTGAGACGCACTACCAGGTGCACTAAGCTCGACAGAAGATACGGCTTTATTGACCCCTGCCTTAGCTGGCACCCTCCCCCGAAACCAGTTCCGTTAGCTGAATCCCACTGAAACGAGATTTATTCGTCCGGATTAGTATTAATAGGGGATACGGGGAGTCCCAACTGAGAAAGCGGGGGTGCCCC
>JAPKDV010000220.1 GCA_028822385.1 Alphaproteobacteria bacterium
CCGAGAAAATCCATATGATCCATCGCAACCCGGGTGATCACAGTTGCCAGTGGCCGGGTGATTACGTTGGTTGCATCGAATCGCCCGCCAAGACCCACCTCCAGTATCGCAACGTCCGCGGGTGCGCGCGACATGGCGAGAAACGCGGCCGCGGTCGTGATTTCAAACTCGGTGATCGTCTTGCCCCCGTTGATGTCATCGATCTCTTTGAACAGTGCAAGAAGCTCGGCATCCTCAAGGGTGGTTCCGCCAAAGCGATAGCGTTCAGCAAAGCGGATCAAATGCGGTGACGTGTAGGTGCTGACGGTTTTCCCGGAAGCTTCCAGTGCAGCCGAAAGGAAGGCCACTGTGGATCCCTTGCCGTTCGTGCCCGCAACATGGATCACCGGTGGCAATCTGGTGTGAGGATCACCCAGATCAGCCAGCAGGCGATACATCCGGTCCAGCGACAACTCGATCCGGTCCGGGTGATACCGCACAAAATGCGCGAGAAGGGTATCGATGGCCTGCGCGGCGCTGGCTCCGGTCACCATCGGGCGCGGCAGGTGCCGGTATCATGAAACTTCAGCAGACCGACTGTGACCGAGGAAAGACCAACTCTCGTGTACGCACCTTTATTAAACCAGAGTTCGAGCCGCCGTCTGGCGTTGGTTAGCAGTTTATGTTCGCAAGTATGGAAGACATTAAAATGCTCTTCCGGTTCACGATGAAAGAGCATCTGCGCACTGGCGGAGCAATTGTGCCAGAGGTTGTCGGCAACGACATTTTCCTCGACGAGGGCTCGAATTTTGGGGCGGACAAATTTGAAGGACCAGCTCACATCGATCTCATGGCTGCCCTATTCAGCGGCTCGACGAGAGGCATTGCGTACCCCGCTGGATAATTGTCGCGTGAAGTCGAGAACCTTTTGGACCAACTCTGGTCCTGCTTTTCCGTCTGCGTTTAGATTATCAGAAATGGTTTGCACAATGGCAGATCCGACCACTGTGGCGTCTGCTACTTCGGCGACTTCCTGTGCTTGTTCCGGTGTTTTGATGCCGAACCCGACAGCCACGGGGAGATCTGTATGGCGTTTTAGGCGAGTAACCGCTGCGTGGATCGTGCTGGTGTCAGCCGATTTGGTGCCTGTGATACCGGCGACGGCGACGTAATAGACAAAGCCAGACGTGTTTGCGAGCACGGCGGGAATACGTTCATCATCGGTCGTGGGCGTTGCCAGCCGTATGAAGTGCATGCCGGCATCGAGCGCGGGGATGCAAAGTTCTGAATCCTCTTCGGGGGGCAGATCTACAACGATCAGTCCATCGACGCCAGCTTCGCCGGCGTCGATGAGAAACCTATCAACCCCGTAGATATAGATTGGATTGTAGTAGCCCATCAGGATGATAGGGGTGGTATCGTCACCTTTGCGGAAGTTGCGCACCATATCGAGGGTTCTGGTGACACGCGCGCCGCCTGCTTTCGCACGCAGGCCTGCTGCCTGAATCGC
Organism: Alphaproteobacteria bacterium; assembly: GCA_028822385.1. Lineage (GTDB taxonomy): Bacteria > Pseudomonadota > Alphaproteobacteria > UBA6615 > UBA6615 > JABJAG01. The sequence goes on from JAPKDV010000220.1 coordinate 1,490, forward strand.
AGGCCCGTCGGCCATTGGGTCGGAATACATCACGCCGATCTCGATAATGTCTGCACCGGCACTAGGCAGACCTTTGAGAATTTCGAGGCTGGTCGGATAGTCCGGGTCGGCGGCCATGATGAATGGCACAAAAGCCGCACGGCCTTCCTCCCGTAGCGCGCCGAAACGCGCTTCGATGCGCCCGCTGGTCGTGCCTCGGCTCACAGCTTCACTCCGAGGGCATCAGCGACGGTAAAGACGTCTTTGTCACCGCGACCGCACATGTTCATAATCATCAGGTGATCTGCCGGAAGCGCCGGTGCAATTTTTCTTATATGGGCGAGGGCGTGAGAGGGCTCGAGTGCGGGAATGATGCCTTCGAGCCGCGAGCAGAGTTGGAACATTTCAAGTGCTTCATCGTCACGCACAGACACATATTCAACACGACCGCTGTCGTTCAGCCAGGAGTGCTCCGGGCCGATACCGGGATAGTCGAGCCCGGCTGAGATCGAATGGGCATCGAGAATTTGTCCGTCGTCATCCTGCAGCAAATAGGTTCGGTTGCCGTGCAGCA
>JAPKDV010000079.1 GCA_028822385.1 Alphaproteobacteria bacterium
AATTGCAGGTCCCGTTGAGTATGCCATAGACATGGGTGATTTCGTTGCCGGCCAAACCTTCACGCAGCGCCTTCACAATCGGGATGCCACCGGCAATTGCGGCTTCGTAGTTCAAGGACACCCCAGCTGCTTCCGCAGCAGCAGCCAGTTCATTGCCGTGAACCGCAACCAATGCCTTGTTGGCTGTCACCACATGTTTGCCGTGTGCGATCGCCGCTTCACAAACCGCCTTAGCCGGGTCTCTCTCGCCGCCGATCAGCTCAACCACCACATCCGCATCAGCCTCACGCGCCATCGCAACTGGATCGTCATACCATTCGAAGCCATCCAGCGAGACACCGCGATCCTTGCTACGTGTGCGCGCTGACACGGCCACAATTTCGATCGCGCGACCACCGCGCCGGGCGATTAGCTCAGTATGTTTGCCCAGAACCTCGATCGTTCCAGCGCCAACGTTGCCAAGTCCGGCGATTGCTACGCGGAGTGCGTCATCCATTGAATTGTTCCCTATTTCGCCGCAACGGACATCTGGGCGGCATCTGCCGCATCGGCAAGTGCCTTATCCGAGTCAGAAAGCAGTTGCTTGATATTGCGGATGGCCTGACGAATACGCTGGGTGTTTTCGACCAGCGCAATGCGCACATGTCCGTCACCATTCTCCCCAAACCCCAGCCCCGGCGACACGGCCACATGGGCGTGCTTGAGAAGCAATTTAGAGAAAGCAACGCTGCCCAGCGAAGTGAATGGCTCGGGGATCGGTGCCCAGATATACATGCTCGCACGCGGCACCGGTACATCCCATCCGGCACGAACCAAACCGTCCACCAAAACATCACGCCGTTCTTGATAGATCGCCCGGGTTTCTTTAACGCAGTCCTGCGGACCGTTCAGTGCCGCGGCGGCGGCCACCTGGATTGGCGTGAATGCGCCATAATCGAGATAGCTTTTAACCCGGGCCAGCGCACCAATCAGACGCGGATTTCCAGCGGCAAATCCAATGCGCCATCCTGGCATGGAATAGGTCTTGCTGAGCGACGTGAACTCGACGGCAACATCTTTCGCACCGGGCACCTGAAGGATTGAGGGCGGCGGATTGCCATCAAAGTAAATCTCTGAATAGGCCAGATCGGACAGGATGATGATATCCTGCGCACGGCAAAATTCCACTACCTTGGCGTAGAACTCCAGATCGGCGGTCAACGCTGTAGGGTTCGACGGGTAGCACAGCACGAGCGCGGCCGGCTTGGGCTGGGAATGCAGCACCGCGCGTTCCAATGCTTCAAGGAAAGCATCATCGGGCTCGACAGGCAGGTAGCGAACCGTGCCGTCGGCGATAATGAAACCGAACTGATGAATCGGGTAGGACGGATTGGGGACAAGGATCATGTCCCCGGGTCCCGTAATCGCCTGAGCCAGGTTGGCCAGGCCTTCCTTAGAACCGATTGTCACAATTGTTTCGGTCTCTGGGTCCAGCGCAACGCCAAAGCGTCTCTGGTAGTAACCCGCAAGCGCTTTGCGCAGACCGGGAATGCCACGCGAATTCGAATAGCGATGGGTGCTCGGATCTTGAACCGTCTCAATCAGCTTCTCCACGATATGTGGCGGGGTAGGAAGGTCAGGGTTCCCCATACCTAAATCGATGATGTCCGCACCTACCGCACGTGCTGCCGCTTTCATCGCATTCACTTCGGCGAAAACGTAGGGCGGCAACCGCCTAATGCGGTGGAACTCGGTATTCATGGGGCCAATCCGGTTTGGTTAAAGGAGACACAATAAGATCGCGGCGACGCAAGCTCCGCCGGGCGACCTTTTACCGATACAAGTGCGCGTGAGCGAGAGGTTTTAGCTTCCTATTGGAGGAAAAAAATCTCCGCCCGGCGATTGCCGGCTTCACCCGAAGGCATTGCTTCGGAATAAACCGGTTGATCGTCGGCGACCGCTTCCACGGTGACACGTTCCGGTGCAACACCGGCACGGATCAAAGCCTGAGCAACTGCATTAGCCCGCGCAAAAGATACCTTAAAATTGGCGACCTTGTGACTGGGTTCAGACAACTGCTTGGTCCGCGCACTGGCATGACCAACCACGAGGATATTTCCTCCGTTCTGGCGATAGGCTGAGGCCACGGTCGTAATCAGCTGCTGATCTCGGACAGCGAGACGAGAGGAACTATAGCCGAACTGAATGGTTGCCACCTGGGATTCGCGGCTAATCTGCGCAGAAGCCGGGCTATAGCCGTCGCCGCCGAGAGCGCTCATATCGACAACAACAGACTGGGATGACGCGGATACAGGCGGCGGCGGTATCGGAACCGCGGCCCGGATGATCGGTGCAGGTGACTGCGTGACGGCGATCGGCGGAGTCACGGAAACCGGTGCAAGTGAGGGTGCCGGTGCAGAGGCAGCCTGGGTCGTATCAGCGACCGAGCGGGTGCTGCCCTGCAGACGAATGGCCTCGTCGGTATAGCGCGCATTTTCTCGATCCGAGATCAGTCCTTCGACCACGCGATTACGCGTGGCTATCGAGCCTGCGGCAGGACGAATTGGGACAGATGTCAGTGACGGAGTGACGGAACCTTCCGCAGATGCCTGCTCGGTGCTTGAACGATCCCGCAAATCCTTATCCGCAGATGTCTGCGCGGTTGGCACATCGTCTTCGAACAGACCGAATACGTCCAGATACGAGCAACCGCTCAGCGCTAGAATAACAAGAACCGGAAGTACCCGGCTTAAAATCTTAAAAGGACTATTCTTCATCTAAGTCCACCCCTTATCGGGTTACACGAATCAAAACCTGTCGGTCTATTCCCTTGATTTTGCGTGCAGTGCAACATAGGGCTGACTCTACACACTTAATTTCAACGAACAAACACGTCTAGCCAGGCGCGAATCAAAAAAGTTAAGCAGTTATAGAGGATTATCGAATGCCGGATCAACAAAATGAAGATAATGGCAATAAACAGATTCCCGACGTGGAAGATATGGCAGCTTACATGGCGCAGATTGCGGAACGCAGTCAGGCACTTATAACTAGTTTTATGTCCAAAAAATCGGGCTCCATGCGCATGGCAGACTCCATGAATGTGTGTAAAGAATTTATTGAACTCACCAAGCAGATGATGGCTAATCCGGCCCAGATGATGCAGGCCCAGATGCAGCTTTGGCAGGACTATATGGGCCTGTGGCAGAGCACCACCCAGAAGATGATGGGCGTCGAGGTCGACGCGATCGCTGCTCCGACATCAGATGACCGTCGTTTCCGAGATGCTGAATGGGATGAGAGCATCGTTTTCGACTACATCAAGCAATCCTATTTGTTGTCATCACGCTGGCTGACCAACGCCGTTCAAGATGTTGAGGGTCTCGACGACAAGACGGCCAAGAAAGTTGATTTCTATACACGTCAGTTCGTCGACGCGCTCGCCCCGACCAACTTCCTGATGACCAATCCCGAAGTCATTCGTGCCACGATTAAATCAAAGGGCGAGAATCTGGTAAAAGGGCTCGAGAACCTTTTGTCCGATATAGAAAAGGGCGATGGCGAGTTGCGCATCAGCCAGGTCGATGAGGGCGCTTTTACACTCGGCGAGAACGTTGCAACGACACCGGGTAAGGTCGTCTACCAGAACGACCTGATGCAGCTGATCCAATTTGAGCCGAGTACGGAGCAGGTCGACAAGCGCCCGCTCCTGATTGTTCCGCCCTGGATCAACAAATATTACATCTTGGACCTTCAGACGAAAAACTCTTTCATCAAATGGTGCACCAATCAGGGGCTAACCGTCTTCGTGATCTCCTGGGTAAACCCCGGCAGCAAGCTCGCAGCCAAGTCCTTCGAGGATTATATGCTCGAAGGTCCGCTCGATGCGCTAGACGCCATCGAAAAAGCGACAGCCTCCAAGGAAGCCAACCTCATCGGCTATTGCCTCGGCGGCACCCTGAGCGCCAGTACGCTGGCCTATATGGCAGAGAAAAAGGACGACCGATTCAAGTCAGCAACCTTCTTCACCGCGATGGTCGACTTTAAAGAGCCCGGCGAACTTGGCGTCTTCATCGATGAGGAGCAGCTCAATTCTCTTGAGGAGCGAATGGGCGTGGATGGCTATCTCGAAGGCGCATCCATGACGACCACCTTCAATATGCTGCGGGCCAATGACCTGATCTGGTCCTTCGTGGTGAACAACTACCTACTCGGCCGGGAGCCATTCCCCTTCGATTTGCTCTATTGGAACTCGGACTCAACCCGGATGCCAGCCGAGATGCACCGCTTCTATCTGCGCAACATGTATCAGGACAACAAGCTGATCGAACCCGGTGGAATCATACTCGACGGTGTGCCAATCGACCTCACCAAGGTCGATCTGCCGACCTTTATTCTCTCGACAAAGGAAGATCATATCGCGCCGTGGAAATCAACCTATGCCGCGACCCAGATCTACAAGGGCGACGTCAAATTCTGTCTCGCCGGTTCAGGACATATCGCCGGCGTGGTAAACCCGCCTGCGAATGAAAAATACGGCTATTGGACCAATGCGAAAAATCCGGCCACGCCGGACGAATGGTTCGAGGGCGCAAAGCAGCACGATGGCTCCTGGTGGCCCGAATGGCGCAAATGGCTGAAAAAGAATGCCGGCGGCCAGATTGCCGCACGAGTGCCTGGGGACGGCAAGCTGAAGGTCATCGAAGCTGCACCAGGCAGCTATGCTAGCTTACGACTCAGATAAGGAACCAAAGCCGACTAGCAACCGCCTGTCACATGCGACAATTCGACAATGTCGTTGAACTCTATCAGCGCAAAATAATCCCCGCCGCCCGTCGGAATGCGCGGGCCGATGGTGATATCCGGCCAGACTGACCCGAGAATGTGCTGCGACTTGCCGTTCGCAAGGGTCACTGATTGCGTGACCTCAAAGCGGTCGAACCGCCCCTCTTTGTCCAGTATCTCGAAAGCCTGAGCGTTTCCTATCCGCACCGCACCGGAACAGTCTGCATGTATTTCGCGTTCCACCTTTAGGCGTGCGGATTCTGCATCCAAGTCATGAGATTTGCTGAACGCCATAAACCCTAGCACAAGCGCGAGGATAATCGTCGCCGTCACAGGTCGATTGGGAACCCGGCTGCGGTATTCGAGCATAGCTCGAATACGATCAGGGGGAGTGGTCAACCTTTTGAATCGTTGCCGGACTTGATGTGGTCCTGGGCAAGACTGCAGTAAATCTTCACCGATTCCGGCCAGAAGGCCAGTTCCTCGGAGCGCAGATCGCGCAGAGGTTTGGCCGGGGTCCCAGCCCAAAGCTCACCTTTTTTGACCACCTTGCCAGGTGAAACCACGGCGCCTGCGGCGACCATCGCACCGCTTTCGACCACCGCACCATCGAGGATAACCGAACGCATGCCGATAAAGCAGCCGCTTTCCAGCCTACAAGCATGGATCAGCGCGGAATGACCGATGGTGATGTCGTCACCGATAACCGTCGGCATATCCGGCGTGCCGTCGTCGCGCGCGCCGTTCAGATGGATCACCGTGCCGTCCTGAACGTTCACCCGTTCGCCGATCGTAATCCGGCTGCCGCTGTCGCCGCGCAGGACGCAGCCATACCAGATGCTCGACCCGGCCCCTATATGCACGTCCCCGATCACCGAAGCGGTGTCGGCGATGAACACATCATCAGCAATGGTAGGCATGACACCGAGAAAGGGTTTGATAGCATTCGACATGGTGGAATTCCTTATTACCTAAAATCTAAAGGCCAGCGCCTTCATCGACATCCATCAGCAAATTGAGGGTCTGGACAGCCTGTCCCGAGGCCCCTTTTCCAAGATTGTCGATCAGGCCCGCAAGCACCGCCTGCCCGTTGGCTTCGTTGTGCAGCACATAGAGGTGCAATTCGTTGGTGCCGTTTAGGCTCTCCGGATCGAGCTGACTAAGTGTTTCAGTCGTCTCAAACGGCGCGACCTTTACAAATCTCTCACCCTCATAATGTTCGGCAAGCGCAGCATGAAGATCAGCGGCCTTGGGTGCTCTCGGCAGGCCCCAAAGCGCCAGCGGTACCTGCACCAGCATCCCCTGACGATAGTGTCCAACACTCGGTACGAAGACCGGCGGATGCGCCAGACCAGCCCACCGGACAATCTCGGGCAGATGCTTGTGCTCGAGGGTCAGCCCATAACTGTAGATAACACTGTCTGTCTTGTTGTCTGCGTTCGCATCCTCAAAGGCCGCGATCAGCGATTTACCACCACCCGAATAACCCGAGACGGCATTGATGGTGATCGGAGCGTCGCCGGGCAACAGCCCACGAAAAACCAGCGGGTGCAGCATGGCCACGGACGTCACCGCATAGCAGCCCGGATTGCTTATCCGTTTTGACGCCCGCATCACATCGCGATGTCCGGGGCCATATTCATGAAAGCCATAAGTCCAGCCATCGACTGCGCGATGCGCCGTCGAGGCATCAATCACCGCTGTATCCGTCTCAATCATCGCGACCGATTCCCGGGCCGCGTCATCGGGCAGGCACAAGATCGCCACGTCTGCCGCGTTCAGGGCATCACGGCGCGCGGAGGCATCCTTGCGGGCTTCCTGACCCAACCGGATGAGAAAAATATCGACGCGCGGGGCGAGCCGTTCCTGGATCTGGAGGCCGGTGGTTCCCGCCTCGCCATCGATGAAGACCTTAGTTGTCATGACATCACCGGTTTTCTTTTTAAGTTCACATACGAAAAGAGCGCGTCCCAGACGCGCTCTTTCCAAACTCGATAACAAGATCGAGAAAGTTTAGCGCTTCGAGAACTGGAAACTGCGTCGGGCCTTAGCACGACCGTATTTCTTACGCTCTACAACGCGCGAATCACGGGTCAGCATGCCGACCTTCTTGAGAATGCCGCGAAGCTCCGGCTCACGCAGCATCAATGCCTTGGAGATGCCGTGACGCACCGCGCCGGCCTGGCCCGAAAGCCCGCCGCCTGCAACCGTGCAAACGATGTCGTACTGACCAATCCGGTCGGTGACTTGGAAAGGCTGCGAGAGCACCATCCGCAAAACCGGACGTGCGAAGTAAACCTCGCCCGAACGACCATTCACGGTCAGCTGACCATTGCCCGGCTTGATCCAGACACGGGCAACCGCGTCTTTACGCTTGCCGGTCGCATAGGTGCGACCCAGTTCGTCGATCTTCGGTTCCACCTGAACTTCAACAGCGGCCAGTCCGGCCACATCTGCCAAAGCCGCAGCAGCGGTAGCAATTGCGCCACCTACAACCGGTGCCTGATCGGTGGCTTGGGTTTCGTCGGTCATGCCGCAGCACCCCTCTTGTTTTTATCGTTCATGGCCGCAAGGTCGAGGACCTCGGGCTGCTGTGCCTCATGCGGATGCTCACTACCTGCATATACCTTTAGCTTGCGATATTGCTCACGACCCATCTTGGTCTTCGGCAGCATGCGCTCAACAGCCTTACGAACAACCGTGTCGGCCTTCGGGCCATCCAGGTAGTTAGCGGCGGTTCGGCTGCGAATGCCTCCCGGATAACCGGTGTGCCAGTAGTACAGCTTGTCCGAGCGCTTCTTGCCGGTCATGTGAACCTTGCCAGCGTTGATCACGACAACATGGTCGCCACAATCAATGTTCGGCGTAAACATGGCTTTGTGCTTGCCCCGAAGGCGCATAGCAATAATCGACGCCATCCGTCCGAGAACCACACCTTCAGCGTCAATGATCCACCACTTGGCTTCGACTTCGCTCGGTTTTGCGGAATATGTCTTCATGGCAAGTGCCACCTTCTCCTGCTAAATATTTGTCCGGCGTCTTTGCACGAACAAGTCACTGCCACCAGAACGCAAACGTTCAGTCAACGGTTGAAGGGTTCTATGGTAGCCGAAATGGGATGTCAAACCCAAAAATACATGTAAACCCATAGGCTTACACAAACGGTACTATAGTACCCATACTCCTCTCTCGTCATTGCGAGGAGCAGCGCGAGGAAGCAATCGGATCGTCGCACGGCCAATCTTGATTGCCGCGGGCCTCCCACCGGCCCTCGCAATGACAGCACGGTGTGTTGCACCCTCCCTTCGCGAGAGCGCCGCCGCAGGGTATAGTAGCCAATCAAACGAAACGGACCCCCCCATGAGCAGCACCGAAACCCCCGAAAAACCATCCGATACACAAGACGCGCCCTTCTTGCTGCGTATCGACGATGATGGGGTGACTACCCTCAAATTCAATCGACCGGGCGAGATGAATGCCCTTTCAGAAAGCATGCTCGCCGCACTCCAGCGCGAGCTCGATGCCATCGCCGGTGACCGCTCCGTGCGGGTTGTCGTGCTCGCGGGTGACTCACGCGCGTTCTGTGCTGGCCACAATCTCAAGCAGATGCGCACCAATTACAGACTCGACTATCAAAAGATCCTGTTCGAGACCTGCACAAAGATGATGCTCTCGGTCCTCCGGCTGCCCCAGCCCGTGATCGCACGGGTTGATGGTCTGGCCACAGCTGCCGGGTGTCAACTTGTCGCCACCTGTGATCTGGCGATTGCCGGTCAATCCGCACGCTTTGCCACCTCCGGCATCAATGTCGGGCTGTTCTGTTCCACACCGGGTGTCGCCGTTGGCCGCGCCCTGCCCCGGAAGCATGCGATGGATATGCTGCTTACCGGTGATTTCATCAGTGCTGAACGTGCTGCGGAAATGGGCCTCATCAATTCAGCCGTCCCGGATTCGCAGCTCGATGCCGAAGTCGACACACTGGCACGCAAGCTCGCCAACAAGAGCGCCTATGCCCTCGCGCTTGGCAAGACCGCCTTCTACAATCAACTCGAAATGGGAATCTCGAACGCCTATGCCTTAGCCGGTGCCGAGATGGCTCGCAACATGATGGACCGCGATGCCGCTGAAGGCATCGATGCCTTTATGGAGAAACGCGACCCCGAATGGGACCAAAGCTCGCGCGACACGGACGATTGAACCAGGATTCCTGAATGAGCAAGTTTTCCTATTCCGACGACCTGCTGAACAAACTCTTCGGCGACGTGAAGACCATCGCCCTTGTGGGCGCCAGTCCGCGTGGCGAGACCCGGGCCAGTTGGCGGGTCATGCGCTATCTGCAGAACGAGGGCTACAAGGTTTACCCGATCAATGCCGACGCGGTAGATCAGGAAATCCACGGCGAGAAAGTCTATGCCAACGTCTCTGAGTTACCTAAGAAGGTCGATATGGTCGATATCTTCCGCCTGCCCTGGAAGGTGCCGCCTTTGGTCGACGAAGCGATAGCGCTTGGCGTGCCCTATATCTGGATGCAACTGAAAATCATCAATGAGGAATATGCCGCCAAGGCCGAAGCCGCTGGTGCCACCGTCATCATGGATCGCTGCCCGGCGATCGAACTGCCCCGCCTGCAAGCCGCGGCTTAGGACTAGAAACATGAGTGAACTGTATTATCCCGACTGGCAGATCCGCCGCATCCTCAGTGATGTGAACACCGTCGCCATGGTGGGGGCCAGCACCAACTGGAACCGCCCCAGCTACTTCGCCATGAAGTACATGCAGGACAAGGGCTACCGGGTGATTCCGGTGAACCCCGGCTCCGCCGGCCAGACCCTGCTGGGTGAAGAGGTGGTAGCCAGCCTGAAAAACATCACCGGGCCCGTCGACATGGTCGATATCTTCCAGCGTTCCGAACGGGTGCCGCCGATTGTCGACGAAGCGATAGAGATCGCTGCAAAAATCGTCTGGATGCAGCTGACCGTGCGCCATGACGAAGCGGCAAAGAAAGCCGAAGACGCCGGCCTGACCGTCATCATGGACCGCTGCCCGAAGATCGAGTTTGCCCGCCTGTCCGGCGAGCTCGGCTGGAGCGGCATCAACACCAAAGTCATCACATCACGCCGCTCCCGGCAGATACGGACCTGAAGCGAGACAACTCACACCCACATCGTCATGCCCGCACCCGCCCTCGCGCTTGCGCGTTGGCGGAAACACAAAGGCGGGCATCCAGTAACACCGATGCTCAACCAGGCGAATGGCTGAGTTAATGGGTACCCGCCTTCGCGGGAACGGAGACAAGGGGCTTGAAGGAAAAACATGACCGACAACAATGATCACCGACCACCGGGCTTTGAAACCCTGGCTATCCATGCCGGCGCCTCCCCCGACGAGAAGACGGGCGCGCGCAATGTGCCCATCTATCAGACGACGGCTTATGTGTTTGACGACGTCGACCACGCGGCCTCGCTCTTCAACCTGCAGACCTTCGGCTACATCTATTCACGCCTGACCAACCCGACTGTCTCGGCGCTGGAAGAGAAAGTCGCGGCACTCGAAGACGGACGTGGTGCAGTGGCTTGTGCAACCGGGCATGCGGCCCAGATGCTGGCCATGTATGTGCTGATGAATCCGGGTGACAATTTCGTGGCGTCACGCAATCTATACGGCGGATCTATTACGCAGTTTACTCATGCTTTCAAAAAATTTGGATGGAATGTTAATTTTGTAGATCCACATGATCCTGAGAATTTCCGCGCCGCCATAGATGCTGACACCAAGGCTATTTTCCTCGAGGTCCTAGCTAATCCCGGCGGCATTGTCCTTGATCTCGAGCCGATCGCCGCAGTCGCAAATGAGGCTGGCATCCCACTGATCGTCGACAACACCATGGCGACGCCTTACCTCTGCCGCCCGTTCGAATGGGGGGCTGATCTCTCGATCCATTCGATGACCAAGTTCCTCGG
>JAPKDV010000221.1 GCA_028822385.1 Alphaproteobacteria bacterium
TTGGGAGCGAGGCAAGACCATCATGATCGATATCCAGCGCAGCGACGCGCCAATCTTCATTGGCAAAATGCACGGCAGTTGCACGGCCGATACCCGACGCTGCACCTGTCACGATGGCTGTTCGCATGCAATCTCCTGATCATGGCTTAGCTCGCTCTATACAAAACAACCCGCAACTCCCCTAAGGAGTTGCGGGTTGAATTCAGTCAGGGCTGAAAAGCTTACAGCGCCTCGGTCAGTTCCGGGACGGCATTGAAGAGGTCTGCAACCAGGCCATAATCGGCGACCTGGAAAATCGGAGCCTCTTCGTCCTTGTTGATCGCGACAATGATCTTGGAGTCCTTCATACCAGCAAGGTGCTGGATGGCCCCGGAGATGCCGACAGCAACATACAGTTCAGGCGCAACGATTTTGCCGGTCTGGCCCACCTGATAATCATTCGGGGCGTAGCCCGCATCGACAGCGGCGCGCGAAGCGCCGACAGCTGCTTCCAGCTTGTCAGCCAGCGGCACGATCAGGCGATCGAATTCTTCTTTCGAGCCCAGCGCGCGGCCACCGGACACGACGCGTTTCGCGCCAGCCAGTTCCGGACGGTCGGATTTGACCATCTGCTCCGACACGAATTCGGATTTGAATGGTCCTGCAGGTGCATCAGCTGCTTCGACCGAAGCCGAACCATCTTCACCAGCAGCTTCGAACGCTGTGCCACGAACCGTGATGACTTTCTTCGCATCGGAAGACTTCACCGTCAGGATGGCGTTACCGGCATAGATCGGACGCTCGAACGTGTCGGTGTCGATGACATCCGTGATATCCGACAGCTGCATGACGTCCAGCTTGGCTGCGATGCGTGGCGCGATATTCTTGCCCGTCGTCGTGGCCGGGATGAAGACAGCATCATAGCCGGACATCATTGGCACCACGAGAGCTTCCATGGCTTCCGCCAGTTGCTTGGCGACCGACGCGCCATCAGCGTGGACAACCTTGCGGACACCGGAAACCTTGGCTGCAGCAGCTGCCACGTCGCCTGCGCCTTCGCCAGCCACCAGGATGTCTACGTCGCCGCCAAACTTCGCCGCTGCGGTGACAACCTTGTGGGTCGCGTCGTTCAGGGACGCATTGTCGTGTTCAGCAATAACCAGAACAGCCATTAGATCGCTCCTGCTGATTTGAGTTTCGAAACAAGCGTCGCAACGTCTTCGACCTTTTCACCCGCCTCGCGCACAGGCGGCTCAGTCACTTTCACAACTGACAGGCGCGGCGAGATGTCGACGCCATAATCGCCGGGAGCTTTCTCATCGATTGGCTTCTTCTTCGCCTTCATGATGTTTGGCAGAGACGCGTAGCGCGGCTCGTTAAGGCGCAAATCGACGGTGACAATTGCCGGTGTGGCCAGTTTCACGGTCTGCAGGCCGCCATCGACTTCGCGGGTCACGGTCAGGGCGTCGCCGTCCTTCTCGATCTTGTAAGCGAATGTGCCTTGTGGCCAGTCCAGCAACGCTGCCAGCATCTGGCCGGTCTGGTTGGAATCATCGTCAATTGCCTGCTTACCGAGGAGCACCAGGTCCGGGCTCTCTTCTGCAACAACTTTTGCAAGGATTTTCGCAACGGCCAGTGGCTCGACGGTTTCGTCCGTATTGATCAAGATGCCGCGGTCGCCGCCCATGGCCAGCGCCGTGCGAATGGTTTCCTGAGCCTGTTTCGGACCGATGGACACGATCACAACTTCGGTCGCCGTGCCGGCTTCCTTCATGCGAACTGCTTCTTCGACAGAAATCTCGTCAAATGGGTTCATCGACATTTTGACGTTTGCGAGATCGACACCCGTCTGATCGGGCTTCACCCGAACTTTGACGTTATAGTCGATGACGCGTTTGACCGGTACCAGGACCTTCATACAACCGCTCCAGACATAGTTGGAATTAAACTCGTGTGGGGTGTGCCTAACGCCCGCGCAGAAAAGACGCAAGGTTGACGTTGACGTAAGTGTCAATTTGGCGCGGAAAA
>JAPKDV010000222.1 GCA_028822385.1 Alphaproteobacteria bacterium
ATCATGCGTGAGCACTTTCGTGGCGGTCAGACTTTCTATGTCTGCCCACGGGTCAGCGACATCGTGCTACTGGAAGAGCGATTGCGCGATCTCGTTCCAGAAGTGAGCTTGGGGGTGGCCCACGGGCAAATGCCTGTGACCGCGTTAGAGGACGTGATGACTGCGTTCTATGACAAGCAATTTGATGTTTTGCTGTCCACCAATATCATTGAATCCGGCCTAGACGTGCCGACCGCCAATACAATCATCCTGCACCGCGCTGATATGTTTGGCCTGTCACAGCTTTATCAGTTGCGCGGCCGGGTTGGTCGCTCAAAAACCCGCGCCTATGCTTATCTGACTTTACCAAACAATCAGATCCTGTCGGAAACGGCCCGACGACGTCTCGACGTGATGCAAACCCTCGATACCCTGGGCGCGGGCTTCAGCCTTGCGAGCCACGATCTTGATATTCGCGGAGCGGGAAATCTTTTGGGTGAAGAGCAATCCGGGCATATCCGCGAAGTCGGGGTAGAGCTATACCAGCAGATGCTCGAGGAAGCCGTTGCCGCGGCACGGGATTCGGGCAGCGCTCAGGCACCTGAAGATAACTGGACACCGGTAATTTCAATTGGTGCGCCCATTCTCATTTCAGATACCTATGTTGCAGATCTGGGCGTTCGCCTAGATCTCTATCGACGGGTAGCCGCACTCGTCGATGCTCAGGAAATTGAGGCCTTCGCCGCAGAACTGATAGATCGCTTCGGCCCGATTCCCGATGAAGTCGAAAACCTACTTGAAGCCATCACCCTGAAACGTTTGTGTCGTGATGCGGGTGTCGAGAAGCTCCATGCCGGACCGAAGGGTGCCGTGGTGACATTCCGCGACAACATCTTCAGCAATCCGTCCGGGCTTGTGACCTTTATCACAGAGCAATTGGGTACCGTGCAACTGCGCCCCGATCACAAGCTGGTTTACCGTCGGGACTGGACAGATACTCAGAAACGGATGCTCGGTGTCCGTCGGCTTATGCGCACATTATCAAAAATCTCTTTGGCGTCCAAAGACACTACAGTTCATTGAGCACTATTCGTCCGCCAGTTTCACATCTGCCAGATCAAACAACGGGTAAAACGCTTCAGGTTCCTGCGCACCGGATATGGAGTAGGCGCCATTAATGACGAAGGAGGGGACAGCTTTAATCCCCATGCGCCGTGCCCGCATATCTTCAGTGAGAATGGTATCACGATCTTCATTCCCAGCTAGATATTGAATGACGTCCCCACCAGACAGGCCGCAACATGTTGCAATGCGTACCAAGGTTTCATGGTCACCGATATCCTCGCCATCGAGAAAGAACGCCTGATAAAGCGCTTCGACAACCGGCACTTGCCTAGCATGTCGTCGCGCAAAACGGATCAACCGATGGGACTGAAGCGTGTTTGGCATACGTCTCTGGGCTTCAAAATTGAATGAAATACGCTCGCTGTGGCCAGCCCGCGCAATTGCGGAATACACACTTTCGGCGCGCTCAGAACTCTGGAACTTGGCAGAGAGGTATTGTGCGCGGCTCATACCGGCAGCGGGCATATCAGGGTTCAATTGATATGGGCGATAATTGACAACCAGATTACTATCCTCTCGCTCAGCGAGAGCACGTTCGAGACGCCGTTTACCTAGAAAACACCAGGGGCAGACAGTGTCAGAATACACATCAATCTGAAGCATTGCTGAACCCTGCGCGGACAACTTTCGTCGGTCAACCCTTTCACCGACAGAGGTTCGCAGTTTCCGCGTGATCGTTCATAATCCGACAAAACGGAGAAACAATCATGATTCTTGAACATCGTGCCTACACAATGCAGCTCGGGTTTCTCGAGCAATTTTACGAGACCCAAGTCGAACGAGGATTTGATGTTATCGCGCCAGTTCTCGATCGGCTGATTGGTTATTTTTCCACTGTGGACGGACCACTCGAGCAGGTTGTGCATCTTTACGCGTTCGATTCACTCGAAGACTGGCG
>JAPKDV010000080.1 GCA_028822385.1 Alphaproteobacteria bacterium
TGCTTGAGCACCACATCTCGGCCCGCGCGGCCCACGAGATCTCCACAAAACAGAATTTTCATTTCAAAGCCCTAGCCAGAGACACGCAGTGCCGCCGATTCCGTCACAATCCAGTCGAGCCGTATATCGTGTGGCCCGATTGGCAAGTCGTCGCGGACCTGACCCGAAAAGGCAAGCCCCACCGTAAGAATGCCCTTTGCACCGCGAAGCGCAGAGATCGTTCGGTCGTAGAACCCGCCGCCATATCCAAGACGAAAACCGCGACGATCAAACGCGAGCATCGGAACAAGCAACAGATCGGGTGAGACAACCGCGGCATCGGTTTTAGGAACAGGAATGCCGTAAGCACCAGTCCGAAGAGCGCCTGTCGTTGACCATGTGCGAAATTCAAGCAAAGCATCCGGTGCAATCACATCTGGCAGACACAACCCCGAACCGCGCGCGGCAATCCGGTCCAACAAGCTTCGCGGATCGATTTCGCTGCCAATCGGCATGTAGCCCGCAACAACGGTTCCGATTCCGGTTCGCGCGACCAGCTCCGGCGATTTCATAAAACGCGTGGCAACGCCCGCCGCTGCCGCGGCACCAAATCCCGACCCCAGCGCATCGCGATCAGCGCGTGCACTTGAGCGATGCATTGCCTTTGCGGCGTCAATATTGGTGGGTAGCTCGTCGATAACACAAACTTTCAGAATTTAATGATAAAATAAGGTGGACGGCGCCAGGCGAGGGTTGGCGAACGGGAAGTCCACCGAGACCTGCTAAGTGCAGGTGGGCACCATATACCGAGACCAGGATCCCGGCAGGGACAGTTCCCTAGTGGATTAGTAAGGTCTCCAGGACTAGATGCCGCCTGACGCAGCGCCCAGCAAACCGTCCGTGTATGAAGGTAGGCTCACACAAGGTCCCCGGCAACACCCCGGAACGACTTCTTCAAAGATTGTGAGCTTCAATTTGAAACCAAAGCATCCGCAATTTTTTCGATCCGAGTGGCCAGCGCATCGATCTGCCCGGCGAGTTTTTCTTCTGTTTTATCAACGGCCGACTGGGAATCCCGCGCGCCTTGATTACGCGCATCCTCAAGCTCTTCGCGTAGGTCTGACAACTCATCCGTCACCAATAACGCTGCCATGACCATCAAATTGGTATCGCCGATCTGACCAACCTCTTCGACAAGCTCACCGACCTTGCCGTCGAGATATTTGGACAAGCCGGACAGGTGTAATTCCTGACCATCCTCACACGCTATTCTGTACTCGCGTCCGTTTATCTTGATCTCAACCTGAGCCAAATCGCGTCCCCGTTAATCGTCGAGCATGTTGCGCAAACGCCCGATCGCTAAATCAAGGCGATTGGAAACCGTACCCGACGTATCCCGCAAGGCTATGGAATCCATACGTAGTTTGTCGAGCTCGCCTTGCAGAAGATCACTCTGATCCCTGGCCCCGCTAGCCTGATCCGTATTACCACGTCGTGTTTCGACAGCCTGCTCGAGAATCGTCATCGCCGCGCCGAGACGGTCGTTCGCTTCGTTGAGTTTTGACATTGGTTCGGGTCTCCGATTTGAAGCATCGTACGCGCGGGCGAGTCGCATGGTCAACTAGAGGTTGGCTCCGAAAGCCCCGGATTCCGCCGGTGAAAAACCTCCAGAAACAGGCGTTGACGCCCCGCAGATGGAACGGCATGTTTCCGCCGCGCGACAACCTGCGCGATTCCCCGTTCTGTCAAACAATCGCCCCCGTGAAAGGCGTCAGACACATCATGAACGCAGCCGCTTCCTCCGCCGACCATTCCCAGCTGGCCAATGCCATCCGCGCCCTGTCGATGGACGCCGTCCAGCGTGCCAATTCTGGCCATCCAGGCGCCCCGATGGGCATGGCCGATATGGCCGCCGTCCTCTTCTCGCGCCATCTCAAATATGACGCTGCCAATCCAGACTGGCCCGACCGCGACCGTTTCATTCTGTCCAATGGACATGCGTCCATGCTGCTTTATTCGCTGCTGTATCTAACCGGTTCACCAGATATGACGATTGAGGAGCTCAAAAATTTCCGCCAACTCGGCAGCCGCACAGCGGGTCATCCCGAATATGGCCACGCTGCAGGCATCGAGACGACAACCGGGCCGCTAGGTCAGGGCATTGCAAATGCTGTCGGCATGGCACTCGCCGAGCGCATGATGAATGCCCGCTACGGCGACGATCTAGTCGATCACCACACATATGTGTTTGCCGGCGACGGTTGCCTAATGGAGGGCATCAGTCATGAGGCCATCTCGATGGCCGGTCATTTGAAACTTAGCCGCCTCATTGTCCTGTTTGATGACAATGCGATTTCCATCGATGGCAGCACAGATCTTTCGGTCTCAGACGACCAGCTTGCCCGCTTCAAGGCAAGTGGTTGGGATGTTACCCAGATTGATGGTCATGACCCTGAAGCCCTCGACCAGGCGCTCACCAATGCCAAGGCCACCGACACACCGTCGTTGATCGCCTGCCGCACCGTGATAGGATTTGGCTCTCCGTCCAAACAAGGTACATCGGCAACCCATGGAGCACCCCTAGGTGACGACGAAATCGCGGCAACCCGCGAGGCGCTGGGCTGGCCTCACGCACCATTCGAAATTCCTGAGGATGTACTCAACACCTGGCGCGCCACCGGATCACGTGGCGCAGCTGAACGCACCGCCTGGGAATCACGCCTTGCCACTAACGATCAGCGTGAAGCCTTTACCTTTGCAAATTCCGGAGCCCTACCAGCCAATTTCGATGACGTCGTCAACGATTACAAAAAGCAGCTGAGCGGAGATGCTCCCAAATGGGCAACCCGCAAATCTAGTCAAGAAACGCTCGAAGTTCTGACCCCAGTTGTCGAGACCATGATCGGTGGTTCGGCGGATCTGACCGGGTCGAACAACACAAAAGCTGCCTGCATGGATCCGGTCTCTGCCGGCGATTTTGCCGGGCGCTATATCTATTACGGCGTGCGCGAGCACGGCATGGCAGCTGCCATGAACGGGATGGCCCTGCACGGCGGGATGATCCCCTACTCGGGCACCTTCCTCACTTTCACCGATTACTGTCGCCCTTCGATTCGCCTGGCGGCACTGATGGGTCTGCGGGTGATCTATGTCATGACTCATGACTCGATCGGTCTTGGCGAAGACGGGCCAACCCATCAGCCAGTCGAACATGTTGCCAGCTTACGGGCCATGCCCAACGTGAATGTATTCCGGCCGGCCGACGCGGTGGAAACCCTCGAAGCCTGGGCACTGGCACTGCAGAGCGAAGGCACACCCTCGATTTTGGCCCTCACCCGACAGGGAATTCCAACCGTCCGCAACGAGCATACGAATGAGAACCTCAGTGCACGTGGCGCTTATGTGTTGCGTGAAGCCGATGGTTCGCGCGCAGCAACAATCCTTGCGACCGGTTCAGAAGTTGAGATCGCTATGGCTGCACGTGAACGCCTGCAAGGCGATGGCATTCCAACCGCGGTTGTGTCGATGCCGTGCTGGGAATTGTTTGACAGCCAGGACGAAGCCTATCGAAGCGCCACTTTGGGAGATGGGGTTCGCGTTTCTGTTGAAGCTGGCGTCACCTTTGGCTGGGCTCGTTATGGTGTAGAAGAAGTAAATATTGTTGGCATGCCGGGTTTCGGTGCATCTGCACCGGCGCCGGAACTATATGAACATTTCGGGATCACGGCAGACGCCGTGGTCGAGCGCGTGAAGTCGACGATCGGCTGACGCGCGACATTAGACAAGAGTTATTACGAGGAGAGAGTGATGGCGGTTCGCGTTGCAATCAATGGATTTGGACGAATTGGACGACTGGTCCTGCGGGCAGCTTACGAGCAGGGCCGCAAGGATATCGAGTTCGTGGCGATCAACGATTTAGGCTCGGTCGATGCGAATGCGCATATGCTCAGCTATGACACCTCTCACGGAATTTTTCCGGGTCGCGTCACCACCACGAAGTCCTCGATCAACCTCGGTGCGAAATCGACCATTGGTCGTTCCATCAAGGTGTTCTCCGAGCGTGATCCCGCGGCACTGCCATGGGGTGATCTGGACATCGACGTTGTTCTGGAATGCACCGGCATCTTTACCTCGAAAGAAGCCGCCGGGAAACATATTCAAGCTGGCGCCAAAAAAGTTCTGATTTCAGCTCCTGCTTCCGGAGCTGGTCTGACCGTCGTGCAGGGTGTGAACAACAACAAGCTGCGCAAGTCGCACCAGATTGTCTCCAACGCGTCATGCACCACCAACTGCCTCGCGCCGATTGCTGCTGTCCTCAACAAGACAGTCGGCATCAAGCACGGCTTCATGACAACCGTGCACAGCTATACCGGTGATCAGCCGGTCGTCGACACACTTCACAGCGACCTGCGTCGCGCCCGTGGAGCAGCAAGTTCGATCATCCCAACATCAACCGGAGCAGCCCGCGCCGTGGGCCTAGTCTTGCCGGAACTTGCCGGAAAAATTGACGGTACCGCCGTCCGGGTTCCGACAGCAAATGTATCGATGGTTGATCTCGTGATCGAAGCCAAGAGGAACACCAGCGTTGAGGAAATCAACGATGCGATGCGCAACGCCGCTGCGAAAGGTCCGTTACAGAATATTCTTACAGTCAATGACGCGCCGCTGGTCTCCATCGACTTCAACCACAACCCAGCCAGTTCTGCATTCGACGCCACTCAGACCCAGGTCATCGACGGACGCATGGTCCGCGTACTGAGCTGGTATGACAATGAGTGGGGTTTCTCGAACCGCATGAGCGATACGGCTGTGCAGATGGGGAAGCTCAAGTAATCCTAGCGACTGTTTCAGAAGCCAAGAAAAAAGGCACCTGCGGTTACCTTTTTTATACCAACTTGGCGAGCGGACGCTCTTTGAAGTGGTTCGCTAGAAAATCGACGAAGACACGTACCTTTGCTGACAGATACCGCCCCTGCGGATAGATCGCATGCACCGAAGGCCCGGGCTGCGCGTAATTGACCATGACCTCGAGTAGCCGCCCTTCCACAATATCAGATCCAACCATCCAGGCAGGCAGGTTCACCACACCCAGCCCCTGCAGAGCGGCCTCAAGCAAAACCTCCCCACTGTTTGAGGTCAGGTTGCCAGTCGGCTGAACCACGTGCTCTTTTTTCGCCGTGTTAGTCATGTGCCAGGTATTGCCACTCGACAGATGAGAATAGGTCAGACAGTTATGGTTTTTCAGGTCTTCGGGCTTATTAGGCTGGCCATATTTTTTCCAGTAACCCGGCGTCGCAGCAACCACCCGGCGTGTTTCAGCGAGCTTACGGGCAATCAGGCTGGAATCCTTCAACTCCCCAACCCGAATTAGCACGTCGCAACGGAAACCCTGAAATAACGCTGCCATTTTTAGCCCAAGCACCATAAAACGCCGTTTATGACCTCAACACCCTCCTCTGCCGACATCCGTATCGGTTTCATGGTCCATAAACTTTCCCATGCAATCGCTGTGCGATCCGCAGCACAAATCCATAACGTACCGGTTTTGCTAGTCAGTGCCCCGGGCGCGGTCAGAACGGGCGGCGCCGGCTGGTGGCGAGAAATGATGGCACAGGCGACAACCACAAATCCCCACGCCGATGCAAAAAGTATTCTCGATTGTGGAGACGAACCCGGCATGGCGCTGGCTGCTATCCGTGAGGACGTGGAAGCGATTGCCCTATCGGCACCCGAGCCAGCATTTGAGAGCGTTAGAAGCATCGCAGAACAATCCGGTACCCGCCTTCAATCAATCCATTGGGATGATGTCTTTGATCTGATCGGGTCGAACAATCCACAAGCTGACTGTGAAAACCACCTCTTGAGGCGCTCAGGCAACGTTGCAAATCCCGGCGCCCTCGGCTAATTCACTTGTAATAGACGCTACCGCCCGCAACTTGGCCTCGTGGCATAGGGGACCGGTTTCGAACACAGGAAGACACCACATGAAAGTCACACAACGCGTCCGCAAAATTCTGTCTTGGTATGAAAGTGACAATCCGGGTACCAAAACTAATCTCGCCCGCATCCTGATGACCGGTAAACTAGCCGGCACCGGCAAGATGGTGATCCTGCCCGTCGATCAGGGTTGGGAACACGGTCCCGCCCGCAGCTTCGCAGCTAACCCGTCGGCCTATGATCCGCACTATTTCCCACAACTGGCCGTCGACGCGGGGCTGAGCGCCTATGCAGCGCCGCTGGGTCAGATCGAGGCTGCTGCGGACAGCTATGCAGGGTCAGTCCCGCTGATCCTGAAGATGAACTCCTCGAATTCACATGCGACCACCAAGGATCAGGCCATCACCAGTTCGGTTGGTGACGCGCTCCGCCTCGGCTGCACCGCAGTCGGCTTCACTATCTACCCCGGTGCCGACCAGCAGTTCGAGATGATCGAGGAAATTCGCGAGATCACCGAGGAAGCCAAGTCTGTCGGCCTTGCTGTTGTGCTCTGGTCCTATCCCCGTGGTGGCGATCTGACCAAGGATGGTGAAAGCGCAATCGATGTTACGGCCTATGCAGCCCATATGGCGGCCCAGATGGGCGCCAATATCATCAAGGTAAAGCCGCCGACCGACTTCATCGAAAGCCCGGATGCACAAAAGGTGTATGATGCGCAGAAGATCAACATATCGACTTTGAGCGCACGTATTTCACACATCATGGAATCTTCGTTCGGCGGTCGTCGTCTGGTAGTCTTTTCCGGCGGTGCGGCAAAAGGTGAGGACGCACTTTATGACGAGATCCGCGAACTTCGCGATGGTGGCGCTAACGGTTCGATCATCGGCCGCAACAGCTTCCAGCGTTCACGTGAGGACGCGCTCAACCTGCTGGGCAACATCATCAAGATCTATCAGGGTAAATTCTGATTTTGAATTCCTCAGCTAATGGCAGCACACAATCAGGCTGTCGTCTCTATCTAATAAGCCCGTCCAATCTCGAAGGTGATCGTCTGCCAGCCTTTGCACGCGCACTTGAGGTTACCCTGTCGGCGGGCCAAGTCGCCTGTCTGCAGCTTCGCCTCAAGGCCGCGGACGAAACCGTGGCCGAGGACGACGAAGTGCGACGTGCAACCGAGATGCTGCTTCCCATCACCCAGAAACACGACGCGGCCTTCATCCTGAATGACCGCCCCGACCTAGCTGCCGAGCTCGGTTGTGACGGCGTGCATATTGGTCAGGATGATGCCTCCTATGACGAGGCACGCCGCATGCTTGGCACACGCGCCATTGTCGGCGTGACCTGCCACGATTCTAAGCATCTAGCGATGGCAGCAGCAGAAGCCGGTGCAGACTATGTAGCCTTCGGTGCGTTCTTTCCCACCAGCACCAAAAATGCCAAATTTAGCCCCCGTCCGGACCTACTGAAATGGTGGTCCGACATCATGGAAGCCCCCTGTGTTGCCATCGGCGGGATCACCCCTGAGAACTGTAAACCGCTCGTCTCAGCGGGTGCGGATTTTCTCGCTGTATCTGCCGGGGTCTGGTTTCACCCGGAAGGCCCGGGTGCCGCCATCAGCGCATTCAACAACATACTTGAAACCGCTGACCGCGCGACGGGGTAGAAAACAAACCCCGCAAATGTTAGTCATCCGCGCCGCAGATAGAATTCCACAGGCGAAGACGATATGAAAATCGACGGAAACGAAATTCGGCCAGGCAACGTGATCGAACATCAGGATCGGTTGTGGCGTGCGGTGAAGACTCAACACGTGAAGCCCGGTAAGGGCGGCGCGTTCCTTCAGGTTGAGTTGAAGGATATCCGCGACGGCACTAAACTAAACGAGCGCTTCCGATCTGCCGAAACGGTTGAACGCGTCCGGCTAGAGCAGAAGGAATACCAGTTCCTGTTCGCCGACGGCGACATGTATACGTTCATGGATCAGGAAAACTACGAACAAGTCACTCTCAGCAGCAATATCCTTGTCGAAGAACAAGCCCGATTTCTCCAAGACGGCATGCTGGTGCAAATCGAAACCTACGAAGAAGAGCCTCTCGGTGTGGCCCTGCCCGAACGTGTCACGCTGCAGATCGTGGAAGCTGATCCCGTAGTCAAAGGCCAGACCGCCACATCGTCATACAAGCCAGCCGTGCTAGAAAATGGCGTACGCATTCAAGTGCCTCCCCATATTGAGTCCGGCACCTCCGTGGTCGTCTTGACGGTCGACGCAACCTATGTCGAACGCGCCCGCAATTAACCTTTCCTTCCCGTACGGCCTTTGAGGCCAGAATAGAAGCCAGAGCCAAATGCGCCCAGCGATTATCAACGTAATGGACAAGGCCGCTCGCCGCGCGGGTCGCGACCTCGCACGTGACTTCGGCGAAGTCGAGCAGCTTCAGGTCTCCCGAAAAGGCGCTGCGGATTTTGTCTCCGCCGCCGACACGAAGTCAGAAGAAACACTTCACTATCAACTCATGAAGGCGCGTCCGGATTTCGGCTTCCTTGGTGAGGAAGGCGGTTTTCAAGAAGAAGGTGATGGCGTTCATCGCTGGATCGTCGACCCGCTCGATGGCACGACTAACTTTCTGCATGGGCTCCCCAATTTTGCGATTTCCATTGCTCTGGAAGAACGCGGGCAGATCGTCGCTGGCGTGGTCTACGAACCACTCAACGACGAACTCTACTGGGCCGAGAAAAACAACGGTGCTTTTCTACATGATCGCCGGTTGCGGGTCTCCGCACGCCAGCACATGTCAGACTCTCTGATTGCCACCGGCATGCCGTTCCTAGGACATGGCGACCCAGAACGTTACATTCCGACCTTGCAGGCCGTGATGGGTGAAGTGGCCGGCATTCGCCGATTTGGTTCTGCCGCCCTGGATTTAGCCTATCTGGCTGCCGGGCGATGTGACGGGTTTTGGGAATTCGGGCTGAACATCTGGGACATCGCGGCAGGCGTCCTGATCGTGCGTGAAGCTGGTGGTTTTGTCACTGATGCCAAGGGTCGTGATAGGTCTCTTGAGACCGGCGATGTGGTGGCAGGAAATGACCGGATTCACGAAAAACTCCTGCGTCTGGTCAAAGCAGCCGACCCAGGCCCGCAAAATACCACTTAAGCGTTATCCCTATAATCGGTTGTCGGTCTCGGCATTCTTGCGGTATGTTTAAACTCGCAAATCGCACCTCTGCTGTAGAAGCGAGGAAATACAAGGGATTGGGCGACATGATACGGCGGAGACTAATCAAGTGCATACCTATTTTAAACCGAGCCACCATGACAGCGGCTGCGGTACTCGTAACATTGCTGATTGCTTTGCCTGCAACGGCCCAGCAGCGCTTTCTCGGCGCCACTAACAATATCACGATTGACTACGCCGCACTTAACGGCAGCAACACTGGTCGATCTCTGCCACTGAGCCCCGGTAACGCAACGTTTTTGAACAGCACCGGCAAAATTATTTTATTTCCGCCTTCGCGCTCACCCGTCTCTCGCCTTCAGGGTTCTCTAGCCAACCGCTCTTTTACACCGACAGTGCCCACGCGTTCTGCACCGGTATCGCGTGCGTCTGTTAATGTCACGTCCAAAGCAGTAAAAGCACTGACACCGGTGACAACTCCGAAAGCAGCCGAAGTTATTCCTGCTCCGGCACCGGCCACACCGACGGTCACCGCACCGCCGGCACCTGCAAAAGCGCCCGTTCAGATAGTGACCGCCTTACAGCCTATACCGCTCGTCCAAACAGCCACAACACCGCCCGTCCTTTCACTGGCGCAGGAGACGCGGATTCTGTTCGAGAGGAATTCTCCTGATCTTTCGGATGCTGCCAAAACTACACTGGATGCACTGGCCACCAGATTGAACGCCGATAGCTCACTTCGTATCCAGCTTCAAGCATTCGCAGCCGGTACCGACGAAACCGCACCCGGGGCGCGTCGTCTTTCGCTTAAACGGGCTCTGAATGTCCGCGCGCATCTTGTGGAGCGTAAAGTAACCAACACCCGCATGGATGTTCGCGCACTGGGGATTAAATCCACCAGTGGTCCCGACGATCGTGTGGACGCCGTCATCGTGCAGAAATAGTGACGGTCAGGTGCTCCGCCCTAAATTCGTCACATAGAGAAGACAGTTTGCGTCACGGTCCGTCCTCGGATCAGACAATATATCGGCCACCAAGTAACCTGGCAGGATCGTGATGACAAACCCGCGTATTTATATGACCCGCATGGCGGTCTTTCTGATCATCCTAGTTGCTGGAGCTGCCGTTCTACACATTCAGTTGATTGAAGCCTTTCTGGCCAACCCGGCGATCAACGGCGTTATCCTTGTCGTTCTAGCCCTCGGCATTTTGTTTGTGTTTCGTCAGGTGTTGATTCTCAGTACCGAGGTCAACTGGATCAAGGTCTATCGCAGTCAGCAACCCGGTGTTTCCACTACAGAACCGCCGCGTCTGCTTGCCCCCATGGCCTCCATGATCGGCGACCATGCAGGTCAACTCCGTCTCAACGCCACGTCTCTCCGATCCATTCTCGACGGCATCAGCGCCCGCCTTGATGAATCCCGTGACATTTCACGTTACCTGATTGGCCTGCTGATCTTTCTGGGACTACTCGGAACCTTCTGGGGCCTGCTTCA
>JAPKDV010000223.1 GCA_028822385.1 Alphaproteobacteria bacterium
GCTTCAAGTTCGGCGAAGTTGCTAAGTACTACACCACGATGGGTTGGGGCTCGGTTGTTGCTTATCCAATTACCGTTAACAACGACACTTGGGCCAAACTGCCTGAGTCTGTGAAGAAGATCATCACAGAAGAGACCGGTGTCTACAACGTGGCTGTTGAGGACGAAGGCGTCCGCAAGTTCTCTTCTGCTCTCAAAAAGCTCGCAGCGCAGGGTGTAACAGTTCGCGACCTCGGTGACGAAGAACGCGGCAAAATGGCCAAGGCAATCGAGCCGTGGGTCCAGAAGAAGGCCGCGGAATACGAAGCCAAGGGCTTCCCGGGCAAGGCTACGTTCAAGCGTCTGCTCAAACTGGCCAAAGAGAACGGCGCCAAGCCGGTCCATGACTACGTAATCAAATAGCCTCGGCTAGTTGAAACGGAAAAGGGCGACCTTCGGGTCGCCCTTTTTTATTGTTCAATTCACGGCCCGTTCGCAACGAAGATTTCTATTCGGAAAACCTATTCCGCGGCGTCGTTCGCTCCGATGCCAATGTTACGACCTGCATAACGGCGTAGACGTAGATCAGCTTGTTCCTTGTGACCCCAGAAGCGTTCGACCTCGCACAGACGTGAGCAGTAGTCACCAATGAGGGCGCTAGCCTCCTCTGAAATCTGCTGATAGGTGCATGTCTTCATGAACTTGCCAACCCAAAGACCGCCTGTGTAACGCGCAGCCCCTTTGGTCGGGAGCGTATGATTAGTTCCTATAACCTTGTCACCATAAGCCACGTTGGTTTCCGGACCGATGAACATCGCTCCAAAATTCGTCATGTTGTCGAGATACCAGCGCGGATCTTCGGTCAGGATTTCCACATGCTCGTAGGCAATACGGTCGGCCTCATCACGCATCTCGTCGCGAGTATCGCAAAGGATGATCTGGCCGTAATCCTTCCACGCGACTGACGCTACATCGGCGGTCGGGAGGATTTTCAACTGGCGTTCGATTTCCGCTGGAATGGCTTCGGCAAGTTCACGTGAATTTGTAATGACGGCTGCGGGTGAATTCGGGCCATGTTCGGCCTGTCCCAGCAAATCGACAACCACCATTTCAACGTCGGCACTATGGTCAGCAACAACTAGGACCTCGGTCGGACCAGCGAAGAGATCGATCCCAACCTTGCCGTAGAGCTGACGCTTGGCTTCGGCTACATAGGCGTTCCCCGGACCAACGATCATGACGCAGGGGTCAATTGTCTCTGTACCGAGCGCCATGGCAGCAACGGCCTGAACACCACCCATGCAATATATTTCATCGGCGCCTGCCAGATACATCGCCGCGATTGTTGCCGCATGCGGCCCACCTTCATTCGGTGGAGTACAGGCGATCACCCGCGGCACCCCAGCGACTTTGGCCGTAACGATGGACATATGGGCAGAAGCCACCATCGGGTAGCGACCACCCGGGACATAACAGCCAACACTGTTCACTGGGATGTTTTTGTGTCCCAGCGTCACACCTGGAAGCGTCTCCACTTCCACATCTTTCATAGAATCCTTCTGGATCTGCGCGAAGTTACGAACCTGTGTCTGCGCGAACTTGATATCATCAATCGTCTGCTCAGGCAGCGAATCCATCAACGCCTTGATATCCGAATCTGAGAGACGGAAACTCTCTGGCGACCATTTGTCGAACTTTTCCGAAAGCCCGCGAACAGCCACGTCACCGCGAGATTTTACATCCCCGAGGATGCCTTCAACAATTTCACGAACCTTGGCGTCGGCTTCATCCGTCGCTTCCGAATCCATACCCTCTTTCAGGATTTTGATGGACATTGTACTCTTCCTCGATTGGCTTAACTTGCAGTGTCTTAAAACAAGCCGGGCGGCCCCGGCAACCCCGGAACCGCCCGTAACCCGTACATTATTGTCGCAGGAGTTACTTGATCGCCTGCGGATTGATCGGTGACCCAACACCACCCGTGATCGGCAGCG
>JAPKDV010000224.1 GCA_028822385.1 Alphaproteobacteria bacterium
GCGCTTGCTAACGCCTAGCGCTTGCTTGTGTCAACAACTGCCGCGCTTGGCACAGCGGGTAACCCGGAGCTATACAGCGGTTAGGCCGGTTGTGGGTGGCAAGGGAGCAGTAAGATGAAATTTCGGCGGGTAACGGTATTTGGTGGTTCGGGCTTCCTGGGCCGCTATGTGGTTGAGCGTCTGGCAGACCGTGATGTGGTGGTTCAAGTCGCCGTGCGTGACCCGGAGGGGGCCAAGCATCTCAAAACCCTGGGACAGGTAAGCCAGGTGACGCCAATTGCCTGTGACGTCAAGGATGAGAAAGCGTTACGCCGCGCGATCGCTGGTTCAGACGCCGTCATCAATCTCGTTGGTGTTCTGAATGAGCGTAAAAAGCAAAGCTTTAGGGCGCTTCACGTTGACGCCGCACAGGCTATTGCTTTTGCTGCGAGCGAGGCTGGTTCCAAGGCTATGGTTCATGTCTCGGCGATTGGTGCTTCGAAATCAGCCCTGTCGGAATATTCTCAGTCCAAAGCGGCGGGGGAAGCCGCTGTTCACGAAGCCTTCCCTGCGGCAACCATCCTGCGTCCTTCGGTGATATTTGGTCAGGAAGACGGGTTCTTTAATTTATTTGGTGGCATGGCGCGCGTGTTGCCGGCCCTGCCGTTGTTTGGCGGTGGCAAGACCCGTTTTCAGCCGGTCTATGTAGCAGATGTGGCCGATGCTTTGGTCAACGCGCTTTATGATGATGCCGCCCGCGGGCAAACCTATGAGCTAGGCGGACCGGAGGTTCAAAGTTTTGCGGAGCTAATGGAATTACTGCTACGAGAGATTCGCCGCAAACGCTTTTTGGTGCCGGTGCCGTTCTTTGTTGGAGATATTCAGGCAACCTTTCTTGGATTACTTCCGAATCCGCTTGTCACGCGCGACGCCATGAAATCCTTGCGCGAAGACAACGTGGTCACCGAGGGTGCGCGAACACTTGCCGATCTAGATGTTCAGGCGACTGCGATGCGTGCGATCCTGCCAACTTATGTTCACCGATACCGCAAAGGTGGGCGGGTCGGGCGCGCTTCGATTTCGTGAATTAAAAGGCTCCATAGGTCCATGCGAGAAGCAATCCACCGATTGCAATGCGGTAGATGACGAATGGGCCAAACCCCGAAAAACGTAGCCAGCGAAAAAATAGTGCGATGGCGGCCAACGCCGTCACAAACGAGAGTGCGGCTGCGATCAGAAAATCACTGGTGAGAAGCGCGTTTTCGTTTTTGAGAAGCTGTGATCCGATCAGCAGACCGGCACCGGTAATCGCTGGGATGGAGAGCAGCATCGAAAACCGTGCGGCGTCGATCCGGTCATAGCCAAGGAAGCGCGCTGCTGTAATTGTGATCCCGGACCGACTGGTGCCAGGAATAAGTGCAAGTACTTGTGCCAGGCCGATAATCACGGCATTAGGAAAATTCATGTGTTCGAGGCGGCGGATCCGCATGCCGCTGCGGTCGGCCAGAAACAGGAGCATGCCAAACCCGATCGTGGTCCAGCCGACGATTTCCACCGTGCGCAGGGAATTTTCGATCAGGGATTGTCCGAAAAAACCGCCGATGACGACTGGCGCTGTCGCGACCACTAGAAACCCAGACAATCGCGCGCCTTCATGTTTTCGTCCTCGTGCAGCCGAGCCAAGCCCTGTGACCATCATCACCAAGTCGCGCCAGAAATACAGTATCACCGCAAACAGCGTGCCAACATGCACAGCCACGTCCATAACCAGCGTGTTCTCGGACATGCCCAGGATATCTGACGCGACCCGCAGATGTCCCGAGGAACTCACTGGGAGAAACTCGGTGATGCCCTGAACGGCGGCAAGAATAAAAATTTCGAATACCGGCATGGAGTTCAACCCAAAGAGAGAGAGAAGGTCACTTTAATATAGCACCGCGTTTTCGGGTCGCGGGAACAGTTCGATGCAGTCACATATGCGATGATTGTTGT
>JAPKDV010000225.1 GCA_028822385.1 Alphaproteobacteria bacterium
CATCAACGATGGAGGTGAACTCCAGTAGTATCCCGTTGACCCTGGTCTTGACGATGCGACCACCATGTTCAGCGATCTTGGCGTCAATCAGCTCCGTCCTATGCGCCCGCAACGCCGACAGCGTGCTGACCTCGATCACGCCCATAAGCCTCGAATAGCCGACAATGCCGGTGGACACGATAACAGCGAGGCAACCTTGCGTGGGCTTATTAATGGAGCAAAATTTAGACCGCTAAAGACGGGAAACCCATAAACGCCCTGATGGTCGCGCCGTGTGGACTGGAATGTCACTTGTTGGCTTGTTTGAGATCAACGGGTTGCCGCTGAGAAAGTCACGAGTTCGCCGGAAAGCCAACTTGTTCATGCTGGGCAAAAACGTCTCAAGATGACCCAGAGCGGAAGCTGCGGGAAAACAGACCTCTTATGGTCCAATCGAGAGGCCACTCTGGTGGGTGCTTTTCGTCGGCATTGTGTAGGCCACCACTAGACCTAGCACGCTGATGCCCAGCAACAGCGTGAACGCAATACTGTAGTTGCCCATTTCGTCGAACAACCAACCCGCCACTACAGGGCCTAGTGTGGCTCCAATGGTGCCGCATGAAACCACCCGGCCGAACAGGGCCCCGTGAGTTCGGGTACCGAAAAACTCGGCCACCGACGGTGCCGTAAGCGTGAAGAAGCCGCCATGTGCCGGCCCATAGATCACCGCGAAGAGGAACAAAGACCACGCGGGACCCACAAACTGCAACACCACCAAACTCAGGAACAAGACGGCAAAACAGATGACCAGGGATAACCGTCCGCCAATGCAATCGAAAGCGGCGCCCATGACCATGCGGCCAAGGATACTCATGCCGCCGATGACCGACAAAAGCGCTGCTCCCGTTGTTGGAGCCAGTTCTCGGTCCACAGCAAAGGGCACGATATGGATGATGACGGTGAACAGGCAAAACAGATCACAAAATTTTGTTACGCAAAGTTTCCAGAGCGTGGTGGAGCGCAACGCTTCCTTGAACGTGACGCCGCTTTCCTCCCAGGTCGACGGCGAAGACACGGGGCTGAAAGTCGTCTGTTCCGATGATTTTTTGGACGGCGGATCATCGGGCGGCTCGTCGCCATCTGGCCGCAAGCCAAGAAGAGTAGGATTGTGTTTTAAGACTTGCGCAGCACCGACCTGCAAGACGATCACTGCCACCCCCAATGTCAAACAGGCGACACGCCAACCCGGGCCGGCAATCAGGGCGGCAACGCAAATCGGTATCAACACCTGCCCGGCGCCACCGCCTGACTTTACGATCCCAGTCATGAGGCCTCGACGGCGTTGGAACCAACGGGCAATCGTAGAGAGCGTTCCGACATCGTGGGCGGCGAGGCCGATACCGAAAAGGACACTGTAATATAGGTAAAGCTCCCATACGGCGGTGATCTGAAAAAACAGAATGTATGATAAGCCGACAAGGATGCCGGAGCAGGACAGCACTAAACGGGGACCGAAGCGATCACTGGCCTGGCCCATGAATACAGCACAAACACCCATAAGAAAAAAGGCAAACGAGGAGGCGCCCGAGATCGCGGTGCGCGACCAACCGAATTCACGTTCCAGCTCTGGGAACAACACGCCGAAGGTAAAAATACTGCCGAGGCTCACGGCTTGGATTAGACCGCAGGCCACCACGATTTTATAGCCGTAGAAGATCTTTTCGTCGCGTTTGGCCGCCTCTACCTGTGACAAATTATTACTCTCGAAAATTCCGAACAGGCCGAGGATACGGGATGAGAATTTTGTGTTCAAATTGACTAAGACACGCTCGTCGGGTCGGCTGCCGTTGCCAACCGCCTGAAACTCGTATCGCTTGGTCACCCGCCCTCACTATCATCATTGGAACGGAACCGTCCACAGATCCTAAGTCCGCCCTTCGTGAATTTTCCGATCGGAGATGGCACATTCGCC
>JAPKDV010000081.1 GCA_028822385.1 Alphaproteobacteria bacterium
ATCGCAAAGACCTGCTCCCAGTCCCGAAATGCCGCGTGCTTGTCGTAGACGTCCCGATCCGGGATTGCGTAGCCGTGGGGAACGCCATCGTGGAGGGTGTCGAAATAGGTCGCTGGCTGGCCATTGAAGCCCGCCCTGACCCCTGCAATGACCTCGGGTGGTGTGAAGTGATCCTCGCCGCCAAACCCGCTGTAATACTCGCCACGGACCCTGCACGCATCCCGGTGAGGTGAATTCGGGCCCTCGACCACCAAACGGGTGGGATGCAAACTCGCCGTAGCCTGAAACAGGTCCGGATAGGCAGCTGCAACCCGCAACACATGCCTCCCACCCATGCAGTACCCGATGGAGCCCGCCGGGCCAGGACGGATCACATCTTCCCTACCCAGTCGCGCCATCAGCGCGCCGGTATCGGCAACCGCCATGGCATCGCTCAGGTGCAGGCGGAACTCCTGAATTTTCTGCTGCTCATCCTCAGGCAGGTCTTTTAGAGAGGTTGTCCGGCCATCGAGCTGGCGATAGTCGAAAAATACTTCCCCCTCGCGATAGTAAAGATTAGGCAAAGCAACCGCGTAGCCCACGGTGGCGATATGGCGGGCAATGTCGAACAACTGCTCACGAATACCCCAGACATCCATGAACAACACGACCGGCGCGAAAGGCCCACCCTCGCTGGGGTGGACCATAAACGTCTTCATTGTCCCGTCGGCTGTCTCAATTTCAAGAGTTGTCTCACGCATAGTTCAAACTTTCTTTTGGCTACGAATACTATCAGGTGAGTTGATAAAAGCATCGGGCGACCCCGAATAGATAAATCAGCGAATTGTATTGCCTACTAATCGGATCAGCCGATCACAGAGCACCTCCCAGATATGATGATGAGTATCAATAATGGGCCCGTCATACATTGAGTAAGCCTGCAACAGTTTCAGTATTAAAACTGGCAACAAATATTTTCCTATAGTCGAAATTAAAACTTGATATTCAAGCTAGCCATACAATATTAGAATAATTCTAATTAACAACTATAGGCCATAAAGATAAAAATTGGCCCCGGAGATAAAGCTATGATCGGTAAAAAAGTTCCAAACGTAACCCTAAAAACCCGCGTACGGGATGAATCTATCGGCGGGGACAACCCTTTTCGTTGGGAGCATGTCACGACGGCAGGCCTTTTCAAGAACAAGCGGATCATTCTTTTCTCCTTACCCGGAGCATTCACACCAACCTGCTCGACTTTGCAGCTTCCCGATTTCGAAAGCATGTATAGCGAGTTTCAAAATAAGGGCATTGACGAGATTTACTGCATTGCCGTCAACGATGCCTTCGTCATGAACGCCTGGGCCAAATCGCAAAACCTAAAGAACGTTAAAGTCATCCCCGACGGCTCGGGTGAATTCACCCGAAAGATGGGCATGCTGGTGGCGAAGGATAATCTTGGATTCGGGGCGCGTTCATGGCGCTACGCCACTGTCGTAAATGACAGTGCTATCGAGCATTGGTATGAGGAGCCTGGCTTCGAAGACAATTGTGAAGCTGACCCGTACGGCGAAACCTCCCCACAAAACGTGCTCGCAAAGCTCGTTGAAGCTGAGGTCAAAGTCACCGCTTGATCGGTTACTTGCCACCAAAGATAAAGGCCCGGCTAAGTGCCAGCCGGGCCTTCGTCTATTGGAGCGGGAAACGAGATTCGAACTCGCGACCCTCACGTTGGCAACGTGATGCTCTACCACTGAGCTATTCCCGCATCGTGAGGCCGGACATAACCGCAACCGGCCCATGATTTCAAGAGGGGAAGTGACAATTCCGTTCAGAGAATAAAACCGCTGTGTCTAGGGCATGAAAAAGCAGCACCATATCGAGGCGCCCCTGCTGGCCAGACTGGACGATCTGGGAATCAAAACCGTCATGCATCGTCACCCGTCGCTGCATACAGTAGAGGAATCGCAGGGCCTGTGCGGCACCATGCCCAGCGGCCACATCAAAAACTGTCCTTGCGGGACAAGAAGCAAAATCATTAGCTAGTCACCGTGTCGGGGACTCAAAAGTCGACCCCATGGCACACCGCCATATCCTAGGCGCTCGTAGCAATCTGAGTTTCGGTGGCCCCGAGCTACTTGAGGCCTGCCCAAGGGTTAAGCCCGGATCCGTAACCACCTTTGCTATAATGAATGATGCTGAGCGTATAGTTACCAAGGTGTTGGCAAACGACGTGCTGAAAAATGATCCGGTGAACGCCCATCCGCTCCACAATGATGCGACAGCGGCTATTCCACGGGATGGTCTAATCGTTTTTCTGAACCTCTGTGACCACCAACCTTTGCTGATCGATCTCCCCTAATAATCAATAGAGGGGATAGGAACCGCATTCGGGGGTTGATACCCTGACCACAAGGCTCCATCTTCTGGCCAACAATAAAAGAACTTTTGCACAAAAAAGAGTGAGCGCCATGGACCCTATAGTTACCGACGCCAATATTGCTCCAGCCGGCGCACTTAGTAACGTCGACCTGATCAAGGATAGCAACCAGAATGGCTTCGCAGCAGACGTTCTCGAAGCCTCCCGCGAGATCCCAGTCATTGTTGATTTCTGGGCCCCTTGGTGCGGCCCCTGCAAGACCCTCGGACCAATCATCGAGAAGGTTGTTCAGAACGCTGGCGGTGCTGTTCGCTTGGTTAAGATCGACATAGACAAGGCCCCAGACATTTCAGCGCAACTGAAAATTCAATCGATCCCGATGGTCTATGCCTTCAAGAACGGCCAACCGGTCGATGGCTTTCAGGGCGCCCTACCCGAAAGCCAGGTACAAGCTTGGGTTGATAAGCTGATCAAAGAGCATGGCGGGGCTGTTGATGCCGGCCCGGACCCGATCGAGGAAGCGCTGAGCGCAGCCGAGACAGCCATGACCGAGGGTGATATAGGAAACGCTGGTGCAATCTACGCGCAGGTTCTCAATCAGGACGCCGAGAATACTCGCGGTCTTTCCGGGATGATCCGCGCCTATCTCAAGGCCGGTCAGAACGACAAGGCACGCGAGATTGCCGATCAGGCGAGCCCAGAATTGTTAAAGTCCAACGACCTGACAGGGGCCCTCTCGGCACTGGAACTAGCCGAAGCGGGCAGCGCTGTAGCTGGCGACATCGAGGGCTTACGCTCCAAGGTCGAAGCAAACCCGGACGACCATCAGGCGCGGTTTGATTTCGCCGTTGCTGCCTTCGCAAGTAATGATGCTGAAGGCGCCATCGAAGCGCTAGTGGAAATCATCCGGCGTAAGCGTGACTGGAACGAGGACGGCGCACGGACCGAGCTCCTGAAAATCTTTGAAGCACTCGGCCCGACAGATCCGCTCACCAATGTCGGTCGCCGCAAGCTTTCTTCCGTCTTGTTCTCGTGACCGGCGATATGGCAGCCCAGGCCCTTCCCGAGGAGCTACCGCTCTTCCCTCTAAACGGTGTGGTGCTGCTGCCACGCGGGTCTCTTCCTCTGAATGTGTTTGAACCACGCTATCTCACGATGGTAGATGCTGCCTTGGCCGGCGACCGCATGATAGGAATCGTCCAGCCTGCAGCAGACGGCGTTAGCGGGCTAAGCGCACCAGGCGGCACCAATCTCTATCGCACCGGCTGCATTGGTCGCATCCGAGTGTTCGAGGAAACTGATGACGGCCGTTACCTAATAGAGCTGCGCGGATTGTCCCGGTTCGATATCACCGACGAGCTGGGAGTACGTGACAACTATAGGCGCGTAAAGGCTGACTACGGTCGGTTTACGGCTGATTTGTTGCCAAGCCAGGACATGCACATTGAGCGCAAGCGATTGCTCACCAGTCTGAAGGGCTATTTTAAGCTACATAATATTGGGGCGGACTGGGACGCGCTAGTGAAGACACCCGACGAGAGGCTGATCACAACTCTAGCCATGTCCTGCCCGTTCGATCCGGCCGAGAAGCAGATTCTGCTTGAAAGCCTCGATATTGCTCAGCAGTGCAAGCTGCTCATTGGATTCATCGAATCCACCCTGCGGGCCGACAATGACAACGGCAACCCTGCTCTGAACTAAGGACAAAACCATGTCATCACCTGATGTGACCACCGTTGATCCCAAACTGCTGGAAATTCTGGTTTGCCCACTGACCAAGGGTCCGCTCGAATATGATGCCACTACTCAGGAACTGGTCAGCAAGCGGGCCGGGTTAGCTTATCCAATCCGTGACGGCATTCCTATTATGCTCGCAGAAGAAGCGCGTGAATTAGGTCCCGACAGCGCGTGAGTGAAACCACCGTCCGGGCAACCGAGATTCGTTACAGCAAGGAAAACAAATCCCTCACCGTCACCTTTGACGATGGCACAATGTTTTTACTGCCCGCCGAATATCTACGAGTCTACAGCCCCTCTGCTGAAGTCCGTGGCCACGGGGCCGACGAGCGGAAAATTCTCGCCGGCCGTTCCCATATTGGGATCATGAAGATTGAGCCTGTGGGCAATTATGCAGTACAGATCCATTTCGATGACCTGCACGACACAGGCCTTTTCAGCTGGGCTTATCTGCGTGAGATGGGGGAGAAGCAAACCGAATGGTGGGCGCAATACCTCAAGGATCTTGAGGATCGTGGATTATCACGAGAACCCTAAAGCGCTTCCCCGCGTACCAGACGGGGCAACTGACCCACTAAGCCCATTGCATGGCGCATGAAGAACTTTCGCAGCGGTGGTGTCGCGTTAACGGCGGCCAGACCCAGATCACGGACCGTGCGGACCGGTGCAATGTCGTTGGAGAATAGCCGTGTTAGTCCGTCAGTGGTGACGGTCAGCATCATGTTGTCGACACGGCGCCATCGTTCATAATCCAAAAGAATATCTGGGTCTCCTATATCGCGCCCCAGACGGCGGGCATCGACGACAAGCTCAGCCAATGCAGCCACGTCGCGAATACCCATGTTCAAGCCTTGCCCGGCAATCGGGTGGATTGCATGCGCCGCATCCCCCACTAGGGCGAGGCGCTGATCGGTGTAGCGAATGGCGTGCTTTAGACCCAACGGATGCACCCAACGCGGACTAGCTAGTGCTATATCACCCAGGAACCCGCCAACACATCGGCCGAGAGCCTCTATAAATCCTGCACCATCCAATTCCCGGATGGCCAGAACCAAATTGTTGGACACGCTCCACACAACTGAAGACTGATGCTGCATTCCGTTCACTGGTTCGGGTAAATCCATCATCGGCAAAAGTGCGAATGGTCCGCCGGGCAGAAACCGCTCATGTGCAATGTTCTGGTGGGGTCGTTCATGGGCGATCGTACAGACAAAACTCGACTGGTCGTAGCCCCATTCCGTAACCGGTATACCCACCGCCTTACGCAATGCCGAGTTCCGACCATCACAGGCGAACACAACACGGGCGCGTAAGTTGGCGCCGTTTTCGAGCTGTACAGTGACCCCGCTTTCGCCACGCTCAATGTTCAAGACCTCAGTAGGAGCGATGATCTCAAGGTTGCCGCGAAATTCTGCACGCGCGTACATCCCCTGCCGGATCAATCGGTTTTCGATGATGTGCCCCAACGGCACATCCCCAGTTTCACGATGATCAAAATGCAGGAACATCAGTGAACCAGCGTCACTGACTCGAATGGTTTCTATCGGGCAGGCGTGAACGCCGATGCCGTCCCAGAGACCTATCCCGCGCAACACTCTTGCGCTGCCGGCGGCAATGGCGGTCGTCCGGCCATCATGACTGGCCGTCAGCATCACCTCAGGATCGGCGCGGTCGATCAATGCAACCTCGATACCAGCAGAAGCCAGTGCATGGGCCAGCGTCATCCCTGCCATGCCGGCACCCACAACAACAGCCTCCACACTCTGGGTCTTCGGTTTCACCGTATTCATATAAGGAAGATCGCGCGACGCTACCACCATGTCCATGCGGCAGATACGCCCGGACATGGTGCTCAATAAATAGGCACAAATATTTTAGTCACGTTTTTATGCATACTAAACTTAGAATCCTTGGGCACTCGATTATATTATATATTGTTTTCAATTATTTATCTGTATTTTCTAACTGCCGCGTGAATTGAAGAGTAGATGCTGATGACCCGCACCCGAATGGTCGGATGCGGCCTCTGCCTTGAAAAAAGGGAATTTACACGAAGCTGGTCATGGCGGTGATCAAACCATTCTAACTCAATGAGGCGCGCGGGCCCAAACTGGCCCTGCTGGGTGCGGATGAAGCAACTGGCGCCATATTAGACCGGTCATCGAGGGTGGCTACTCTGTAGCGTCTGACTGGTTCTTCCAGATAGTCTTTGGTGCCGGCAACCTTGGGACCCAGATCATCGGCAGCTCGATCGCCTAGCTAGCGCTGAAATACACCATTGGTGTCCGGGTCAGCGAAGAGGGTGAAGATATCGGCCTCGAAGCCTATCCCAAATTTGGTCGCGGTTCGCAACGCGCCCGATAAGTCCGGGCCTCCAACTTCCATCAACTGTCTGGGCCCTGCGTCTATCGCCGGACCCTTTTCTTTGTGAAAGTCAGGTTTTCGATCAAAAGCCTGCAAAAATGCTTAAATAACTAGGTTTCGCATAAATTCAGCGGCTTATATAAAATTTTACGGCCAACGATTCCATCACGATTCACAACGCCAGTAAGCATTTTTCTTGAGTGATTTATTAGCTTGTAGATACAACTACATGACTCTGATAGTATTTTCCTGATTTCACGCCCCATTAAGGCGAGAACAGCGACTCTGGCATGCATAACGATATACTCGATTCACTCTCTGACTATCCGTTTGATCGGCTGCGCGCGCTGCTTAACACGACGGAACCACCTGCCGGGGTGACGCCCATCCATATGCAGATTGGCGAGCCCAAACACGCGGCTCCAGAGTTCATCGCACCGCTGCTGACGGAGAATATGTCCGAATGGGGCCGCTATCCGCCACCCAACGGAACCGAGGATCTGCGCAGCGCCATCGCCGACTGGCTTGTCAAACGCTACGATCTCGCACCGGACAGCATTGATCCCAGTCAACACATTGCTATCGTTTCGGGCACCCGCGAAGCCTTGTTCATGGCCGGGTTGCTGGCCGTTCCGACCGAAAAGCATGGCGTCCAACCCACCGTCCTGATGCCGAACCCATTTTATCAGGTCTACGTCGGTGCGGGCGCGCTGGCGCGTGCCGAGGTGGTATATCTTCCCGCCGGGCCGGAAACCGGGTTTCAGCCGGATTTTAGTCATGTGGCCGCAGATGATCTGAAGCGCGCCGCCCTCGCCTACATTAACACTCCGGCAAATCCGCAGGGCTCGGTCGCGACACTCAAGCAGCTCAAAACCGCCGTCGGATATGCCCGAGAACATAATTTCATGCTCGCCGTCGACGAGTGTTATTCAGAAATCTACACCGGTGAGAAACCGCCGGGTCTTTTCGACGCCTGCCGTGAACTCGGGGGCGACAATCCGTTCGCGAACACTCTCGTCTTCCACAGTCTGAGCAAGCGCTCTAATCTGCCCGGACTGCGCTCTGGATTTGTAGCCGGCGACCCAGACCTAATCAAGCTGCTGTTGCGCTTGCGCCAATATGGCGGCGCGCAGGTACCATTGCCCGTGATGAACACCTCGGCGGCCCTGTGGCGCGACGAAGCCCATGTGGAGGCCAGTCGCGATCTCTACCGGGCCAAATTCGATCTCGCGCTGGACATGCTCGACGGCAAATTCAAGGCCTCCCGCCCCGGCGGCGGCTTCTATCTCTGGCTCAATGTCGAAGACGGCGAGGCCGCGGCCTACAAACTCTGGGCCGAAGCGGGCCTGCGGGTACTGCCGGGTGCCTATCTGGCACGCGACAACGCCGACGGCACCAATCCAGGAGCAGCTTATATCCGCATGGCCCTGGTCCACGATCTCGACACGACGCATGATGCCATCACACGACTTCTGGCAACCCTCGCCTAACACCTCCTGGACGCAGACGAAAGACAAACGACATGGCTGCACGAACACAAACAGGATCCGCACGTGGCATTGCTCACGGCCTCGCTCAACGACTGACCTTCCTGCCTGAGCCGGTTCGCGAATTCTTGCATCGACGAACTTTCGAAATTTTTGGACTGAGCCTAGTCACAATCGCGGGCGCCTTAATCCTAGCGCTATTTAGTTACAACAGCCTTGATTTGTCCTTCAATAACGCCACCGGGCTGGGCACAGACAATCTTCTGGGGCCGACCGGCGCCACCGTAGCCGATTTGTGCCTGCAGACATTTGGAATTACCGCGATGTTGCCTGTTTTTGCCTTTTTGGCCTGGGGCACACGCCTGGTCTGCCACCACCCCATACGGCGTGTCGGGTGGCGTATTCTGTGCCTGTTGCTTGCCATGTGCTTAGCGGCCTTTGCACTCGAATACGCGCCTGTCCCCGCTGGTTGGCCATTGCGGGCGGGCTTGGGCGGCACCTTTGGCATGCTGACATTTGTCCCCACATCGTCATGGCTGTCGACACTCGGACTTACCCCGGCCGTTCTCGCCTTCACCTTGGCGCCGGTTGCCGCACTTCTAATGTTTGTCGCGCTCGGCCTGTCGCGCACCGAATGGCGCAATATGGGACAGGGAATTGCAAGCGGCATCCGCTGGGTCGCCCGTCATGGCGCAGACATCAGCCAGAGCGGAACTGCACGTATCCACCGTCTTATCCCCCAACGTGGGATGGTGCGTGAAGAACCGCGACTTAAACCCACAGATGACGCCCAACCTGTCACCCGTGGTGCCGATGCGGGAGATACACCTCCCGTACCACGACGGGTTGCCCCTCGCGCGCAGAAGCCAAAGCCAAGCAAGCGCGCCGAGGAATCCCGGCAGCGCAAACTAGATCTTCCTACCCCGGGTGGGAAATACGAATTTCCGCCCCTTGATCTGCTCGAAGAGGCCGACGAACCTGCACGCGCAGCCGGGCGCACGCATGATGAAAACCTCGAAGCCAACGCGCGTCTACTAGAATCCGTGCTGCAGGATTTTGGTGTCCATGGCAAAATCGTTCAGGTCCGCCCCGGACCCGTGGTCACGCTTTACGAACTGGAGCCAGCACCGGGCACCAAGACCAGCCGCGTGATAGGCTTGGCCGATGATATCGCCCGATCGATGAGTGCGGTCTCCGTGCGTATTGCAGTCGTGCCGGGACAAAACGTAATCGGCATTGAACTACCCAATGCGTCGCGAGAGATTGTCTATATTCGTGAGTTGCTCGCTTCGCGTTCCTTCGAGAAATCTGGCGCCGATCTCGCGCTCGCGCTCGGGAAGGATATCGGCGGTGAACCAGTCACCGTGGACCTGGCTAGAATGCCTCATCTGCTAATCGCCGGTACCACCGGTTCGGGCAAATCTGTGGGCGTCAATTCGATGATCGCCTCACTGCTCTATCGCCTCACACCCGAGCAGTGCCGTTTCATCATGATCGACCCCAAGATGCTGGAACTCTCCGTCTATGACGGCATCCCGCATCTACTCTCGCCGGTTGTCACCGACCCCAAGAAGGCCGTCGTAGCCCTGAAATGGGTAACCCGGGAGATGGAAGACCGCTACCGCGCGATGTCCAAGCTCGGCGTGCGCAACGTCGCGGGCTACAACCAGCGGATCGAGGAAGCCCGCAAAAAGGGGGAGACCCTTTCCCGCAAGGTCCAGACCGGATTCGAC
The DNA here is from genome assembly GCA_028822385.1 of Alphaproteobacteria bacterium. Taxonomy (GTDB): domain Bacteria; phylum Pseudomonadota; class Alphaproteobacteria; order UBA6615; family UBA6615; genus JABJAG01. The sequence continues at coordinate 9,681 of JAPKDV010000081.1, forward strand.
GAAGAAACCGGTAAGCCGGTGTTCGAAGAACAACCCCTCGACATGGTCGCGCTGCCCTATATCGTGGTGGTAGTCGACGAAATGGCCGACCTCATGCTAGTCGCCGGCAAAGATGTCGAAGCCGCCATTCAGCGCCTCGCCCAGATGGCACGCGCGGCGGGCATTCACCTGATTCTTGCGACTCAGCGGCCTTCCGTCGATGTAATCACCGGCACAATCAAGGCCAACCTGCCAACCCGTATCAGCTTCCAGGTCACCACGAAGATCGACAGTCGTACGATCCTCGGAGAACAAGGTGCCGAACAACTACTCGGGCAGGGCGATATGCTCTATATGGCCGGTGGTGGGCGGATAACCCGAGTCCATGGTCCGTTCCTTGCCGACACGGAAGTCGAGGACCTAGTGGCTTTTCTCAAGGCTCAGGGCGAACCCGAATATCTCGACGAAGTCACCGAGGATGAAGGTGCAGCCGATGGCATTCCGGGGTTCGAATCCACCGGTGAATCCAGCGGCGACGAACTCTACGATCAGGCCATTGCACTGGTGGCCCGGG
>JAPKDV010000082.1 GCA_028822385.1 Alphaproteobacteria bacterium
AGATACCAAAGTGATCTGCCAAGGCTTCACCGGAGCGCAAGGCACATTCCATTCCGAACAGGCAATTGCCTATGGGACCCAGATGGTTGGCGGCGTCACGCCGGGCAAAGGTGGATCAACCCATCTCGACCTTCCTGTATTCGACACGGTCGGCCAAGCAATTCAGACCACCCAGGCTGATGCCTCGGTAATCTATGTTCCTCCTCCCTTCGCGGCGGATGCAATCGTGGAAGCCATCGACGCGGGCGTCGAGCTCGTTGTCTGCATCACCGAGGGCATACCTGTACTCGACATGGTGAAGGTCAAGCGCGCGCTGGACGGCTCGGGCACACGTCTGATTGGCCCGAACTGCCCGGGTGTCATTACGCCCGATGAGTGCAAGATCGGCATCATGCCAGGTCACATCCATCAGCGTGGCCAGATCGGCATTGTCTCCCGTTCAGGTACCCTGACCTATGAGGCTGTTGGGCAGACCACAGCTGTAGGCTTGGGACAGACCACTTGCATCGGTATTGGTGGTGACCCAGTCAACGGCACGAACTTCATCGATTGTCTCGAGATGTTCCTCGATGACGACGAGACTGAAGGCATCATCATGATAGGTGAGATCGGCGGATCCGCCGAAGAAGACGCTGCCGCGTTCATCAAGTCATCGAAAACCAAAAAGCCGATTGCAGGCTTCATTGCTGGCGTAACGGCGCCCCCGGGGAAACGCATGGGCCATGCTGGTGCAATCATCTCCGGCGGCAAAGGCACCGCAGAGGCCAAGATCGAGGCCATGAAATCCGCCGGCATGCTGGTTGCCGATTCGCCGTCTGCACTCGGGACGACAATGATGAAGGCTATGAAGGCCTAAAAATAAAATGATGGCACGACGGGGGAACACCATCGCAATTAATCAAGGGACCGCAGCCTGACAGCGCGGCAAAATCATGGGTAACTACATCGGTCATTCGTCGTTTTTGAACGGCGCCAATGCCACCTTCGTCGCCGAACTTTATTCCAAATATCTCGAACGGCCCGACAGTGTCGATCCTGAGTGGGGGAGCTTTTTCTCCTCCCTGCATGACGATGCACGTGCCATGCTCAAAGACCTCAAAGGGGCCAGTTGGGCACCCCGTGACGCACGCATCATCGGCGGCTCGAATGGTACCAGCGGGAACGGCCGCTACGTACCGGTTACTAATGCTAATGACGGTGCCCCCCTGAACGGCGCACCGCTCTCCTATGGAGCAGCGGCGACTGATTCCCCTGCCGCGCCGGACCGGGTTCGCCGCGCGACACTCGATTCTATCCGTGCGCTGATGCTAATCCGTGCCTATCGCGTACGCGGTCACCTCGAATCCAATCTGGATCCACTAGGTCTGATGAAACCCGAGACCCATCCCGAGCTTGACCCGAGGACCTATGGTTTCGGTGAGCCCGATATGGACCGGCCAATTTTCATTAATTATGTGCTCGGCCTAGAAACCGCGACAATGCGCCAGATCATCGACGTTGTGCGGCAAACTTATTGCGGCAATATCGGCGTCGAGTTTATGCATATTCAAGGACCTGAGGAAAAGGCCTGGATTCAGGAACGCATCGAAGGTGTGCGCAATCACACGGAATTCACAGTAAAAGGCAAGGAGGCCATTCTCGGTTCTCTGACGCGCGCCGAAATCTTCGAACAGTTCCTCGACAAGAAATATACCGGCGCCAAGCGCTTCGGGCTGGAGGGTGGTGAAACCCTAATTCCTGCCCTCGAGCAGATTGTCAAACGTGGTGGCCAGCTTGGCTTGCGCGAACTAGTCATTGGTATGCCCCATCGTGGCCGTCTGAACGTGCTGGCCAACTTTATGGACAAGCCCTTCCGAGCCATGTTCTCGGAATTCGAAGGCAACTCGCCCAACCCGGATGACGTCATGGGTTCGGGTGATGTGAAATATCATCTGGGCACGTCATCGGACCGCACGTTCGACGGTAATACGGTTCACTTGTCTCTCACACCCAACCCGAGCCACCTGGAAGCGGTGAACACCGTCGTGCTTGGCAAGGTGCGCGCGAAGCAGCAACTGCGCGCTGATGTCGAACGCCACAAGGTGATGGGTATCCTGATGCATGGCGATGCGGCATTCGCAGGTCAGGGGCTTGTCGCCGAGACGCTAGACCTGTCGCAGCTGCGCGGCTACCGGACCGGCGGCACGGTGCATGTCATCGTCAACAACCAGATCGGGTTCACAACCAACCCGACGGCTGCACGTTCGTCCCCCTACTCCTCTGACGTCGCCAAGATGATTCAGGCGCCTATCCTGCACGTAAACGGTGATGACCCTGAGGCCACCGTCCACGCCGCGCGGATCGCAACCGAGTATCGCTATCGGTTCAAGGCTGATGTGATTTTGGACCTCTGGGGTTACCGCCGTGCAGGCCACAATGAGTCTGACGAGCCTGCCTTCACCCAGCCGTTGATGTACAAGTCAATCTCCGAGCAGCCCACAACCCGCGCGATTTTTGCCAAGCAGCTGGAGGACGAAGGCGTCATCCCGCAGGGAGGCGGCGACCGCATGGTTGAAGAGTTCCAGGACCATCTGGAGCAGGAATTCGAGGCTGCACGCAGCTACAAGCCCAACAAGGCGGACTGGCTGGAAGGTCGCTGGGCAAATCTCAGCATGGCCGATGGCGAAGAAGCCCGACGTGGTGCGACAGCTGTCGAAATGGACATGCTCAAAGAAGTTGGTCACGCAATTTCCGAATGTGGGACGGACTTCAATGCAAATTCCAAGATCACCCGTCAGCTAAAAAACAAACGGAAGATGATCGACACCGGCAAAGGCATCGACTGGGCGACTGGTGAAGCGATGGCTTTTGGCACGTTGCTGTGTGAATCGACACCGGTTCGCCTGTCTGGTGAAGATGTCGGCCGCGGCACATTTTCCCAGCGCCATGCAGTACTGATCGACCAGCAAAGTGAAGAAAAATACCTGCCGCTTAGCAACATCCGATACGGACAGGCACCGATCGAAGTGATCGACAGCCCGCTCTCAGAATTCGGTGTTCTCGGGTTCGAGTATGGCTACAGCCAGGCCGAACCTCACGCGCTGGTTCTTTGGGAAGCCCAGTTTGGTGACTTCGCGAATGGCGCACAAGTCATCATTGACCAGTTCATCGCTTCAGGTGAAACCAAATGGCTGCGCATGTGTGGCTTGGTGATGCTCCTGCCCCATGGCTATGAGGGTCAGGGCCCGGAACATTCCTCGGCCAAGCTTGAACGTTATCTGCAGCTCTGCGCCGAAGAAAACATGCAGGTCTGCAACATCACCACGCCGGCCAACTACTTCCACGCGCTGCGCCGACAGGTGCACCGAAATTTCCGCAAACCCCTGATCGTGATGACCCCGAAATCGCTATTGCGGCACAAACTCTGTGTCTCGGACCTTGCAGATTTCGGTCCAGGCACAGGTTTCCACCGTGTGTTGTGGGATAACGAGAAACTTTGTGACGACAAGGATGTGAAGCGCGTCGTGCTGTGTTCGGGCAAGGTCTATTACGACCTCTTCGAAGAGCGCGCCAAGCGGGGCATTGATGATGTCTTCTTCCTGCGGATGGAGCAGCTCTACCCCTTCCCGAAAAAGGCGCTGATCGAGGAGCTTTCGCGATTCAAGAAGGCTGAAATCGTCTGGTGTCAGGAAGAGCCCGAGAACATGGGTGCCTGGACCTTTATCGACCGACGTCTTGAAACTGTGCTGAACGAAATCGACGCCGATCACGAACGCCCGCGTTATGTCGGACGTCCCGAGGCTGCCTCTCCGGCCACGGGCAACGGGGCACGCCATCGGCGCGAACAGGAACAACTCGTAGACGAAGCCCTGACGCTTTAAAGCGGCGCGGCAAACAACAGGAACGTTAGAAACATGGCGACCGAAATCAAAGTCCCGGAGATGGGTGAATCAGTAACCGAAGGCACGATTGCACGCTGGTTCAAGGCTGTTGGCGAAGCTATAAAGGCTGATGAGCCGCTGGTCGAGATCGAGACTGACAAGGTCACCGTCGAAGTGCCCGCACCAAGTTCCGGCGTGCTGACGGAAATTCGGGCCGACGAAGGCGCCGATGTTGAAGTGGGCAGTGTCATCGGTGCGATCGACGAAAGCGCGACGGCATCTGCTGCGTCCGGTCCGAGTACGACAAAATCCGCACCGGCAAAGGAACCCCCCGCACCGTCTGCAGCGTCTCCGGCAGTTGTAGCGGCAAGCGGCGACACCATAGACATCACGATCCCGGAACTCGGCGAATCCGTCACCGAAGGCACCGTTGGTCGCTGGTTGAAGCAGGTCGGTGAATCCTTCGAGGCTGACGAGGCTTTGGTCGAAATCGAAACAGATAAGGTCACCGCCGAACTTCCCGCACCAAGCGCTGGGACGTTGGTCGAAATCATTTCAGGCGAAGGCGTTGATGTCGAAGTTGGCGCAGTCGTGGGCCGAATCTCGGCAGGTGCCAGCGCGCAGGCACAAGTCTCCGCTTCCCCCACTCCCGCACCAACAGCCGAACCCGCAGCAGCCCCGCAGGAAACTGGTGGCGCCGCGAATACGTACCTCCCGCTTGCTCCCGCTGTGCGAAAACTGGTCGACGAGAATGGCCTCAATCCCGCAGACATCACTGCGACGGGGCGTGACGGACGGATCACAAAGGGTGATGTCCTTCAACACTTCGAAGGCGACGGCAAGGCCAAAGCACCTGCGGTAGCACCCTCAGCTCCCGCGACGTCAGCACGAGGGTTCGTCTCCACCGCTGAACTTCCCGATCGCGAGGAAGACCCGCGCGGCGAAGAACGGGTGCGAATGACCAAGCTGCGCCAGACCGTCGCCACCCGCCTGAAAGAAGCTCAGAACACAGCGGCGATGCTGACTACCTTCAACGAGATCGACATGCAGGCCATCATGGACCTGCGCACACGCTACAAGGGTGAATTCGAGAAGAAGCATGGCACCAAGCTCGGCTTTATGAGTATCTTTGTGAAAGCCGCGATCAACGCCCTAAAAGAGATCCCGGCGGTGAATGCCGAGATTTACGGCGATCAGATCATCTACAAAAACTACTACGATATCGGTATCGCTGTTGGTGGCTCTCAGGGCCTTGTCGTTCCGGTGATGCGCGACGCAGATCAGAAGAGTTTCCCCGAGATTGAATCCGGTATTTCTGAGCTCGGGCAACGCGCCCGTGACGGAAAGCTGACGATGAGTGACCTCACCGGCGGCACCTTCACAATCACCAATGGCGGGATCTTCGGCTCGATGCTCTCGACCCCGATCCTTAATCCGCCCCAGTCGGGCATTCTGGGCATGCACAACATCGTCAAACGCCCGATGGTGGTCGATGATGAAATCGTCATTCGTCCGATAATGTATGTGGCACTTAGTTACGACCATCGGATCGTCGACGGCCGCGAAGCTGTCACCTTCCTGGTCCGCATTAAGCAGGCGATCGAAGATCCCGAACGTCTTCTGATTGGGGTCTAGACCAATATGGTTGCTGCACAGACGTTCGACCTTATTGTCATTGGTGCCGGCCCCGGCGGCTATGTTGCTGCTATCCGAGCAGCACAACTCGGGCTGAATGTCGCCTGTATCGACAAGCGCAAAAGCCTTGGCGGAACCTGCCTGAATATTGGCTGCATCCCCTCGAAAGCCTTGCTGCAATCTTCCGAGCATTTTGAGCACGCCCAGCATGGCCTCGCCGCGCATGGCGTGAAGGTCGGCAAGGTGTCTTTCGATCTCGACGCAATGATGGCGCACAAGGACAAGGTGGTCGAAGACAACACCAAGGGCATCGAATTCCTGTTCAAGAAGAACAAGGTGACGCCTTTTCACGGCACTGCGCGCATCAAGAGCGGTCGTGAAGTCGAAGTGACGTCCGAAAATGGCGATGCCCAGACCCTGAAGACTGGTGCCGTGCTGATTGCGACCGGCTCAAAGTCTGCGCCGCTCCCCGGCGTGGACATTGACGAAAAACAGATCATTACCTCAACAGGCGCGTTGACTCTGTCAAGCGTCCCCAAACATCTTGTTGTGGTGGGCGCTGGCTATATCGGACTTGAGATGGGATCTGTCTGGGCCCGACTGGGTGCAAAGGTCACGGTCATCGAATTCCTGGATCGCATCACGCCCGGGATGGACGGAGAAATTGCCAAGGCCTTTCAAAAAATCCTTGAAAAGCAGGGTATGACCTTCCGTCTCGGCACAAAGGTCACAGGTGCCCAAACCCTCAAGACCAAGGTCAAACTCTCTGTCGAACCCGCATCTGGTGGGAAGATCGAGACCATCGAATGCGACACGGTTCTGGTCTCAATCGGGCGCCGCCCCTTCACAGATCAGCTTGGCCTTAATGATGCTGGCGTCACAACAGATGAACGCGGGTTCATCCAGATCGACGAAAACTTCCAGACCAATGTCGAAGGCATCTTCGCCATCGGCGATTGCATTCCGGGCCCGATGCTGGCCCACAAGGCGGAAGATGAAGGTGTTGCTGCGGCGGAGATCATTGCAGGCGAGACCGGGCATGTGAACTACGACGTGATCCCCGGCATCGTCTACACGTGTCCAGAAGTCGCGTCGGTCGGGAAAACCGAAGAGCAGCTCAAGGATGAAGGTGTCGAATACAAGATTGGTAAATTTCCGTTCTCTGCGAACGGACGTGCACGTGCCGCCAACAAAACCGACGGTTTTGTAAAACTGATCGCCGATGCAAAGACCGATCGTATTCTTGGCGCCCACATCATTGGGCCCGATGCCGGAACGCTCATCCACGAAATCGTGGTAGGGATGGAATTTGGCGCCTCTGCCGAAGACATCGCACGCACCTGTCACGGGCACCCCACACTGGCCGAAGCGGTAAAAGAAGCCGCGCTTGCCACGGATGGTCGCACAATTCACATCTAGCTAGATTCAGGCCTCAGGTAGGTTTTATGCCGCTGCTGTCGCGAGCTCCTGCACGTCCAAAGGTTTGCCCAAAAATACGGTCGCCCCGACATCCATTGCTCTAGCCTCTTCCTCACGCAACACCTAGCCCGTTACCACGGCGATGACCAAACCGGGATTGTCGGCGCGAACCGCACGAAGTTGGTATTTGGTGTAAGTTTACCGATACCAAAATCTCATAGTCAGTGATGATGATTTTAGAAAGACGTTGAAAATGGCGGGTATGTTTCGAAAATGGGTTCGTCGTCTTGGATATGATATTTCATCATTTCCCGGTTCGTCTGCGCATTGGGTGCACATTGTTGAAACACTCCGATCACACGAGATCGACTACGTGCTTGATATCGGGGCCAACACGGGCCAATACGCACGCGCCATCCGTACGAACGGATATTGTGGAAAAATCATATCCTTCGAACCGCTCTCGCATATTCGCGCTGAACTAGAGCAACACGCGGCCAAAGACCATCTTTGGGACATTGCACCGCGCACCGCTGTCGGAGCTATCGATGGTAAGGTAGAGATCAACGTTTCAGGTGAATCTGACATGAGTTCGATCCTTCCGCTGGATACAACCGCCCATGAGCGGTTGGCCAGCACACGCGCTGCCACCAGCGAAACAGTACCCGTTACGACGGTTGCAAAAATTCTAAACAACCGTGCAGCAACCGCGAAGAATGTCTTTCTTAAGTCTGACACACAGGGATATGAGGATCAGGTACTTAACGGCATTGGCCAGTCCTGGGACCGGATCACCGGTCTGCAACTCGAACTTTCAATACAGCCTATTTATGACGGACAGCCCGACCACCTGCCTTTGCTTCAGCGTCTCGCCGATCAGGGGTTTAAGCCCCACCTGGTCATTCCCGGATACTGGAGCCGTCATTACGGGCGGATGCTGGAATACGACGCCATTTTCTTCCGGGATTAGTTGCGCTGGGCGCGCGGGTGCGCGCGGCTGTAGACGTCGATCAGACGCGCGCTATCCACATCGGTATAGCGCTGTGTGGTCGACAGCGACGCGTGGCCGAGCAGCTCCTGGATCGCCCGTAAGTCCCCCCCAGACGCCAGCAAATGTGTCGCAAAGGAATGGCGCAATGCGTGGGGTGTCGCAGAATCAGGCAACCCCAAAGCCACCCGCAATCCCTGCATCCGTTTCTGGATCGTCCGTGGGTTTAACCGTCCTCCACGCACCCCAACGAACAGCGGACCCTCGGCAGAAAGATACTGCGTGCACCGGGCCAGATAGTCGTCAATTGCATCGCGGACCACGGGCAGTATCGGCACCATACGTACCTTGCCGCCTTTACCCGTCACAGAGAGCGCATCGTCGCGCGGAATGTCGCCCCGATTTAGATCAAGCGCTTCGGAAATGCGCAGGCCGCAGCCATAGAGCAACAACAGGACCGCCAGGTCGCGCGCTAATATCCAAGGCTGCTCATTTGGCCGTGCGGGCAGCATTACCGCAGCCATCAAGTCTTTAGTTTCGCGATTTGCCAGAGCTTTAGGCACCGAGTGAGGCAATCTTGGGCCGCGAACCGTAACAATCGCCGCATTGTGGCCAAGACCCTCACGATCGAGATATCGAAAGAACATGCGCACCGACGATAACGCGCGTGCCGTCGATGTTCGCGCGTAGCCTTCACCGATACGCTTGGCAAGCCAGGCTCGAAAGTCACCGGTTTTCAGTTTAGTCAGAAGGGCAACCGTAATCCGGTCACCACAATGGTCAGCCATGAAATCGAGAAAGGCGATCACATCGCGCAGATAAGCTTCAACTGTATGCTTGGATGCACGCCGTTCGGTGGCCAATTGCATTCGCCAGCGCAGAATTGCGTCCCGCACACCAAAATCTGTGGCGACAGGTTCCCGATCTTCGGTTATCAACGCGGCAGGTCGAGCCATGTTCGGATGCTGTGCTCCATGATTCGTGCCAGGAAGTTTAAAAGTTCGGAACCCTGCCCAGCATGAAAGCGTTCCGGGTCACGGCTGCCCAGCGCCAGTAGCGCGCATGGTGCATCATCACAAACCGACAGACGCAACATCGCTTCCGAGCGAACAAGCCCGAATGCTTCACCATAGATGCGGCGGTCACCCTCGATATGCTCCCGCAGAGTAACCGTGCGTGAAACTTCGAGAATCTTATCGATAGTCCCGTTGGGAACAACGCGCACGCCCTGGTTGGCGGTCGGTGCAACTGTCCGCCCCTCAAGACACAGCGCGACCGCATCAACATTCAGCAATCCCGCCAGGTCGATCGTCAGTAGTTCCAACATGTGATCGAGCGATCGCGACGACAAAAGCGCGATGACGGCCGCATGAATGCGGTTCTGGCTTTGCAGATTGGCACGACTGGCGTCGATCAGTTCGCTGCTCTGCTCGGCGCGTTCCGCGAGTTCACTTCGCATCCGAGTCAGCATTACACCCTGAAGGTCGATGACCTCTCCACCCGAAGTATCGGCACCTTTAAACTCCCGCGCCGGCGAAACCATCACGGACAGGAGTTGCGGGTGTCGTTCCAAAAAATCAGGATTCTCTCGCAGGAACTCTACCACCTGTGTATCGGCTAGATTGATCGGGGAGGAGGCCTCAGTCTTAGATACTTTTGTGCTCATTGCTTGAGACCTCCAGCGCAACTATTCCGCGGCGCTCTTTCTTTGGGCCGCCTGTTCCAGGATCGACTGGCCAGTGGCATCCCAATCCTTAAGGAAGGCATTCAGGCCCTTGTCGGTCAGTGGATGGTCGTAGAGCGATCGCAACACGTTGGGCGGCAGAGTCGCAACATGCGCACCGCTGCGCGCAGCCTCAACGATATGGGCCGGTCCCCGAATCGACGCGACCAGAACCTCCGTGTCAAACGCATCAAACTGTTCGTAGATGTCGACGATCTCATCAATCAGATCAAGGCCACGCAGGCCTATATCGTCGAGCCGGCCCACAAAAGGAGAAATGAAGGTCGCACCTGCCTTAGCCGCCAAGATTGCCTGTGCGGCAGAGAAACAAAGAGTAACGTTCACCATGATGTCACGATCACGCAGCGCGCGGCAGGCTTTGAGACCATCGGGCGTGAGCGGAACCTTGACGGCAACATTCGAAGCAACGGAGGCCAGAACATCTGCCTCAAGCAGCATCGTTTTCACATCGGTCGCCGTAACCTCGGCGCTGACGGGGCCTGGCACCACGTCACAAATTTCTGCAATCAC
>JAPKDV010000226.1 GCA_028822385.1 Alphaproteobacteria bacterium
AATTGGTGCTGACGCCCCATCGTCACCGTACGGACGGCATGTACGCGGTGATTTTTGAGCGCGCAGCCTGATCTTCTTCTGAGTTAGGCGGCAGGCGGCGGAATTGCGCCGGATTGTACGGCCAGCATTGTGTTCTCGCGGCGGCTTTCAAGATCACGAATATCGTTTTAGGCGCTCACTTTTGTGTTCCTCTGATCCATTCTGTGGACAGCTTAGTCCTGTGGGCTGTTTACGGTCGAAAGCGGTGATGCGCGCGCCCCGGAAATCGGCTATCAAACCTTATGAGCTTCAACTTTACCGTCACCGAAAAAATCCTGATCATCGATTTCGGCTCGCAGGTCACCCAGCTGATCGCGCGACGCATTCGCGAAGCCGGTGTCTTCAGCGAAATTCATCCCTGCTTCCGCATCGACCGGGCATTTCTCGATGACTTCGCTCCAAAAGCCATTGTGCTCTCGGGTGGCCCGTCGAGTGTGATGGCCGAAGGTGCGCCGATGGTCGATCCCGGGGTCTTCACGCTGGGTGTGCCTGTGCTGGGTATCTGTTATGGACAGCAGCTGATGTGTCACATGCTCGGTGGCAAGGTCGAGGATTCCGATCATCATGAGTTCGGCCGTGCCGAGCTGGAAATTTCCGATCATTGTCCGTTGTTTGAATGCTGCTGGGCGCCGGGTGACAGCTCGCAGGTTTGGATGTCCCATGGTGACCGGGTCACTGCCCTGCCAGACGGCTTCCGCGTGGCAGCGACCAGTGGCGGCGCGCCCTTTGCGACTATTTGTGATGAATCTCGGAAGTTCTATGGCGTGCAGTTCCATCCCGAGGTGGTGCACACTCTCGACGGCTCGAAACTTCTGTTCAACTTTGTACGCAATGTCGCCGGGTGCAGTGGCGAGTGGACCATGGCGGCCTACAAGGCGGTCGAGATCAAGAAAATCCGCAAGCTGGTTGGTGATAGCCGGGTGATCTGCGGTCTTTCAGGTGGTGTGGATTCATCCGTCGCCGCCGTACTTATTCACGAGGCGATCGGCGATCAGCTGACATGCATTTTCGTCGATAACGGCTTGCTTCGCCTCAACGAGGCCAAGGAGGTCGACAAGGTTTTCCGCGAGCGGTTCAACATTACCCTCGTTGTGCGTGACGCAACGGACATGTTCCTCGATCAGCTCGAAGGCGTTGACGACCCTGAAAAAAAACGAAAGATCATCGGCAGCACTTTCATCGATGTGTTCGACGAAGAGGCGGAGAAGATTGGTGGCGCGGATTTCCTAGCCCAAGGTACGCTTTACCCCGATGTGATCGAGAGTGTCAGCCCGTTTGGCGGGCCGAGCGAGACCATCAAGTCTCACCACAATGTCGGTGGCTTGCCCGAACGCATGAACATGAAGCTGATCGAGCCGCTGCGTGAGCTGTTCAAGGATGAGGTGCGTGATCTCGGCCGTGAACTGGGAATTCCCGAAGAAATCGTCGGGCGGCACCCCTTCCCGGGGCCGGGTCTCGCAATACGCATGCCCGGCGCGATGTCACGCGACAATCTAGACATCCTGCGCAAGGCCGATGCGATCTACCTCGACGAAATCCGTAAGGCAGGCCTCTATGACGAAATCTGGCAGGCTTTCGCCGTGCTGCTCCCCGTCCGCACGGTTGGCGTGATGGGCGATGCCCGCACCTACGAATATGTCTGCGCTTTGCGCGCGGTGACCTCTACCGACGGCATGACGGCAGAAAGCTACCCCTTCGAACACTCGTTCGTGGCGGGCGTGGCGACACGCATTATTAACGAAGTGCGCGGCATCAACCGCGTGGTCTATGACGTGACCTCGAAACCTCCAGGAACAATTGAGTGGGAGTAGTAAACATGACCAAAGCGAACCTACGTAAGCCAAAAAACAA
>JAPKDV010000227.1 GCA_028822385.1 Alphaproteobacteria bacterium
AGAGATTTGGTCATCTGCCCCTCAATGGCGGGCGATGACCCCTCGGTCATCAGCTTGCCGAACGCTACACCAAACGGTGTGAAGGTGACACGGATGCCAACGCCGCAGACCACAGCGCCTGCGAAGAGAAGTATTTTGATCGGCAACCACTCGGTTTGATAGGGGCCCGCACCGGCCAACGACGTAATGGCCGGAATAACGAGCGCGGCAATAAAGATGAACCGCAGCATGAGATCGAGCCGCGTCAGGCGCTTGGCAGCGTTCGTCCCTTCACGATGGTGGATCTGCCAGACCATCACGATCCACGCGATGGCAGCAGCCCACGCCAGATAGAGCCACACGCCGTCGATCGGCGAATATCCAAGGTTGGCAGCCAACGTGGCCCCCACCGGAAAAGTAAGCAGCAGCATGTAGCGCGGGATCATATCAATCGCCGCAAGCAGCTTGAGGACCCTGGCGCGCGTCTCGGGACTATATTTCGGGTTGACGACCAGCCGCGCTGAATAGAACACGCCGAGATCCGCCCCGACCCAATAGACGAAGGTAAGGACGTGAAGGAGTTTGAAAATGTCTTGCCAATCCATGATCGCCTCCTACAGCGTCGGCTGCGCGATGCCGAGCAGCGACATCGCGATGAGCCCGGCCCACAACGCGAGGACCCAAGGTTTGACCCGCAACACGGGGACACGCAGCGCGGCTTCGGTTTCCGGGGTCGAGCCTTCCACCATAAACCGCCCGAATGCAGGCCCGAAAAGGGCAAACGTAAACCGAATGCCGAGACCGCACACCAATACATAGGCGAACAAGAGAACTTTGAGCGCGAGCCAGTTCGATGTGAACGGGCTACCGCCGGTGAACGAAGCAATCGCCGCAATCGTCAGGACAGCGATCAGGACAATGCGAATCCACAGATCGACATTGCTGTACGTTTTACCCAACGGCGTGCCGCGTTGAGAAGCGGCTGACACGCTTATCAACAACCAGACGCCGGCCAGACCCCAAACCAGAACCAACCAACCCCCGGTGATGGGCGACAAGCCCTTGCCGCTCGCCAACATCAAACCAACGGGCAGCATCAGGATCGAAGCGATTCCGGGAAATGCGTTTACGAAGCCCAGCACTTTGGCGATTGCCGCGCGGGTTTCGCGCGAATTTTCCGTTTTGATGATCTGGAGCGAGGAATAGGACACGCTGATGTCCGCGCCAAGCCAATAAACCAGCAAGACGACGTGCAGCATGATCCAGAGTGTTTGTGGGTCGATCATGGGGCGTGGGTCCCTAAGGGCGCATCAGAAGTAGCGGCCGCCCGAATCCTAACGGGCGGCCGCGATGTGGTCCAACGAACGCTTTAGAAGCTAGGCTTCCAGGTGCCGATGAAGGCAGCCAGGGCAACGAGAACCCAAATACCCTTGACCCAATTGCGCGCTGCTTTGGCGGAGCCTTGGAGCTGGGCTTCGCGCTCGGGCGTCGAGCCTTCTGCTTTGATCTGCGTGAACGCCGCAATGTAAGGCTTGGCCGCCACACGGATGCCAATGCCGCACCCGATCGTGCCGGCAAAGATAAGAAGTTTGAGCGCGACGAAGTTTTCGGTGATCGGTTCATTGTTGATGAATGACAAAATGGCGATCCCCACGAAGGTCAGCATTAGAACCCAGCGCAGACGCAAATCGAACTTCGCCCAAGGCGCTTTTTTCGACGCGTCTTTTTCGATGTGCAGCCACCACACCAACACAAGCCAGGCGGCGGCGAAAACCCAGAAGGCGATTAACCACGTCGACGAGATGGTGAGATAGCCGTGAATCGCCGCGACCGAAAACCCGGTGGGCACCATCAGCACCATCGTGGTGCGCGGTGCCATGTCGATGTCGCCGGTGATGCGCGAGAG
>JAPKDV010000010.1 GCA_028822385.1 Alphaproteobacteria bacterium
GTTTGGCAAGCCGCGTTTGTATGTTGCGGCGTACGGCCGTTATGGTGTGAATAGTCCAAAATGATTGGATAAATACAATCACTCCTTTGAAGCAGAATATTGCAGCAAGAAGAAGCGCCACGGACAAAAAGTTGAATTGTATACTGGCAGCCGACATCGCTGTTTTGATTGCCTGCGAAAAGACGTTATCGTTACCCTCTCCCATTGTGATTTGGAGAAGCGGCATGAGCGACACTATCCCCACAACGTCAAGCAGCCCGCTTAAGAGAATTAGCGCAATAAGCGTAGGTAAGCGCCAACCCGCAAAGCGGTAAAAGACCTTTCCGTAGAAGACTAGTTCCCGAAATTGGTTCATTGGTTCATTGGTTCATAAGTATGTTCATGTTAGCCCATTCGTTCGATCGTGTTTACGATGTCGCGTGCGATAGGATTGGGCGCACGGCCAGCAACGTGAATTTCCTGATATGGAATACTTAGTCGTTCCAGAAGATTTTTTAATTCGAATTGATACTCCCTAATCTGCTTAATCGATAATTCATCCTTGCGAGCATGAATTCTTTCTGGAGTATCAATTAGGAGAAACGTCATCTTTGGCTTTCGCATCAGCCGGCAGGCTGCTCTAACCGAATTGACTTGATGTATTGGACGGTTGTGTAGCCGGAGATCGACTAAACGATCGTATACGTAGCGGTCGCTTATCGCTATCTGATTGGAGTGGGAGGCGCTCCTAATCTCAGCCGAGAGGTCATGGGCGTATCTTATTTCGTCAATGCCCGCTATTAGCCAGGCCCGCAAGGAGGTTGGTAGAAAACGCCACAGTCGACGTTGCCAGCTAGCCCTCTCCTGATTGACGTTGTGGACAGATGTCCCGGCGTCTGCCTTTTTGGCGCGGTGGTGAAAGGCTTTCGTGGGGTGCCCACGATCATTCATAATTTCATACACGAGCGCTGCAACTGTCGATTTGCCGACTCCGTGACTTCCGCAAATTACAAAAAAATGTGTCAAGTTTTCAAACGACTATTCAGGACTGAGCGCGCAGGCGCAATCGGATCCCCGCTGCAGCATCTGCGACACGCTGGCGCGACCCATTCAAGCGACGCCTCACGATGGTTCCCGGATACAGTAGGAAGTCGCCCAGACCGCGTACTAGAACAGGTGCCCGGGGTGCAAGTGAAAGGAGGAGAGTTAGATCCCAGCGGCTAAATTTGCCCGCAACGGCGTTAGCGATGCCTTTTAGTTCCTCCTCGCTTAGCAGTTTGTGCATGACGCCATCAGGGCCTCTGAAGCCTTCGGTAGCGTGGTAACTGAATGGTAGCTTGAAATCGAAAGCCCCGCGGACGGCGTCTATGTCCATGTCGAATGTATAGGCCATCCGGGACAACTCAGATGGATCGCCACGTGTGAGCGCGTTGACCGAGAACACAACGACGTCTTTGGGATAACGGAGGCGATGTTGCTCTGTGACTTTGCGTGACAGGCACCATTGGAATAGCAAATTCTGAAGGCGCCGACGACGGTCCTTCGGGGTTTCCGGATAGGCGCGCCAGAACAGGGCTTCAGTAACGGCTTCCTCGGGGGAGCGTTGCATGACCACAAGCTTCACTCCGGGAACCAACTTACGATATGCGGTGTAGCGTAGTTCCGGTAGAAGATCGAAAACAGCCCACCCCTTCTTACCTTGGTTAACGGCGTACCGATCCAGCAGCCAGGCAAATAATCCTATGGGGTTGTCTATGGAATCGGGCAGATCTTCGGCGAGGGTGTCGGCGTCAATTTCGAGATGGTCGCGTGGCCGTTCCACCCTCGTGCGCAAAGCATCCACGTAGCGCGGTCGGTTCATATACTCCGTGAGCAGGCGTAGTCGCTGGTAGCGAAAGAACGGAAACCGACGCTGTAGATAGACGTGGAAGACCCCTTCTAACGGGAAACCGGAGATCGTGCGGGAATGGGCTTGTAGCGAATTGGCGAGCGTCGTTTTTCCGGATCGACCGGCACCTCCAATCAGCCATGCTTGTGTGTTGAAAGTGTCGTTCATGGTTAGGGGGTGGACGTACCTTGGGGTAGATAGGCCTGCATAAGGATTTCGCAGAACCGAAGGTCTTCGGGTTCATCAATTTGGAAACTTTTCCAGAACTCTTGACGCCAGATTCCTATCTTTCCGTCCATTCTATTCCCGGAATTACGTAGTACATTTGGGGTGAATATCCAAAAAGATCCGTTTTCTAGAAACTGCTCGCTCTTTTTCTGACGCCGTTCGCGCCGCCGGTAGTCGTAGGTGTAGCTGTCTAAGCTGCCATCGGGTTGTGGTCGCCAGATGTTGAAATCCGGAATAGACGTAGCGGAGAAGAGGGAATCAAGTTTCTCTGCTTCGAATAATTCTAGTGCCCCGTCGAAATCTGCGGCCGTTCGTATTGGTGAAGTACACTGAGGTGCCACCATGCGTGTTACCTTGACGCCTTTTCCCTCAAGGATGTCGAGTGCATGAAGCCAGCCAGATTCCGAAGACGCGGCGCTATCTGCGATGTTGACAGGCCGTTCAATGGCGGACGCACCATAGGTTTCTCCGACTGACAGAATTTGAGGGTCGTCAGAACTTACCCACACGGAATCGATATGTGCAGCATCACGGGCGTGTTGGATGGTCCATGCTACGAGCGGTTTTCCGCAGAAATTCTTAAGATTTTTCCCGGGGATCCCCTCCGACCCGCCGCGGGCTAGAATGACGGCAACATTGCTCATTGTATGACCTTGTCGCCGACTAGGACCTGACGTCCTGTCTTAGTTTTTCCCTGGCCTCTAGTTCGGATTTACCCAAGACCTTCTCGCCGCTACCCAAGGCGTCGGGAATGGCGCTGACAGCAGCGACAAGACTGCGTAGCGCCTTGGTTTCTATGGACGCGGCTTGATCGGAACCATACATTGTTCGGTCGAGGGTCACGTGACGTTCGATGGATGTGGCACCAAGTGCGACAGCTGCAACACAGACGGTCACCAGACTGGTTTCATGGCCGGAATAACCGACATTAACGCCATAGCGCTCGCGGAGCATCGGGATGCAGAGCAGGTTAGCGTCTTCGGCCTGCATGGGATAAGTCGAATTGCAGTGCATGAGCTCGATCGGGCAATTTGCCTTGGTAAAAATTTCTACCACTTCGTCAATTTCCTCCAGCTTGGACATGCCTGTGGAGATGAAGGTCTTCTTCCCATCCTTGGCGGTTTCGCGCAGCAAAGGGAGGTGCCCGAGCATCGGTGAAGCGACTTTGTGGAAGGGCGGGTTGTATTTGCGTAGAAAATCTAGGCTACCGGGATCCCAGCATGACGCTGTCCATTGAAGACCCTTATTGCGACAATAGCTGTCAATCTCTTCATACTCGGCTTCACCGAATTCTAAGCCTTCCTTTTGCGCACGCTGGGTATTGCCCCATGGACTTTCACGCAGAAAGATTAGGTATTCCTGAGTATAGACAGCGTATATGGTGCGTTTCTGGAATTTTACTGCGTCGAAGCCGGCGTCTGCAGCAGAGTCTATTATTTCTTTGGCGATCGCTATGTCGCCATTGTGATTGATGCCAATCTCGGCAATCAAAAACGGTTTTTGATTTGGTACCATGATGGGTCCTTTTTGAATTGTTTAGCCTTGCATAGTCTTGGGGGCGTCATTGAGCAACAGCCCGCTCTTTGAGAGACGTGCGCGCAGGGCAGCGGAAAGATGCGGACTGTAGGTGGGTCGGTCGAGGAAAAAGGCGCGATGATTGCGCGAATGCCGATTGTCGATCCCGAAAGACAGATAAATCGCATATTTTGGTTCGGGTCCGCGGATAACGCCACCGGCGTGCATCACGCGCTGATCGAAGATGATGCAATCTCCCGGCTTCGCACGTAGCACATGCCGCCGGGCGGTCAGGAAATGATGAGACAACAAGTTGTTGCGACCGCGTTGGCGCAGAAATCCCCGCAGCTTATTCCAGATGACATATTCGGCGCGTGCAAGCTTGGTTTCCCGGCGGTGGCTGCCGGGCAGTATGACGAGTGACGAATTACTCTCGTTATGATCGGACAGATAGATCGCAACACGAACGACCCGGTATGGCTGCTTGCCTTCTTCCCAGTCTGGGCCGACCCCAAAGTCGCGGCAGGCATTGTCGCGATGCCAACGCCCGCCGGGCAGGTTGATGTGCAAATCCGAATGTTGGGTGTAGCGGATATTATCGCCGATAAGGGCGCGAACCGTTGCGATCAGGCGTTCGTTGAAAATTAGAGGCCAGAACGCTTCAGTCGTCGTTACGCCGTCGGCCAGTGTGTGGGTGGTTCCGGCAATCTGGGCTGCCGCATCCGGCTCTGCGGGAAAGTCGAACACAGTGTTAATCTGGTTGCGCCAATAAGCGGATTCCTCTGCCGCGAACAGGGGGCGCATCAAGTGGTAGCCTTCAAGCTTGAAAGCGGCGTGCTCGTCCGGAGTAATTATACGTAATTCGGATCCGTTTTTGGTGTCGATAGAGTGTTTGCTGCTCATATTGCTGGCTCACCAATAGGCGCCTCTAACATTTCTCCGCGCTGTATTAAACGCCGTAGAAGTACACTAAGGCCGATTAAGAATAAAATAAGGGCCTGCTGCCGGTTTATCGGCCAGAAATTTTGAAGGCTTATGATCATGGGAAATAAAATTTGCGAGCGGAAGTGCTGGTAAAGCTCCTATGTGAGCCGGGCGATCCGGCGTTGTTCCGGCGTCAATCTTGCGACTACTTCAGGGTGTAAACTTGGCGCGGTGTTAAGCTGAGTTGAGACCGGGTTGGGGGCCCGGAAAGCATAGTTCCAAGTGTCGCGACGCGGACCAGTATTTCGGTTTGCACGATGTGCAAGGTTAGTATCAATCATGGCGAGCGATCCGGCCGGTCCGCTGCATCTCGCAATATTTTTAGCGAGCGGCGCCTTTTTGCTGTTTAGCCTCGATTGTGATACGTCGTAGTGGAACGTCTTATGGCTGCCTGGGACGAAGAGGGTACACTGTCCATTCGATGGCACGTCGGTCATAAACAGAAATACTCTTACCTGTTTGCGTTTGCCGTCGTGGTGCCATTGGTTGGAACCGCCGTCTTTTAATTTTGCAGGTTCGTATCGAGTTCCACCGGCACCGTTTAGTACCACTGGTTTACCCCAGTAATATTGCACTAGGGCTAGGATGCTTGGTTCGAGCGCCAGTTCGCTAAATAGCGCAGATTCTTGTAAACGTCCGGTTGCGATATGAGCGCCCTGTTCGGCTTTGGCCTGAGCGTTAAATGGATTCGTTTCCACTAACCGTTGAAACTCGATTCGCATCTCTAGAAGCTGTTTGGGGTCGAAAAAATTGGGAATGACCACAGCGCCATCGGCACACATGTCCTCGGCGTATTTAATAAAATTTGGAAGCCCCGCTCCCGCGGCGATCTTGCTGCGATAAGATGTGTTGGGCCGTTCGTGAACCTGCTTATCGTATTCGGCGCGCATAAGGCTGTATGCGCGACGAGCCAATGGCTGCAGTGGGGTAGGGATAATTTCTTTTAATTGCATAATAAATCTTAGCTTCAGTTTATGTATTTATATTTAAAGCTCAAATAGGGGTCTGCCTAGGGGTATTCGTCACTCAGGGTGTACCTCAGTGACGCCACCCATTTTGCTCTTGGAGCGGACGAAATACCGTTCGTGTTTTAGCTTTGGTGCACGCCCATTGATGCAAGAGAATACTAGCGGAAATGTGTTAATGGGCGACAGAGTAGAGTGAAATGAGTTGCGGCAGGCTGCTGGCAAGAGCATAGCGTTTAAATTCGCAAGGCGTCGGATGGGTTCGCTGCCCTCGGCAGCTGTTTCTGGGTCAAAAACTGGCTCTCCTGGTATACGAAACTTGAAGCCGTGGTCTGATTGAAGAATAATTATCGGATTACTTGTATCTTCTTCCACGATCTTCTGCACGGCCTTCTCCAATGACTGGTTTAAACAGTGCGTGTCGATCGCGAACTGCGTTGGCTCATAGTAACCCTCGCCCACGTCTACAGTTCCGGTTATTCCTTTTAGGCGTTGACAAGTATTAGTGAAGCGCGGGGGTGCGTGCGGCGAAAGTATGTGTGCGAATAGAAAAAACGGGGCAGGTTGCGGTGCGTTTAAAGCAACCAAAATGTCCTCAACAAAGATATGGTCATAGCTAAATGCATTAGCGCTCACTCGGCGCAACACCCGGAATAGGGGGGTTAATTTTAGTATACTCAGTTGCACCGCGTTTAGTGGAATGCCTCCACTTGGCCGCGCGCGAATGCATCGGTTTTCAAGTCCTCCGCACTGAGTTTTAGCTGAGCCCGCGTAGGGCGCGTGAATGTAGTGATAGCCGAGCGCCTTAAAGTTTCTTACAACTGGGTTAAAACCAGATAGCACGCTAACTTGGTCATTTGGGTCCGGTAAACCACCGTCAGGAAGTTGTCGGTATGACGAAGTGAGTGTTGTAGTTAGTGATAAAGTTGTATTGTCATAGTTGGAAAAACTCTTGTGCCCTATATTAAAACCTTTGTCCTCGAGGAACGTGAGGAACGGCTCATTGTCGTAGTTAAAATAGCGCGCGAGAGAATCTTTTCGAACATAGCCATCCAGTAAGAACCAATATACATTTGGTCGATTTTTCGATGTCTGTTGAGCATTGGCAACCCTTTTAGTGAATACCTTAGGGTTGTTTGATCCAGTTATTGTAGCTCCATCTGCCATGAGTTGAAGTGCTGGCCAAGCAATTAGGGTTACAGCAACTACGTTGGTCAACATAAAGGCCGCCGGCCTCTTTGACAGAGGCCATACAATGAATCCGGTCGCCACAAATACAAATAGCCATGAAGCGAGCCAGATAGTACCCAATCGAATATCGGCAAGAATTAGTAGATTTGCTAGGCCTCCATAACTAAAAAATACAACGTTAAGAAATCCAATACTAATAGCAATCCGTCTAAGCGGCCTGCCGTTTATAAGCCTCGTGGCTAGCAAAGTAATAATAATGGCGATTACAAGCATAGAGGCCCATGGGAAAAGGACGTCCACAAGGCGGAGAATTTGGTCTCGGTTGTTGGCAAGAAATGCGACGAACGGCCAGCTTACTAGCAGTATCAACGGTACCATGCTGACGATGGCGTCCCTTAAATGGTTACCCGGCCTGTGCCTGAATGACTGAATACCGTTTGTTGTTTTAGTCATGTGGAATCACTTGGTTGTTTGGGCCGGATAGCCGTAGTCAGATAGCGTCCTGCCTAAAAGCGCTGATAATTTTTGATTCTCTTCAGCATAAACTTCATCGAGCACCCCCTGATCGTCGTAGCGACGATATTTCAGAGACCTCCCAAATTTCTCTCGGTACTTGCGCCCAAAAAATTCTACTATCTCAACTAGGATGTGGTCATGTCCGGGTCTACGAAGTTCTGGAATAATGGCGTTCTTTTCATGGCGCATCCGCAGACGGTTGAGCAGCAGCATCATATCGATGGTCAGGTCATTCCGTTGTGGGTTTAAAGGCGGGAGTTTTGCGATTCGGCTTATTTCGTCATCAAGAAGACCATTGGGGGGCTCTCCGACAAAATCTCGTATACGGCAGAGGAGTGCGCAGGAATCATCGCGCAAGTCCTCGAATAGGTAGACAAGTACACGGTCACCAAATATTTTCAGAAGTGGCGCAAGAAAGTCATAATAGTGCCACTTGGATTCAACGGTTTTCAAAAGATAGGGGGTGAAACCAAGCCGTCCGCCATTGGCTACGTACTGACCATAGTGGGATGCCAGCATGGATTTCTGAGAACGGATTCCTATGACAATTCGGGCTTCGGGAAATTTTTCGTCAATCACCTCGGCGAGAGCAGGAAGTTCGGCGCCGAGGCTGCCGCTCTCGATTCGTTGGCGTAGAATCAAAGGACCGCCTGTCGAACCGAATCGTCTGAAAATATCATCGACGGATTGCTCATAAAGATTTACTTGGGCGCTAGAGTAACGCTCTACAAAAAGGTGCTGCCAGATCCATTTACTCGCGGTCTTATGATAGCCTAGATAGACAACCACATTTGATGTGTGGCCGGGTGCGCCAAGCGATGAAACGTTCTGCATTATTATATCTGTCTGGTATCTTTTGGGGAGGTTGGGGTAACAGCGGTAGCCAATTTTACTGAATATTGTCGCCGTTTTTACGACCTAGGATCGATCTTTGTGCCTCGATATTGTTGATGATCGTTTCTAGATATGCCGGGGCTTTATGAAAGTGGCGATGGTAATTGAAATTTGCATGTAATGGATCTCGTTTTTGAATTCGCCGGAATGACAGCCGGTCCCAGAGGTCAAGTATTCGCATCGGCAGATGCCAGCCGCGCGGGCGCGGGCGGCTTCGAAGCATAGCCATGGTAGCATCGGTGGCGCGCGCGAGCGCAGATTCTGGTGCGTACCAATCGTGAAACTCGTCTAGATGCAGGTCGACCTCTATGTTGGTTCGTGGCGCTTCCGGAATGTTGGTGATCAACGTCATCACTTCGTCATAGGTTTTTGGGTTAAAGCTAACTAATTGCGACATGGCGGCGTGGGGGGTGAGCCTGCGTATTAGCTCGGCATTTCCCGTAAGTGGGTCCAGATTTATCGTTGGAATTCCTAGAACATAGGATTCGTAGAAACTTTGTGAGGAGGGAGCCACAATGACGCGCTGTCGTGCGGTCCAGGCGGCAAGGTCGACACTGTCGTCGATTTTGACCCTACCCTTGAATGGCGCCTCGGTGACGAAGTCGTATCCTTCAGGCGCCTCGAGTGGGTGGGGACGAATTGAGATGTTCATGTCGGTTTCGACAATAATTCGATGGATGATAGTGATCATCGAGATAAAATTTTCTACCTGCCAGACTACGCCATCGCGTTTATGGGGATATTGCAATGAAAAGATTGCAGGCACCGCATTATAGCGGTTTAGCGAATGGTAGCGGCCGACGAAGCCGACAGTCTTGCGCTCGCTTTTGAACAGGTCGGGATTGAATTTAGCTACGTCGAGGCGCGGATTACCGCAGACGACGAGTTTCGAATGGTCGGCTGCGGGCAGGGTTTGATGGAAGAATTCTTCCGTTTTGCGGCCCCAGAGCAATGCCAGATCTAGCCGGTTATACTCATCCGGAGATCCGCCTAGGTGCATTGCGTCACTACTTTCGAGAGCCTGGGCACCTTCGCCGGGCCAGAGCACGATAGCTGTCCCCGGCACCTGCTTCATCAAGCGTGTTATCTGGCCGACCGTGTTGATGACGACGGCATCCGGATTCCAGCGGCGCACCGTGCGCTGGAAGTCGCGGCTAGACGCTATGACTACGTCAGCACCCTGCTGCTTCAGGAGTTCAGCGAAGATCATGGCGGCGGCCGCGTCACGGCGCAGCGTGAAGGCTCGAATGACAATGCGGTATCGGGACATGGAAAACCTTAGGTGCCGCTAGCCGCGGCTTGGGGGTCGAAATCGATCAGGCTAATGCTAGGTCGGTTGAGCGCTGCAGCCTCGACGAGCAACATGGAGGTGATGCCAACAACGGCATCGGCGGCCAAGATCGCTTCGGCGCTGGACCCATTCTGGCTAACTATGGTGCGAGGCATATAGTCCGATAGATAGGGGGCAAACTTGGTCGGTTCATCGCGCGGATGCGGACGAATCACGACCACTGTGTTCTTGTCGCAAGGCACTGTGTCACCGAGTTTGTTCGCGCGGACCTGTTCTATCAGCTCAGCGAGCAGGCTCAACTCGTCGTGATCACGCGCTTTGCCGTGTTTGCGCATTTGTGTGATTGGCTCTGAGGCATAGAGGACGACCCTATTCTCTTTTGTCGCGCCCCATTCTTGGCGAAGTCCATCGATTTTGTCTCGATCAATGGCTCGAGCGAGATGACAAAAGCGTCGAAGGTGTAGATTGCCAATGACACGGATTGAGTCATCCGGCATGCCAGCGGCTGAAATTATGTGCCGGGAGTTTTCGTCGACGACACAAAGCAAATTTGGGAAGATCTCTTCCCCGTTATAGTCTCTGAACCTCTCGTTGAGGTCCTGTTGCGCGTGTTTCAATCCAATGGTGGTGTCATCTGTGAGTGCTACGCTTCGTGCGCCACACGCGGTGGCCGCACGCCACAAAGCTTGGGGAGTGCGGTCGTCCCGGTCGGATAGGCCAGTCACAACAGTATCCACGCGGTGTTCTCGAAGCATTAAAAGAGGATTGGCAGACACCGCCTCTGCTAAATCGGAATTGTTTTGGATGCCGGCGGCTTCCAGTACTTGGCCTCCTGAATCACTCCCAGCAAAAATCGTCTGTGCGGGCGTGCGCCCGATAGCTAAGTCAGAGACTAACTGAGCAACACTCTCAGATAGTGTATTGAATTCCCGACCCGTCATATGGGTCCGAATCAGCTCGCCGAGCGCGACAATTTGATTTGCATTGCCGGGGTCGCGGGCAAAAAGAAGGAGGTTGCCTTTCATGTCAAACTATCATGCGCGCGTATAGCGCTCGGCAAGTTCTATCCGATGTTCATAGATCTTGTGGAACGTAGTGGCGATCTGATCGATCAGAGTTTCAGATAGCTCGAACGCGCAAATTCCGAAGCCGATTTCCTCGTGTTCATGCATGCGTTCAGTGACCGGGCATTCATGTGGACCATGGCGCGACTTGCGTGCCTTAAAAATAGGCAATCGATAGAGTGGCGCCACATAGCCTCCGTCCAAGGGGACACCTTCTGCCGCCATTGCTCGAAGGAATACGCTGCGTGGTACTCCGACCGCGTCCGCGTCGTAGCGCAGCGGCCAAGCATAGAACGTGTGCCGGCAGCCCGTGCGCACCTGCGGCGGTGTAAGTCCGGGTAGGCCCGAAACTCCTGCCGAGAGACGATGCCCGAGTGCCTCGCGTTCATCGACAATCTCGGTGGCGCGTTCGAGTTGGGCCAGTCCAACAGCCGCAGACAATTCTGTCAGCCGGTAATTAAACCCGATCAGGTCCTGCGCCGTAGGGACATTATGGTGTTCGATCAGGTTTTCACCATGATTACGAATTAGCTTAAGTCGCAACGCGAGGTCGCCGTCGTTTGTGGTGCAGATTCCGCCTTCTCCGGTCTGGATATGCTTGTGTCGATTCAGGCTAAAGACGCCGATATGGCCGATGGTTCCGGTGAAGACGCCGTTTTCTGTGGCCAGCGGCGCTTGCGAATTGTCTTCAACGAGGTAAATGCCTCGCGCGTCGGCTAGAGCGCGCAACTCGGCGAGGCGTGCTGGATGTCCGAAAAGGTTAACCGCGATGATGGCCTTCGTGCGATTGGTTATTGCGTCGCGGACGCGCTCAACGTCAAGGCAGAATGACTCGGGTTCGATATCGACGAATACAGGGACACCGCCATAGACGAACGGTGCGACAGCAGTTGCTGACATTGTATATGGGGGGACGATCACCTCGTCGCCCGGGCCGACGCCACAGGCGCCGAGTGCCGCAAATAGACCTGAGGTTGCCGAGTTAACGGCGACCGCATGGCTAATGTGGAATGTGTCTGCCCAACGGGCTTCGAGTTCCTGAACTTTCGGGCCGCCATTAAACCCCGGCCCGGGTGCGCCAACGTAACCGGAGAGAATGCCGCTCTCGAGAGTTTCGAGGACGGCTTCTCGCTCTGTCGTACCAATTCGATTGTAAGTGGCGAACGGAACGCTGATCTCCGGTTTTCCACCAAACAATGCCAGGGTGCTCACGGTGCGGCCTCGCTTTTGGTTGCGGTCTTGATAAGGGATTCGATTAGTCTTTCTGCCGCGAGTGCATTGGTTCCGTCGCTTGCCAGCGGTAAACCCTCGACGGACGTGCGATAGACATTGTCGATCATTGCTTCGAACGATCTACCCGCACCGTAGTCCTGCCAGGCCCCTTCCTCGAGGGTGCGCATGTGAGGCGCATAGCGGTAGCTCAATGTCTTGCGTCGGCGAACGCGTGTGGTCCAGTCCTCGAAGGTGATGGAGCCTGCCTCGGTCATGAGTTGGACTTCTAGCAGTCCATAGTCCCGCCCGTCGCCACCAATCAAATGGACCGTAATATCGTCCCTCGCAATTAGCACTGCGTCGAGAGTCGGATCGTCGGGGCTGTAATCGAAGCGCGGATTTCCAGCATAGCGGATCACCATTGGGCCGATTAGCATGTGCAGTAAATCGATGACATGACCGCCCGTGTTGCGGACTCCTCTGGTGTAACGGGCCAGGACCGAACGAATTTGGCCCCATTGCCCGTCGGCGAGTTCGGTGGCTATGTCCTCTACTGCGCGGTGCCAACGGCGGGTATAGGCTACCCCGAGCGGCTTCCCCGCTTTGGCATAGGCCGCCACGATGCGTTCAGATTCTGCCGTCTGCGTAGTCAGTGGCTTCTCGCAAAGTACCAACCCGATATCTGCCTCCAGGAGTTGCCAGAGTAAATCTGCATGATGTTCGGAAGGAGCGCACACGCTGGCGACGTCGAACGTCTGCCCACTATCCAATGCCTGGGAGAGGGTTGCAAAGGCGTGCGAAGCATAGTCGTTGTCAACGAAGGCGGTGCGTCGGTTCGCATCAGGATCCACGCCCGCGGCGATACGAAATCCTGAATGCTTTTCGAATGCATCCGCATGGCTCAATGCTTCTTCGCCGAGGTTGGGAAGCCCTACTCCGCCGCCGATGTGGCCGCAGCCAATGATCAGAGTGGTCAGTGTCTTTTGCGTCACGCTGTGCCCCTGTCTCGGGCGTATGCTTTTAGGCCGAGATAGAGCACTTCGGCCATCGCTAGATCTTCCGGCTCGTTGATGTCGGTCACCTTGTGGCGGTCGAGGATGTAGGGCGTATAAGTTTCATAGACTCGCACCGATTCGTCCTGCAAATGGGCGGCGGTAAAGACTGCAAACGCGCCCGCGTCAAAATACTGTGGCAAACAATCTTGTGAGTGGTTGAAGCGAAGATCAGGATGTGCGAAGCGCACGACCGCGTCGTCTCCGATTAGCAGGCCGCGCTCGACAGGTGCTGGGAAGCTTGCTATCGCAAGCACCGGATGTACGCCGCCGGCCTGGTTCATCGCTTGGTGGCCGTCTATCAAGTCCGAGGCCTCGAGCAGCGGCGCGGTTGCCATAATCATGCAGATCTCGTCGAATGTCTCGCCGCGCGCCTTATACTGTGCCACGACCCAGCGCAGTACGGCGGGGATGGAGGCGTGGTTTTGTGCCAGCGCCTTGTCGCGTAGAAATGCGACTGGGTGGCCCTCGTCGGCCGCAACGGATGCATAGTGGGTGCTTTCGGTCGATACGTGAATTTCGTTGTACATACCTGATTCGCGCGCGGCAGCCAGCGGATAGGTAAGCATGGGTCGACCGCAAAAACTCGTGATGTTCTTGTCGCGAATTCGCGAGCTACCGCTACGCGCTGGAATGATGGCGAGACGCCGGGTCATTGAATGCCCTGCCGAAGGATTTCGAGCCCTTTGTCGGGCCCACAATTAAACAGGAGGTCGACCGCACTCATAAACGGTTGGAATGGGCCGTTTATTTGGTTGTGGATTGGGTGCTTGTAACCGTGATACCTGACGGAAATCCCGGCATCCCGGAAAGCATCACTCTGGTCTAGATAGTTGGCTGCGCCAGGCGGCGATAAGTATGTGTCCGCGCTTAGCATCTGTGAAATATTGCACAGCAGAATATCTTTCTGACCCGCAGCCGCGAGCGTTGATGCGCGTACGCAATCTGTGTCGATTACGTATTGGCGGAGTAGCCAGCCAACGACTGTGATGGTGATATTGGCCAGCGACACAGTTGGTGCGCGGAGTTGGTCGAACAACTCCGGGGCAAACTGCTCGTAGAATGGCGCCTTCGCATAGGCATTCTCAATGCTTCGGATGTGTCTGACGATGAAATTCTGATCTGTGTCGACTTCGACTTCGTTGATGTGCTGATTGCGGCGCCCTTTGCTGCGCACAGGGATGGTCAACATTACTTCACCATTAGCGGATTTGATACGATTTCGTTGTTGCCAGGACCGACGGTCGAATTGCACATTGTCGAGGAACACGAACTGGTCTACCCGATCTATCATTGCTAGATAGCCCATCCATGGAATATAGGTTGGCTGCATGATGGCGACCATTGTCATAACCGAGACACCGCATAGCCGAGACCGTCGAAGCCGTAATTGTTGCCATTATAAAATAGGTAACGGTATCCCTCTGCGTTCACGATTGCTCCATACTCAATCATCTCGCTGTCCCATCCTTCTGGCGCTACGCTGAGCCCGGACCGGCTGTCGTCACGACGCCATTTAACGCCATCATCGGATTCGGCATATCCGAAACGGTACGTATCACCTTTGTGTGAAAACCACATGTGCCAGCGGCCACCCTCTACAATTACGAAGGGGCGAGCTAGGGCGTTCTCTCTGGGGTTGGCAAAGTCTATTGCGACCCGTCCGTCGCGCTGCCAAAATTTTCCGTCAGCTGATGTCGCTGTCTTGATGAGATAGCGCGGATTATCCGGATCGTTCCACCCTGTGCCCGAGACGTAATACATCCGAAATCCATCTCCATCAGTGACCACAAAAGGCGCGGTGTTGATATAGGGATCCGTTATAGAACGCTCTAGAATGGGGGCCTCCGACCAGCGTGTGAAGCTGTCGCCGTCGTCCTCGCTTACCGCTAGGCCGCCATAGATGTTCATTCGTGTGGTAGAGCCTGGATTCCAGCCAATATAGAAAAGTAGGACCTCGTTGCCGACACGGATAGCACAGGATGGGGTAACGCCATTGTCGTCAAAGGTGCCCAGCTTACCCGGTGTCAGAATAGGATTTTCCGAAATTCTAAGGACGGAGGCAGACCCAGAATCTAGAGCGATGTCGGCCCAGCCGATATGGGACTGGTTGTCGTCATTTCGTCCGGAGAAGAAAAGACGATGGGTGCCGTTGGCACGTAGGTAAGGGGTTGGCACCATTGCGTGTGTGCGCATCCACCAGCGTCTTGGGTCGGGTTGGACGAGCAAGCCCTGACGTTTCCATTCAAATTTGGGCGTGGGCATGGGTGGGTGAAGCAACTCAGTCTGCCGATTTAGCGGGTCGCACGAGAAAATCTTCTTGTCCCGGCTTAAGCTGTAGGGTCTTTGGTTCGGCGGCCATTAGAAGTTGGTGTGCCTTGGTGCTGCGTAGCACCGTCGTTCCGGCGCCGATCACTGAACCCTCCGCGATTTCAATGTTCTCTCGGCATGCACTGTTGACGCCGAAGAAACAAGATTCATGGACGCGTACGCCACCTGAGATGACGGCGCCAGATGAAATAAAGCAATGGTCGCCGATGGTGGCGTGATGGCCGATCACATTGTTGGACCAGATAATCACGTTGCTGCCGATCACCGCGTTAGGTTGGAAGATTGATTCATTGATGAAAACATTCTCGCCATGGACGATTGGTGCCAGAGAACGTGCATGCGGTGACACGAAGCTTGCGAAACCGTAGCCCGCAGCCTTGGAGCGAAGAAAAGCACTACGGCGGTTTGCATTAGCCTTGCCGTAGCTAAGGGCAACGAACATCGACGCGTCGTCCGGTGGATATTGTTTAGTGATCTCTTCGAACGGCACCCTAGGTCGTCCGTTGTGGGTGTCGCCTTCAATATAGTCGGCATCCGAAGTGTACGCGACCACGTCCCAATCTGACTGATGGGTGAAGTGCTCGGCGATTAGATCTCCCATTACGCCGGTCCCGAATATGATGAGTTTTGCCATTGCGGTTCAGGTTTTGACGATAGTGCCAGCCAGCGAATACCCCACGCCAAATCCCATTAACAGGATGTTCATGCCGGGTTGAATTCTGCCAGCGCGGCGCTCGAGCTCGAATGCGATGGGGATCGTTGAGGATACGGTGTTACCAAAATTCTCGAGGTGGCGAACGACTTTCTCGTTCGGCAATTCGAGCAAGCGGGTCAGATTGTCGAGCACTAGATTGCTTGCCTGATGGAAGATGAACAGATCCACATCATCTACGGTGATCAAGGCCTTATCTAGCAGCGCGCGGGTAAATTTTGGGACCTGCCCCATCGTGAAGTGTAAAACTTTGGCGCCGTTCATGTGCAGAGTAGGGGGAACTTTGTGGGTGTGCGGTGCACTACTTTTAACCAGCTCATTGGGCGCGAGCATCAGATTTTGTGCCCCGTTGCCGTCGGTGGAAAAAATAAAGGGACCTATCATGCCTGGCCCATCGCAGCTGATCAGGGTTGCGCTCGCGCCGTCTGAGAAGATTGGGCGGCATGCCCTGTCGTCCGGGGCAATATATTTACTGTAGGTCTCGGCGCAAATCACCAAGCAGTTGCCGATGGCGCCATTCGCGATGAGTGCGGCACCGACGGACAATCCGTACACAAAGCCTGAACAGCCCTGATTGAGATCGAAGGCGAGAGCTGTCTTGGGTATCCCGCAGGCGGCCTGCAGTGCGCATGCCGTGGCGGGTATTTGAGAATCTGGGGACTGGGTGACATAGATCAGGCCGGCGACTGTGTCGCGGTCGACGTTTTGTAGGAGTGCCTCCGTTGCGGCCTTGGCCATGGTGAAAGCAGTTTCACCCTCTCCCGTTAGGTGCCGCTGGCGTACGCCCGTTTTCTCTAAGATCTCGTTGACAAGCCAGTCAGCATTGTCCCGGGACAGTTCTTCGAGCCCTTCGGAGCGGCTACCGAGTACGAAATGTATATCTAAAATATTCACTGTTTTTGCGCGGGTAAGTGTTGGGTACGGCTAGCTTAGCAGATCGTTCTTGACCAAGACTTCACAGATTTTTTTGACTGATGTAGCATCCATGAAGTCGTCGATTTCGGAAATCTTGCCGTTAGCTCGCTCGTCGAGTGCTGTAAGAATGTTGATGTGGGCAAGGGAATCCCAGTCTTGAGCTGTTTCCACTCCGGTCTCTGGGGTTACCTCTTCGGGATTAATATTCAGCACTTGGCCAATGATTTTATAGACTTCTTGTCGGGTCATTTGTTTAGCCTTCTTTCGGTTTGCTACATACGTAGAACTCGGTTTGGCACATGACCATCCCAAATTTTCGGGAGAAGTTGATCAGGCCGGCGTCTTTCAACTCATCCAGCCGCTCAAGGTGCGACGTCATCTCCTCGGGTAAGCGCCAATCCTGACTCGATGCCCTTTCGACTGACCCAAAAATAGTGCGTGCTGTCTTCAAAATACGATCCACACGGGACAGGGAGATTACCGGAACATATAGAGAGCCCCCGGTCGCTAGGTGTTTGGGGGCGGCCTTGATTACGGCACAGGTCAGCGCCGTACCGTCGTCGCCAGATGCGCAAGGTATTGTTTCACCAAACCACGGTGACAATTTTGCTACTTCCTCTGCGATGCCTGATACGTCGTCGACAATTGTGTCGAACTTCATCCCGTCCCAAGGTTCGAACATGCTACCCGCCCGAGCGTCACAGTCAATATTGTGAGCGGCGCAGTTTTCCTGCGTTAATGCGACAGCAATATTTGATAGATCGGATGCGAACAAGGGGTTGTTTACGAAACCGAGTTTGGCAAGTGCTATGCCGACCACCCCGCAGCCACAACCGAGATCGAGTACCCGTCCTGGAGCCGGATCTTGCTTACGCACCGCCGCGACGCAGAGCGTGCTAGTATGGGTCGGTACAAAAACACCTGGCGCCGTTGCCAAATCGAGGGCGGTACCCTCATTAAGTTCGAACGTATAACTCACGTGATCACCTGTTAGAACTAGTAATAGGGTAGAACCATCGTCCAGCGCCCGGCTTGGTGTGTCCAGTCGAGCTGTTCGTTGGCGTCGATGGGAGTGATCCAATGCGGAAGATCATATCGGAAGAGGATTATGTCCCCCATATCATGGGTGTCTTCGAAGCTGTAGTCAGTGTTGTCGACCCTAAAAATGGTGCCACCATTGTTGAAGTCGCGGCCCTTTTCCGAAAGCCCCACAATTAGTCCAACGCGTTGCGGCTCAAGAGGGTGAACATGTTTGCCGAAGAAACCGCCACCACTCGGATATTGAATCACTTGCGGTCGCATTAATCGACCCGCCGGGTCGGGCTCGAAACCGGCGTTGGTTTTGGCGACCGCATTTTGCAGGTCGCGCATGGCGGTGAAAACCGGGCGAATCAGCGTATCCATCTCTGCGTCAATCGCACCGGGACATAGTTGAAAATTGTGCGAGTGAAACGTGTGCGGCGTCTGCGATTTTACGGGGCGTTCGTCGATCCTATGAGAACTAGTTTCCGCTTCGCGCTGGGGCGCGGTTGTCTGTCCCCAGGCGAAGACTCCGTCGAGAATTCCGCGCAGAAGGTCTGCTGGAAATGCACCTTTCAGAAGTGCGAGCCCGTCGCGCACGACGAGGTCTCCGATCTCTTGCGCGGGGACGGCTGTGCTGATTGAGGCTCCGTCATATGAGGCGTCGATGATCGTAATTCCAGGCACGATCTCACTCATAGTGGATATCCATGCGCGCACAGATCGAGGGTATGGACTTCGGTAAATCGAGCCGCTATGTCGGGGGCGCAATAGTCAAAATCCTCATCGGGTGCCAGACCATTGATCAATAGGGTCTCTTCTGGACGAGCAAAGAGCCGGCTGACATTTGCGATTGCCGGCATATTAGAGAACACCTGCACCTGATAGTGTCGTTGAGACTGTCTCGGAAAAGCTGATATGGATGATTCCATCATGGACGAAGATTGTCCCAGGTCAGCGGAGTACCCGCCGCGATGGCGTGCGTAGCGTGCATGCCGGTAGCGGCGTCGAGATGGCGCGCGCGAAGTCCTATTGCGGGGCGTTGGATCTTAATATCCTCTGCCGTCAGAACAGTCCCGTCTGATATGTCGCGTGCCGCGTAAAGTCCGTTACGTCGACCATGTTCGCGTTCGGACGGCAGCATTTCTTTCTGCGCAGTGCCTAGTGCCTCATAAACATCCTTGGCGTCTGCGATGAGTTGTTTGAGTTCATTGGGTTCCAGAGCATAGAAATGATCCGGACCCTTGGCCTCGCGACTATGGGTGAAGTGCTTTTCTATCACGTGCGCGCCGCGCGCGACCGCTGCCAGCGTGATATGGGTGCCAAGCGAATGGTCGGAGAAGCCAACCGGCGCATCAAACACGTCACGAAATAAATCCATCACGCGAAGGTTCACATGCTCAACCGGGAGCGGGTACATCGCTCCGCACTGCAGAAGGGCAACTTGCCTATTTCCTCTCGCCAAGCACCGTGCAACTGCTTCCTGAACGTCAACTAGGTCGCACATGCCTGTAGAGAGGAACAGGGGCTTTCCTGTCGCTGCGATCTGGTCGAGTAGTGGTAAGTTAGTCGTTTCCGACGATGCAATTTTGTGAACTGCAACGTCGATCGATTCTAGAACTGCAAGAGATTGGGTGTCGAAAGCTGAAGCCATGAATGTCAGATTTCGAGCGGCCGCATGCTCGGCGAGTTTCGGAACCCAGTCCGGGTTGAGTTCGACGGCCTTGAATGCGGCATGTATTGCCCCCCTGTCAGGGTATAGCGCATCCGCGCGGAAAAGCTGGAACTTCACGGCGTCAGCGCCGGCTTCGGCCGCGATGTCGATCAGGCGCCGTCCCGTGTCTAGGTCTTGATCGAAATTAGACCCAGCCTCGGCTATAAAGTAGGGACGTTCGGTGGCACCAATCTGTGCCGGCCCGACGGCGAACGTGGGTTGCAGTTTTTCAGTCATCTAGTAACTCCAGCAATCGTTGTGATCCCTTGCCGTCGACTAAAGCCCGTCCTGCCGAAGACATGGCCTGCTGCCGTTTTGGGTTGGTCAACAGGATTTTGACCTGAATGGCTAGGCCGTCCGGCGTCAAACCATTCTTTAGGCCCGCGTCTAAACAGGTTCCTAACTTCGCAAAAGGTCGGTTTGCGTGATGATGATGGTCGTCGATTGAAACTAGAATGCACGGTGTGCCCGCATGCGCTAATTCATATTTTGTTAGTCCGCTCGCCGACAATGCGAGATCGGCTCTAAGTATTTCGTCAGCGAGGTTCTCGGGGGCCCTAATAAGGGTCGTGTTGTGCGCGAGCTCTCTGGCACGATTTTCTATCTCTGATTTGAGCGCATCTGGAAATCCGGGGCCGATAACGATGCGTAATGCTAGCGGGGCATCGATCTGTGCCAAGGCTGCGAGAAAAAGAAGGGTCAGGCCGGTTGGATCGCTGCCGCCGGCAGTCACCAGAACGCGACGGGACGAGTCGTTCTTGGATTTGACACCCGACGACGGTGGGCGGAAGGCCTGATTGACGACAAAGTATTCCGCGCCGCGCGCTTCTTTGTCCGGCCCGGGGAGCACGTTCTGATGCTCGGCGCCAATATAGGGAATAGCGAGTATGTCGACGGCTAGGCCGTGCCGCGCGGCGAGGCAGTTGTGTCCGATTGAATCGATGACGAGAGTACGGGTTCCGGCATCGTGCACCTGTTTTAGCATTCTTGCCACTTCGCTCGCCGTTCCGGCAGTCGTTGCATGGGAAAAATCGAAGATGGCTCGGGTTGCGCCGCGCAAAGTCGCTGACGCGTCAAAACGCTGGGGGGTGTCGAGTTGGCGAGCGTCATGGCCGGCTTTGCTGATCTTGTCGAGCACATCGAAATCAGAGATACCAAGCACGATCTCTGGCATGCCGCCGCGCGCCTGAATAGCGTCTGCCAGGCTGATGCACCGGTTCACGTGACCGAAGCCCAGGTCTCCTCCCCCGTCGGTGCGCAGAATGTAGCTGCTTGCCAGAGTATCAATCCTCCGCGCCATCGAGACAGTAAGCCGCGACCACGTCACGGTTGATTTTCCCGCGATCGGTCTTTGGCACTTCTTTGACGATAAACCAGTGGACTGGGATCTTCTCGCGTGACAGACGTTCAGCGCACCAACGACGGATCTGGCGTTCGTCAAACTTCGCTCCGGCCTGGAGGGCGAGTGCCACTCCCACGGTTTCGCCCTCGGTTGCGTGAGGAACTGCAAAGGTACAGGCTTCAGATACAATCTCGTGGCGTTCTAGGAGTAGGTCCACATCCTCTGGGTGGACCTTCAATCCACCCCGGTTAATTAGGTAACGTTCGCGCCCCGTGAGATAGGCCATGCCTTCGGCATCGATTCGGCCGATATCTCCAGTGTGGAACCATCCATCGCGCAAGACCTCATCGGTCTTTTCCGGCAATTGATAATAGCATTTCATCAGGCTGGGCGATTGGACTATCAGTTCGCCTTCGCCCTCAGCCGCGATGTTTCCTTCGGCGTTACGCACTGCAATGTTGCCACCCCACATCGTGCCTATCAACCCATCCGCGGCATCCCGTTCCGAAAGCGCCACCCCGGCTAGCCAGTTCGCGGTCTCGGTTATTCCATACATGTTAAAGACTTGGTCCGTTTGTGCCCATTCGCCGATGGCGGTCCACAGATCGGCCGACAGCGGCGCTGATCCCACATGTACGCGCCGGAGCGTATCATCGGTGGGGGGCTTAGCTTCGTTAGTCACACGTTTCCATAAGGCGGGAACCGAACTCATGAAGCTAATCTTGTGCTCATCAATGATCGAGCCAAGATTGGCCGGAACATCAAGATTGCTAGCTGGTGCGAGGAAGAGATCCTGACCGTCGAGCAATGCTGTGAGGCAGTTCCCGATTAGACCGTGACCAAAATGTGTGGGCAGCACGCACAATGTTCGCATACGGTGGCCGCGGGGAATATACGCTTGGTTAAGAGCCACCCGCGCCAGCAGTGAACGGAAAGTATGAACTACACCCTTCGGTGTACCTGTTGTCCCCGAGGTAAATAAAATTAGTGCGTCGTCGTCAAGATGTCCGCTTCCAAGTATGCGTTCGCTGGATATGGGCGCTATTGATTCGGAGGAAATCGCCAGCGCACCCAGCGTCTCGGGGATGCGGTCGCAGTTGCGATCTATAATTGCGGCTGGTTTCACAAAATCCGCAATCGTTTGGAGTTCGGAAGCTGTGGTGTTCGGGTTAAGTCCGACAGCGCATGCCCCAACCTGCCAGATGGCGAACAGGTCGGCGAAAAACCGACCGTCACCCCCATGCCAAGTTATGACGCGGCTACCTGGCCTGATGCCAAGGCGGGTGAGTTCCGCTGCCAAGCCGTTAGTTTGTGCTCGAATCTGTGCGGCGGACCAGGTTTCGCCGCTGCGCCAGTCGGTAACTGCACCCAGTTTGTCGAGGAACAAGCGCATCAGCTGGGCTCAGCATTGGAGGACTGCGACGCAATGTCCGGTACCCAAGCAATAGTTTCGCGAAGCTCTGGATGAGCGTCGTAGAATTCGCTGGGGAAGACGCCAAAGCGTAATATGTCTACTCGCTTGCCTTGGAAGATTGCCTGACTACGAAATTTGGCTTCGAGTTGAGCTCCGAGGCTTGTTGATTTAAAGGTCGAAGCTCGGTGCGGTGCGATGTTGCCCATCACGAACTTGGTTAGGCCAAGAGCTTGAAACCCGAAATGGATCGCCTGCGAATCTGCGTCAGCGATAATGCCGCGGCCCCAATATGCGCGCTCGCCAATAAGATTGGATAGATCGGCTATCCCCGCTTCAGCATCGATTATGTGCAGCAGCACATTGCCAATATGGATGTTTTTATCGTTGGTGAAGATACCCAAGAGCAGACGATCAGTGGACGCGTTGGCGCTGTCGAGGTAGGCGAACAGATCTTTCTTAACAAAACTGAGATTGTGCCGTGAAGTAAATTCGTTGATCTCTGGGTCGTTTAGCCATTTTAGGTAACGTGGACCGATATCCTCGGGAGAAAGCGGCCGCAGCCAGACTTTGGCGCCGCGTATTCGCAGTGCCGCCCCTCCACACGTTTCAAGTAGCGTCATTGCCAACTCGCAGTCGCTCGACCATTACACACATGGCATCCACAGTGCGGAAATTATCTGGCCTGATGTCCTCGTCGGGAATATTTAGATCGAAATTGCCTTCAATGAACGTGATTAATTCCAAGATACTGTAGGAATCGACTATCTCGTTGCGCACAAGTTCGGTATCGCTCTCAATCGGTACGACGGGGCGGTAGTTCGAATTGATGAACGCAATCAAGGTTGCGTTGTTGCCCGGGCAACAACTATTCATTGTGCAGTTCCTAGAATATCCGCAATCGCGTCGACGACACGATCGACATCGCTTTCTTCCATCTTTGGAAAGAGAGGCAGAGAGAGGCAGCGTGAGTAGTAGGCGGCCACTCCGGGAAGATTTGGTTTGCCGTAACGCTCGGTGTAATAAGGCTGCCATGGCACCGGTGTATAATGGACTTGGGTTCCGATCCCTCGGTCACGCAACGCTCTCATGAATGCACCGCGCTCGATCCCCAGTGCCTCGAAATCGATCAGCGTAACATAGAGATGCCACGCCGGCCGACATTGAGCGGTGCGCGCAAGCCCGCGCACTGTCGGCGCAAATGCGGCGAGCCGCTGATCGTAGTGTTCGGCCAGTTTGCGCCGTTGCTCGACGAATCGGTCCAGCTTCCCCAGCTGGCTCAGTCCCAGCGCACAGTGTATCCCGCTGGCACGGTAATTGAGCCCTGGTTCATGCATTTCGTAGTACCAAGGTTGTGGGAGGCCTGATGCGTCGAAGGCGAGATCGTTGCGCTTATACTTTGTGGGATCGCGGGTCATGCCGTGATTGCGTAATTCGCGCAAGCGCGAGGCTAGTCGGTCGTCGTTAGTTGTAATTGCACCACCTTCGCCCATGGCAATAGTTTTGACTGGGTGGAACGAGAATGTTGCCATGTCACCATGGGCGCATGCGCCGATAGCATGGGACTTGCCGTCTGCGCTATAGCTCGTACCTAGCGCGTGGCAGGCATCCTCGATAATCGTCAAACCATGTTTATCAGCGAAGACGCTGTAATCTTCCATCGCGTCGCATTGTCCTGCAAAATGCACAGGCAGGACTGCCCGCACCCGACTATCGCCGGCTAGGCTTAGCGCTGACGCTGCATGCTCAGCGCTCATCAGTCCGCTTTCTGGGTCGACATCTGCGAATAGGACTTTTGCACCACAAATCTGTGCCGCGTTCGCTGATGCGAGGAACGTGTTTGCTGGCACAATGACGGCATCACCTGGGCCGATGTCTGCGGCCATCACAGCCAAATGTAGGGCAGCAGTTCCGCTGCTGCATGCCACGGCATGGCGCGCGCCAACGCGTGCGGCAAAGGCTGCCTCGAATTGCTCGACGACTGGACCCTGCGTAAGCCAATCGCTGCGCAACACCTTGACCACGGCCTCAATGTCATCTTCCTCGATGAGCTGGCGGCCATAGGGTAGAGGGTCGTTGTTGGTGGGGTTTTTGCTGATCTGATTTTCCATGCTACCGCACTCCGGGTGAACGGGTGCTCACCGGAATGGGATGCGCTTGAGTTGGGCGACCCGTCAGTCGTAGGTGCTGACGAGTTCTCCTGGTATTTTCACTCGAACCTGCCGCCCGAGCAAGTCGAGCAACAGGACGACCCTGTCGGAATCGTCCATGGTGGCGAACTGGCCGATTTTGTTAATCAGTGCGCCCGACAAAATCTGTAGCCGGTCGCCCGGCCGGAATTTTTTCTCGCGCTCAAGGTCGACTAGGCCCTCCGCGTTTTCTCGTGTCGATATTTCCTCCACGACCCCTTCCGGCAAAGGCATCGGCATTTCGTTCGTCCCGACCATATGCGATACGCCGACCGTCGAATAGATGGCGCGCCAGCGTTCGCGCTCGAGATCGAGGCGCACAAATAGGTAGCGCGGAAATAGTGGGCGTCGTACATGAGTGAGCTTCCGAGCGTGTCGCCGCCGGCGCAGATATTGGGGCAGATAGGTCCGAAAGTCTTGGCGCAAGAGGTTTGCGAGCGCGGTTTGCTCGCCGTTTGGCCGAGTGTGGACGACGTACCAGTGATCCATTCAGCTCCCCCGTTTTGGCGGGACGATGCGCAGTAAGGGCAACGGCAGGACACGCTCATTTGCGAAGGTGTTGATTAACTGCTCGTAGGTTGCCTGTGGCGAAACCACGTCGGTCACCACTACGGCATCAATGCCGCTCAGCATGTCTAAATCACCGATTACGCGCCGCCCTGCAAACTCGGCATAGATGTCGTCGAACCCGATGATATTCTCGACCTTGATGGGAAAATCTCGCGCCGAGAGTAGGGCTATCTCGCACAACTCGCCGGGGCCTGCGAGTGCGACGCGGGTCCAGCCGCGCAGCGCGCAGCGCTCGAAGCTATCCGAGCACTGAGCTTTGGCGTCGCGGAAAAAGGAGAGCGAATCAGATAGATATTCGGCCGTCAGCCGAGCCTTTTCGGCGAATCCCTTTGGCGTAAGATAGTAGGCGTAGCGACGCGCTGGTGCGCGGCGGACCTTGACATGGCCCTTGTTGATGCACCGGCGCAGATAGGCATTCGCCAATCCAAGGGCTATTCCCAGCTCGTCAGCCAGATTGCGCTGGGTAACGTTGCTGCTCTCATGCACGGCGTTCAGGACGCCCAGCGTTACGATTGGGGCTTGATGTTTACGGTCCATCAGATTGTTCGGCCGCTCTATTGTTCACTTCTTGAACAAATACTTGTTCACTCCGTGAAAGTCAATTGAGGAAACCCATGATGGTTAAGGGGTTTTTACGCGCCCAAAAAATAAGGTTATTGTATAGATGTGTAATTCAGGCCATGCATACTAGTGAGCCAGACGGTGAGGCCCTCTTAGGGAGTTCAGAGGCGTTGAGGGTGTCAATTAGTCGCGTAGGGCGCGGTCTACGGTGCGCATAGAAAGGCCCTCACTTGGGCAAGTAGACAAGGTCTAAAGAGGTAACGAATGCAAGCGAGAATCCCATTAGCAACGATGTCTTTGTTGGCGCTTTGGCCGTTCACAAGCTTTTTGAATAATAATCAGGATGACGTCCTGATTTATGGCGGTGCTGTTTCGCTCTATGGTTTAATTTTTCTCGCCGGAGTTTTATTGGCAGCAGTTTTGGCCATTTCTTTTCTTGGTCGAGCAAGGGCCTCTGCTGTGGCTCATGTGTTGGGCGTTGGAAGCGTTCTGCTGTTCAGTTATCTACCTCTCTCCTCGCTTTTATCCGTACTTGGGATTTCTTTGGGCTCGATCCGTATAGCGATTTGGATGGTAATCTCACTCTTCATTCTAATTCTGGTTTGGCGCGCATCGCGGTTCAGGCAGACTTCGCAGGTATTAGCGATGGTGGCGTTGGTGATTATGGTGGTGCCGCTACTGGGTCTTGCGAACTTCTTTTTGAGGGGAAGCACGGGCATTGCATCCGAGACCGAGATGAGTGTAGCCGAGCCGCATCTGCAGCCAAATGTGTACTGGTTTGTTTTCGATGCCTATTCACGTTCAGATGTGCTTGAGGATTATTTCGGGTACGACAACTCAGGTTTCCTTGATGCGCTAGGGGAACGATCCTTCGAAGTTGCAAAAGGGTCACTGGCGAACTACGCCAGTACCAAGCTGTCGATAAGCACGACCGCGACGATGGAGTATTTTATTCCGGTCGACGCCCCGCTACATCCGTCTATGTGGACCGCCCGTCTTCAGGGTTTTAACCCTGTTGTTAAGCGCTTCCGCAGCTTGGGGTATGATTATATTCATGCCGAGCCGGGGGGGAATAATCTCAAAACTCGGTGTGGTGGAGTTGAGGATATCTGCGTCAAGTCTACACCTTTGGGTGTGATCTCGATTAGCGAAGCCGAGGTTGGCTTGCTGCAACTTACGCCAGCCTTTCCCGTCATCCGCCGTCTCTTCCCCAGCCTCCTGAGTTTCGACTTCACAA
Organism: Alphaproteobacteria bacterium; assembly: GCA_028822385.1. GTDB lineage: Bacteria > Pseudomonadota > Alphaproteobacteria > UBA6615 > UBA6615 > JABJAG01. Next base: position 26,782 of record JAPKDV010000010.1, read on the forward strand.
ACGTTGGGGATGTTACTGCGCGTCTGGATTTTGGATCCCAGAAGCCGTTTTTCCTTTTTGCACATATCCTCTCTCCTCACCCACCGCAGCGGTTTGACGCTAAGTGCAGCCTGCTCGCGCGGGTCGAATTTGATCTCTCTGGCGAGGATTATTCGAAACTGGCCGAGGACTATTTGAATGATCTGCGGTGTCTGAATGGGCATATACTGGAAGCGGTCGATTTGATTTTAGCGAATGACCAGAGCGACCCCATTATCGTTTTGCAATCCGACCACGGTTTCCGCGGGAAGGGGCTTCGTCCCGTACGCTCGACCGTTCGCGTCGCACCTGAATTGATTAGCTATGCCAATCTGCATGCTATGCGGTTACCCGAATCATGTAACAATGGGAAGATTGATGACTTTAGTCTTGTCAACACGTTCCGCATTGTTCTCCCCTGTGTTGATGGTAAATCGCGCGAATTGTTACCGACTAGGAAATTTCGAAAAAAAAATGGTGCACTTCATGCGTTTTAATCTGATGCTAGTCAAAAGTAGTAAGATCGGAATATCCCGGTGGTTTTTCGTGGGCCGAATCCCGTTGCGGGTTTTCATAGCGACCTGTGGATTGGTGGCCGTCAATACTCCGGCTTACGCCTATATTGATCCGGGTACTGGCGGCATGTTGCTGCAACTCTTGCTTGGCGGTGCGGCCGGTGCGCTGGTGATCGGCAAGCTCTACTGGCTGCGGATCAAGGAAGGGTTTCAAAGCATTTTTGGTGGGCGCACAAAACCCGAGGATCCGAGCGATAGCGATACAGGAAACTGACTTCACAGAACAACGGGCGCACGGTGGAACTTAAATTTGACCCAGGATCTTTCAAGGATCCAGATGGGCGTATCTTCGAATATCAGGGAAATATCTATCGAACACTATCGTCGAGTGCGGGAGCGCGAATGCGCACGCTGGAAGCGGATGGTAGCCTTTCCTCGTTCATCGAACCGGGACTCTTAATCGAGAGCGAGCTGGTTCGTGCGGCTGACGCTGGGTTGGCGGATGCGGGCCTCGGTGAAACGGTAATGCGACATGTGCGCATCCCAGTTATGACATATCCGTCGGAATGGTCTTTCGACATGCTGCGCGATGCTGCATTGGTGACCCTAGATTTGCTGCAGAAATGTCTTGAACGTGACCTAACACTCAAGGATGCGACCGCCTTCAACGTTGCGTTTCATGACGGGCGGATGCAGTTCTTCGATACGCTCTCGATTGATGATTATGTGGGGGGCGCGCCTTGGGATGGTTATGCGCAGTTCTGCCGGGAATTCTTGTTCCCGTTGATGTTTACCAGTTATCGTGGGATCGAATTTCAACCTTGGCTGCGCGGCAGTCTCTCGGGTATCCCCGTTCGCACATTCGCGCGTCTACTCAGTCTGCGTGAAAAGTTTCGTGGCCCGGTCTTGAAGCACGTTGTGCTGCAAGCAAAACTCGATCGCAGCTTTGCTGATACCGATACGGAGATGCGTTCGTCGTTCAAGACGATGAAGTTCTCGAAACCTATGATCGTTGCCAACGTGGTGGGGCTATCAAAAACCCTACGCAAGCTCAGCTATGAAGCGGGTGATTCGGTCTGGGGTGATTACGCGGCCAACCATTCTTATAGCGCCGAAGATGAGACAACCAAACGTCAATTCGTGGATCAGGCGGTTGATTATCTTTCCCCGTCGACGGTTGTAGACCTTGGTGGCAATATTGGTGACTACAGCTTTCTCGTGGCCCCGAAGGTCGACCGGGTCTTGTGTGTGGATATCGACCCGGCCTGCATTAACACACTGTATCGACGTATTCGCGATGGTGGCCCGACCAACGTGGTTCCAATTGTCGGAGACCTGCTGAATCCTACCCCTGCTTTGGGCTGGAATCTGACCGAACGGCGTGACTTGTTCGAGCGCATCAGGTCAGAGAGTTTCTTCGCGCTGGCTCTGGTGCATCATCTGGCGATAAGCGGGAATGTGCCTTTGCCACGTGTGGTCGAAACACTGCATCGCATCGCGCCGGCTGGTGTTGTCGAGTGGGTAGACAAGCAGGATGCGATGGTCCAGCGGATGTTGCGCAATCGTACGGATGTTTTTGAGGATTACACTTGGGATGCGTTCCGCACCGAGCTCGAGCGTCGGTTCAACATTGTAAAAACTGTTGAGACACACAATGGCGCCCGCCGCCTCTGCATGCTGGAGCCGCGATAAACGACTGTGTTAGATTTGGTCGAGAAGCTTGACCAGTCCGTCCCTGTCGAGCCATTCCTCGTTCGTGTTACTCGCATAGTGAAAATCAGAAGGCGCGACGACGGCGCCTTCTGCTTCGTGCGAGGCCTGAACACTGGGGTCCTGTGCGGGGCAGATGACGTAGCGCCCGTCGCGCTCCACGACCGCGGCTGTGTCGTCCTCTGATATTAATAACTCGTGTAGCTTCTCACCGGGGCGAATGCCGACGACCTGACGCGGGATGCCTGGTGCGAGGGCTTCCATCATGTCGACGACAGTCATACTGGGAACCTTCGGAACGAAGATTTCCCCACCCTTCATTAATTTTGCACTGGAAAGGACAAAATTAATTCCTTGGTCCAGTGTTATCCAGAAACGGGTCATCCGATCATCAGTCAGGGGGATGCTATCACATCCCTCTTCCACAAGTCGTCGGATTAGGGGCACGATACTCCCGCGCGACCCAAGCACATTCCCGTAGCGCACAACGCTGAACCGGGTTGCTGAATCACCGGCGAGGGTGTTGGCAGCGATGAAGAGTTTATCCGACGCTAGCTTACTTGCTCCGTAGATGTTGATTGGGTTGACCGCTTTGTCCGTCGACAGGGCAATAACTTTTTCGACGCCAACATCAATCGCGGCGCTGATAACATTTTCGGCGCCGTAAACATTTGTTCGGATGCATTCGAATGGATTGTATTCGGCGGCTGGCACATGTTTAAGGGCCGCTGCGTGGATTACACAGTCAACGCCTCGCATAGCCATGCGGAGTCGATCGACGTCGCGAACATCACCTAGAAAGTAGCGCAATTCTTCGCGATCCGCGAAGGCCGCCGACTGCTGCATGTCGTATTGCTTGTGTTCGTCGCGCGATAGGATGATCAGCTTGCGCAACTTGTAGCGCTTGAGCAGCGTTTCGGAAAACTGGCGGCCAAAGGAGCCGGTACCGCCTGTTATCAGGACGGTTTTTCCGTTGAAATCAATCGTGCTGTTTGTATTGGACATGACTTCCTTTGAACTCAGGGTTTAGCAAACTGGCAGAGGTGGCCATTTTGGTTGCATAACCCGCCCCCGAATACGCAAAGCGATGCGGTCTGTCACCGTTTATTTTAGACTCTGGGGCGCATCTCGGGATGTACACGACGTGCTTCAAGACCTGCGCTCGATAACGCTGAGGATGCGAAACGCCATCAGCGGTCCCAGAATGGGAATTAGTATCCGTTCCAGTCCTAGAACGAGCGGGACCATCGCAGCTGGAATCATAGTCCAGGGACGGAAGCCGCCGGTCATCGGATAGGCCAGCAGACTGGTCAGTTGGTTCTCATATATACGAAGGCCCGGAAATCGTGCCTCAAACTGGTCACGTTGGTGGTGCATCATCAATGTCGGAACGGCTTGATTGGAATCAAATGGATCGCGATTTGGATCAGGCTCTCCGACCGCAAAAATATTGGCCTTCATGTCGACAGGTTCGGGATGCAGGTGGGTGTAAAACAGATTACTGACCGGTGTGATGGCGGGCTCTGAGAATATGATGCGTCCTCCCGGGCGTAGAACGCGAGCGGCCTCATCGAGGAACTGAACTGGAAACTCGATATGGTGCAGCACGTCGAACAGCACGATGTTAGAAATCACTCCATCGGCAAATGGTAGCCGCGAGGCGTCGGCAACTGCATCTAGCCACGGCGCGGCAACGATATCGGTTGAGATCGTGTCCGGAGCGTAATCTTTAAAATTTCCCGACCCACCGCCGACCTCAAGGATCACACCCGGTACGCAGCGCGCAGCAATTCTCTGATAGAGGTCGGTGTATACGGCCCGCAGTGAGGGTTTGCGACTCCACGCGTCACGCGCATCGTGCGATCTGTTGGCTTCCGCGATAGTCATGAGGTCAGATTGCCTTTAGTTTTATAAAGGCAAAGATGGTCATCCGTATTAGCATCATCCCGTGACGGAATCGCGAAATCTGAGTTGAGCCATATTCGCGGGCGCGGTAGCGGACGGGGATTTCTTGGACCTTCATGTTGAGTCTCGCCGCCCCGAGGATCAGATCGAAATCACCGAACGGATCGAATTCGCCGAAATAAGCTCGGTTCTCAGCAATTTTTCGATAGTGGTCGGCAGTCAGAACTTTGGTGCCGCACAAAGTGTCCGTAAACCGCTGGTTGAGTAGCCAGGTGAAGGTTAGGGAGAATAGATTATTCGCTACAAGGTTCAGGAAGCGCATTGCCTCACTGTCCATCGGGTAGACCAGACGGGTACCGTTGATAAAGTCGCCACGTCGTCCGACAAGGGCGTCATAGAATTTTGGTAAGTCTTCCGGCGGGGCTGTGAGGTCGGCATCCTGAATCATCAGGATGTCGCCGCGCGCGGCATCAAAGCCCGCACGTACTGCGTCTCCTTTGCCAGTTCCTGACTGTTTGAGAGCCTTTATGTCGAGGTCTGGCCGCATTTTAATGACCCGCTCAATCTCCTCCCAAGTGCCGTCTGAGCTACCGCCCTCGATAAACAGAAACTCGATGTCGTCACAGAATGCAGGAACCCGGTCCACGGCGGGCTGCACATTTCCTTTTTCGTTTCGGCAGGGAATGACCACTGTCGCTGACGGGTTGTCCATCGGCGCGATCCGGCTAGACCGTGCCACGAGATAGGACCGAACGCAGAGCTTGCGAATGAAAGGCAGCGGCGCGATAAAGCGGTTGATCAGTCGCCCGATTCCAAACAGACGCTGGGGAACAAGCTGTCGCCATTCGCGCATGATAATGTCGAACTCTGCGAGATCAAGGAGTTCGGCGATATCGTTCGAAGACAACCAGTTCTGCGGTGGTGTTGGACGCTTAAGGCCCAGGGATTCTGCCATTTTTAGGAACGGCCCCCAGTACTGGGAATGATAAGCAATGACGATCCGCGATTCGTCATGGCACAGCGCGTGGAGCTGCGCCAGCGTAGACTGGATATCTTCGAGTTCACCGATTGTGTCCGAAAGTACGATGAGATCGAAGGGGCCTTCGATCGCGGATATAGTCGCTGGGTCCTCGACATCCCCAACGTGGAAGCCCAGTTCAGGATGACGCGCGCGCGCGGCCTCAACGGTCTGCTCGCTGAAGTCGATTCCAACGCCGCGTTTTGGCGAGAGTGAGGCTAATAGATCGCCATTGCCGCAGCCTAGATCAAGAATGGCCTCACTGTTCCCGGTCGCGAGAAAGCTGGTGTAACGCTCATCTTCCTGATGGAAGTAGTCGTTGCGACTGCGCCACTTCTCGAAACTCGGCGCGACGCGGTCCGACAATTTACGAATTTTGTTCTTTCGCTCACTAAATTTCAATGTACTACTCATCAGGTTTCCCGGGTTCGGTATTGTCAGATGCAGTTAGCAGGTGTCATGTCGTTCGTCGACCACGATTGATTTTGTCAGATTTACGGTCCCGCTCTTGAGAACAGGGCAGTGTAGGCCGACGACAGACGGACTGGCTTTTCCGCGGCGCACGACCCAGTGGTTGCCCAAGCCATTGAACGCAAACGGAACACCCTTTTTCATGTTCGGATGGAAAGCATAGGCCAGCGTCTCGAACAGCCGGGCAAGGGCCATGCGCCCGGGTAGATTTGGCGTCCGATCCGAAAGATCGCTGGTGTTGACCAGCGGCTGGGCGATGGCGTTAAATTCTGCGCTGTCGAGCAGACCGTGGTTGCGTCCGAAATCAGCAAGTTCGAGCGCATAGTTTATGTAACGCCAGCCAATGGTGAGACTGATCAGTTTGAGCAGCTTGGTCCGCATGACGCTTTGTTCTGCTGTTTCGGACCACAGGGCGTCGAAATTACGCAGATATAGTGCATCCCCGCTGCGTACCTTGTCCTTGCGCCCGCCAATAACTCGGACATCGGAACGGTTGGTTTGCAGATCGAACAGGATGAAGCCCAGATCGGTTAGCAGGCGGTCGATGTCTGCAAAGGACACGCCGCCGGATTGTTGGGTCCAGAATGCGATCTCAACCTGTACGCCAAGAATATGCTCGGCGAGCATCTCTGCGCCGCCTTTCAGGATAATGTCCTCAGTCCCTTCGGTGTCGAGTTTGATGAAGTCTGCCGGGGGCACACTGAGCTGCTCGGGCACCATATCAAGGATCATGGCTTCCACGGTGACCGCTGTGCTTTCGCCGCCGATATAATCGATAGGACGGAGTGAGGAGCGGGTGCGATCCAGCCCCTCACCTGAGAAAAATGTGATCGGGCCAGTCTGATCGGCCAGCGCCAAATTGTGTAGGGTCACATGTGCCGGCAGGCCGGCATCCATGATCAGGCGGTAGCTTTCGGGGTGGGGTTCGAAACCGATGACCGGCGCCCAGGACTTCGGGCCATCGGGATAGGGCGTGAACACACCGCCTGCGGCACCGACGTCGTAAACCGTCACCGGTGATGTTGCAAAGGTCTCATAAAACTGAGGCGCAAGGCGTGAATCGAGATCGGCAATAATCTGTCGCCGAAGTGTAGAGAAGATACCCATCAGTTTTTCGCCGTCGCCAGTTGTTCCAACAATTTGATCTCCGCGTTGATTCGTTCATCCCAGCTTGGAATGAACGTTGATGCCCGCGTGAAAATCTCTTCTGCCCGTTGGCGTCGTTCACCAGGATTTGAATCCAGATAAATCAATGCATCACGAAGGCCATCAACGTCGTCAGAGCCCCTAATGCGCCAGATCGTGTCCGGAGGCATGAGTTCGTCCGTATCCTCGTCAATTCCCCGGATGCCGGGCGCCGCAGGTATGATCATGCACACGCCGGTCCTCATTGCTTCCAGGTTGGCGTTTGTCAAGTTGCACATCTGGTTAAGCGAGACATAGACATCGCATTTATGCTGCAGATCGAGCACCTGTTTATGGGGCACCTGACCCAGAAAATGTACGCGATCCGAGTGCTCAGTTTTGCTTAATGCTTCGCGCATCGGGGCTTCGAAAGGTCCGCTTCCGGCCACGAAGGCCCGGAAGCGG
>JAPKDV010000228.1 GCA_028822385.1 Alphaproteobacteria bacterium
TTAATATACAACCCGTATTACAACGTGAATACATTTATTATTATCGATATTAATAAATATTTATCATCTTTTTATTATACTCTCCCACAGATCACCCCAAACGATCCACATCATCAAACACCGCCCGAAGCGGCAGCGGCTATTTCCAATGAAGAGCAATAACGGAACCACGTCGGCAATCGAGGCTGCCGCCACCGACGGCTTCTCGCCCAAACACCACACCGAGCCTGCAAACGCAGCCTTGGAAAACAGTAAAACCAAAATTCCTAGTATGGAGACCCCAGACATGTCGTAAGATATGAGCGTTACCGATCCTGAAGCCGCGGAGATTGGCAAAGCCGAATTGGCCCCAATCCCGAAGCCAGGGCGTTCCCTCAGCGTCGGTTCCAAGATCAGCGCTGTCGTTGTGCTCTGCCTCGTTGCCCTGTCCGGCGTCTCAACCATGGCTATTACGCAGATGCAGAAAATCAATACAGAGATCGAAGGCATCGCCGAACGGGATATACCGCTCACCGAAATCACCTCCCAGATCACCGTGCATCAGCTCGAACAGGCAATCGCTTTCGAGCGCGCGGCGCGGTACGGAGAGGAAATGCATAGTCACGCTGCGGCACGACCCAAGTTCGAGTCCACCGTTCACGCCTTCGAAAAGCTCTCCAACAAAGTAAACAACGAAATCAAAGCGGGCGAGAACCTCGCCCAGCATGCAATCGACACCGCCAAGTCTCCTGAAGCCCAAAAAGAATTCGCGCACGTTCTGACCGCGCTTGAAACGATAGAACATCATCACGCAAGTTACGAAAAGCATGCCGTTGAAGCTTTCCTGTTGTTCAAAGCGGACAAAACGGTCGCCGCGATCGATATGGTTGAAAAAATCGCGACAGAGGAAACAAATCTCAATCACGAACTCGAAGCCCTTGTCGATGAAATCATCAAATTCACGGCCCATGCCGCACACCAGGCAGAGGAACATGAAAAATTTGCGATCAAGCTGATCATCATCGCCACGATTGCAAGTATTGTCGGGGCCGGACTCTTCGCCTGGCTGCTGATCACCCGCTCGATCACACGGCCACTCCGCAGCCTTATCAGCTCCGTCAGCGCGCTGCGGGAGGGAGATCGCAACATAGAGATCAAGCGCCGCAGCAATGACGAGATTGGGAACGTATCGGATGCGCCGGTCGGTTTCCGCGAAAACATGAAGGAAACCAGGCAGCTGCTGGCTGAAATGGTCGAAAATGACCGCAAAGCCGCCGAGGCCGAACTAAGCCGGGAAACCGAACGGTACGAAGCGGAAGAAAAGGCCGAAAATGACCGGCGCGAGCTCGAGGAGAAGGCTGCGGCCGAGCGTCGCAAGGAACTGCTGAACCTCGCCACGGTCTTTGAAGCCGATGTCGGTAGCGTCGTGGATCAGATCTCGGGCGCGGCGGGCGAAATGCAATCAGCCGCTAAGACGGTGAGCGCCACTGCCGAGGAAACCAGTTCGCAATCTGCGACGGTTGCCGCGGCATCCGAAGAAGCCAGCACGAACGTGCAGACTGTCGCCAGCGTAACCGAGGAACTGTCGGCGTCGATCCAGGAGATCACCCGGCAGGTTTCGGAAAGCGCCAAGGTCACCCGCTCGGCGGTCTCCGAGTCCGAAGTGGCAAATACGATAGTGCAGGGTCTGGAAGAGGCCGCGACGAAGATCGGCGAGGTTGTCGAACTGATCAACGACATCGCCAGCCAGACGAACCTTCTGGCTCTCAACGCAACCATCGAAGCGGCGCGCGCCGGCGAGGCCGGCAAGGGATTTGCCGTGGTCGCCACCGAGGTGAATACGAACATTACCTCCGTCAGCCAGGCCGCCGGCGATACCGGTTCT
>JAPKDV010000229.1 GCA_028822385.1 Alphaproteobacteria bacterium
GATCAAACAACCCGGCATCGATCCAGGGAGCCTCACATCCGACCAATCACGATCTCCACGCGCCTGTTGCGTGGGTGGCGAATACCGTCGCGGGTCGCGGTGAGAGGTTTGGTTTCACCAGCCGCCTGGACCCTGTGGACGAATTCACCTTTCGTGTAAGCGGCGAACTTGGCCCCGACAGCATCCGCACGCTTCCTGGACAACGTCATGTTGTAGGTTGCTTGACCGGAACGATCGGCGTGGCCCGCGACCACGATGTGGGCCGCTCCCTCTGCCTGCTCAAACTGCGCGATGTAATCGAGGATGTTGTCACTGATCGCAGTAATGGAGGCGGTGTCGAACGGGAAAAATACACGATAGGGAGCCGACCCCCGCAAATCCTCTTGCGCCAGAGGGACGGAGGCCCCCTCGGCCCAGCGCACAAGAGTGGCGCGCAGAGCGTCGCCACAGCGCTCGGCCAGTTCAAGCCAGGCCCCGGTTGCATCGCCCCTCTCGGAACCCATCGTTGCCATGGCGTTACGACGGGCCGTCATGTAGCAGGCATAGGCTCTTTTGCCCGAGCCCGCGTGGGTTGATAGAGGTTCATAATCTGTCAGAGCGCTCAGATAAATCCAGGCATGGCCGTAATTATCCAGTTCGGTCGCCTCATAGGTGCCCTGCTTCGGATTGTCGGATATCGAGGACGGATCAAGGGCTGCTTGCATGGCCTGGTAACCTGCAAAATCCTCAAAGGCGAGATATTCAAAATGCTCCTCCACAAGGAGGTTTTCAATCATACCGTTCGCGATGGCCCCGGAGGTGCCAAGTGCGAGTGGCAGGGCAACCACGGTGGCCGCGAGAAGACGTTTCATTGCATGCTCTCCTTTACATCGGGATGGATCTCCGCCGGAAACGTGCTCGCCTCTTCCGGCTGTGTGGGTGATGGCTCAGGGTTTTTTTTGTCTTCGTCATCGATGTATACGCTGACCTGGCCGGTCAGAATTCCACCAGAGGCTATTTCCAATCGCGCATAGTTGATGTCGCCGGTCACCCTGCCAGTTTGATGGATCTGTAATTGGGAACGGGCCGTGAGGGTGCCTTCGTAATCGCCTTCGACTTCGGCCTTCTCGACGTCAGCGCTGCCTGAGAATGTGCCGGCCGCCTTCACCAGGAGATGGGCCGCCGTGATGGTGGCTCTCACCGTTCCTTCGATCACCACTTCATCACAATTTTCAAGTGAACCATCAAATTCGACGCCGGGACCGATCAGGACTGAACGCTTTTCGGCACTCGATGCCGCGGGCTGTTGGATCGGTGTGCGAGGGGTCATCATATCCTGCAGACGGGCGTGGTGAAAATAGGGGTTGCTTTCCAACACCGTCGCGGCCCCCTCGCTTCCTGGTGGCATCTGGACATCCAGCCGTTCTTGCGGATCGGGTTTAACGCCTGATGAATTGTTCCGTTTCTTTGCGATGAGTTTGTTAATCATTCAATATTCTCCGTAGGGGGCTGCCGTTTCGAGCAACGGTGACGACCCGGTTTTCAATGGTGATGGCGTAGAGACTTGCATAGCGCTCAAGGATGCGGCCGCTGTCCGGGCCCAGGTAGCCTCTGATGCGTTTGATAGTTCTCCTGGTCACGGCGTAGCGCTCGATACCGCAGCGGTGTTGGCGCTCGCCGAACCGAATGATCAGTTCAACGATGCCGCGCGGTATGCCGCCCCGCTGCATTTGCTTTTCCACTTGCGGATCAAAATCCAGTTCCATGACAACTCTCCACACAAATGTTAAATCGGTCAGGATGTGCGCTGTTAACTGATCAGTCGGTCTTTCCAGCTGATCTTTCGATGGCGTTA
>JAPKDV010000083.1 GCA_028822385.1 Alphaproteobacteria bacterium
GGCCCAGTCGCCCGCATATCGACGACGGTCAAACATAACAGCAGGCGCAGCCGTTCTGGCGACTGCACCGTCTCAACAAAATCCCGGATCGTCTTCGGGTCGTTGAGGTCACGCTTCTGGGCGACATCGCTCATCAGAAGATGTTCGGCAACCAGCCACTCCACGGATTCCGATTCTTCGGCATCCAGACCTAGGCGCGGGCATACCCGTTTGGCAATGCGTGCACCGAGCACCGAATGATCACCGCCCCGGCCCTTGGCAATATCGTGGAACAGCACACTCAAATAGAGAGCGCGACGTGACGAGATCTTGTGGATCACCTCACTCGCCACCGGGTGATCTTTCTTCAGTTCACCACGCTCGATCTTGGCCAGAAGCCCAATCGCCTGGATGGTGTGCTCGTCGACGGTATAGACGTGATACATGTCATGCTGGGTCTGGCCAACCACGCGCCCAAAATCACGCAGGAACTTCCCGAACACCCCTGCTTCGTTCATCCGGGTTAGGACCATTTCAGGTGAATCTATCGAAGTCGCCATTTCGACGAACATCCGGTTCGCTTCCGGATTGGCCCGCAACGCCTTGTCGATACGTTTCAGATTCTGGGTCACCAACCGCAAGGCATGGGGATGAATATCCAGACCTTCATTATGAGCCACATAGAACAACCGGATCAGCGCGGCGGGATCGGTAGCGAACTGCTCTTCACCGGCTACCGTCAAGCGGCCGCGATCAATCTGGAAACCCATCAGGTCACGCGCCCGGCGCAGGCGGGGCATCCGGATAATCGGCTTGCTCATATTCTCGGCTTCGATCGCGGCACAGAAGATACGAGTCAGATCCCCCACATCCTTAGCGACGATGTAGTAGTGCTTCATGAAGCGCTCAACGCCCGACGCCCCAGCGCGCTCGGCATAGCCCATGCGTTCGGAGATCAATGTCTGGACATCAAAGGTAAGACGTTCTTCGCCGCGCCCCGAGATATAGTGGAGATGAAACCGGACGCTCCACAGGAAATTCTGATCCTTGGAGAAGTTGCGCGCTTCGGCCTTGTTCAGCACATCGCGATCAACAAGATCGCTCACGCTGTCTACCTGATAGGCAAACTTGGCAATCCAGTAGAGAGTTTGCAGATCGCGCAACCCGCCCTTGCCGTCCTTGATGTTCGGCTCCACGTAGTAGCGGCTGTCACCCATCTTTTCGTGACGCGCATCACGTTCAGCGAGTTTTCCGGTAACGAAATCCATCGCTGCGCCGGCGATCACCTGTTCGCTGAACGTCTTGCGAAATTCCAGAAACAGATTCTGCTCTCCCCACAAGAAACGAGCTTCCAGCAAGGCTGTACGGATTGTTAGATCCCGCTTAGACAAGCGCACACAATCCTCGATGGATCGCGTCGAATGGCCAACTTTCAGCCCCAAGTCCCAGAGCATATAGAGCATGTATTCTACTACCTGTTCCCCGCGCGCGGTCTGCTTCCACGGGAACAAGAACAGCAGATCAATATCGGAATAGGGCGCTAGCTCGCCGCGCCCGTAACCGCCCACGGCGACAATTGCTAGCCGGTCACCCGTAGTTGGGTTAGCTGACGGATAGGCGCGGGCTGCAGCATCATGGACAATCCGGATCACCTGATCGAAAAGAAAGGCGAACTCACTCTTCGCCCTGTTGCCATCGATATCTCCAGCTTCGAAGCGGATCTGCACGGAATTCCGACCAAGCTCGATCGTTGCCTTCAACCGCTCAAGCACGATGGCGCGCCGTGCCACATCGTTTTCAGCCTCTGCGCTCCTCGCCGCGATCTCACTTTCGAGGCGGGCACGGTCGATCAGGTCACGATTGCGTTTTGGGCTGGCCATGGTGAAATAGTTTTACATAATTCGGACCGAAATGAACACGAGAACCCGGCTACGTTGTAGGTTTATAATCTGTCGTAGATGTTTCCGCAGCCATTGCGGCGGCGTCACCGGATCGTCGGGCCTCCAGAGCCTCGCGCAACCGCGCCCTCCGCGTCCAGGCAATCACATAAACGCCGAGCCCGATCAGCGCGCCGATCAACACCGGCCAGGTGAGGCCAACGGCATCGCCGATTCGACCGATAATCAGCGCGCCCAACGCAGGACCGGCGCGAAAGATCATCCCGAAAAGGCCTAGCACACGCCCGCGCATTTCGTCAGGCACCGCAAATTGCACTACCTGCTGGGTGGCGATTCCACCCGCCGTCATGGAGAAGCCAAGGGTCGCTAGACAGACCAGCGCAAGCGGGAACCACGCGACCACAATCAGCAACAGGGCCGAGGCCCCGCCGACGAACCCCGCGAACAGGGCGATGTCAGTGATGTTACCGGCGTTCCCGCGCTTTAGCATCCAGACAGCACCAAACATCGCGCCGATCCCGACTGAAGACGCCATCATCGAATAGCCGGTGACCTCCTTAAGGAAGACCGCACCCGCCAACGCGGGCATCAGTTCGGTTAGCGGCCGGATCATCAACCCTACAATCAGCAACAACAAAAGCATCGGCCCTATACCCGGATGTGCAGCTCCGTAGCGGATGCCCGCCAGCGCATCATCAAGAAACGAGCCCCGAGGCCCCTTTCGCTCGGGTTGCGGTGGAGATTCAATTTTCGCTAACGCCACAACCATCATCGCAGCAGCAAATATGTTGAACGCAAAGGCCAGTTCGGCACCGCCTAATTTGAGCAAGCCACCGGCCACAGCTGGGCCAATGAACTGGGCGGCGTTAAAGGTTGATGAGTTGAGGGCAATCGCCGTCGGGAGCTCCGAACGAGGCACCAGATTAGGCATCAGTGCCAGACGCACCGGCTGCCAGAAAGAAAACGTCACGCCGCGAGCCAACGCGAAGAGCAGCAGCAACCAGATATCAATCAAACCAGCATAGGTCAGCACGGTCAGCCCAATACTAAGCACACAAAGAATGGCTTGAGTGACAAGACTGATCTGCTTGCGATCCAAGCGGTCCGCCATCACCCCGCCGATGGGCCCGAAGATCAACACCGGCAACGCATCTGCCGCCACCAACGCACCCACCCAGAAAGCAGATGCCGTTAGCTCCCAAGCTAGCCAGCCAATCGCAATCCGTACCACCCAGACACCCACCACATTGGGAATGTGACCGATCAGGTAAATTCGAAAACTCCGGTGGCGCATGATGGCCCCGACCGCGCCAAATCCTGCCATCGCTAGCAGGCGTCCCAAAGCCTCACGCATCATGTGCCGCCTTCAGAAGATAGAGCACTTCGAGAGCTTCGCGCGGACTCAACGCATCCGGGTCGGTTTTGGCCAGCAGGTCACGCAACGGGTCGACATGCTTATTCTCGGGCGGGTCCGTGTCGTGCTTCGCTGCGGCCTTAAACAGCGGTAAGTCATCAGCCAGACGCGCAAGGGCACCGGCCTGATCGCCAGCTTCCAGTAGACTCAAAACCTCTTCGGCACGGCCCACAACCTGGGGTGGCAATCCGGCCAGCTTGCCCACATGGATGCCATAGGATCGGTCAGCTGTCCCTACGCCAACCTCGTGCAGAAAGACAATATCGTCGCGCCATTCTTTCACGCGCATGGTGTGGCATGACAGTTGATCGTGCCGGGTTGCCAGCTTGGTGAGCTCGTGGAAATGGGTTGCGAACAACGTCCGACACCCGTTGACCTCGTGCAGATGTTCGACCGTAGCCCAGGCTATCGACAGTCCATCAAAGGTCGCCGTCCCGCGCCCGATTTCATCGAGGATCACCAGCGCGCGCGGGCCAGCCTGATTAAGAATGGCGGCGGCCTCGACCATCTCCACCATAAAAGTTGAGCGGCCTCGGGCCAGATCATCAGCCGCGCCCACACGGCTGAACAACCGATCAACCACACCGATAGTGGCGGCGCTCGCCGGTACAAAGGAGCCGATTTGGGCGAGAATTGTGATCAGCGCGTTCTGTCGAAGGAAGGTCGACTTACCGGCCATGTTCGGACCAGTCACCAACCAGAGCCGGCCCGCGCCCTCTTCTTCGCCCGACAAATTACAATCATTGGCCACGAACCCACCCGGGCCGTCATCGAGCACCGCCTCGACTACCGGGTGCCGCCCGCCCGAAATCTGAAACTCCGGAGTGTCTGTCAGTGTTGGCCGCGTGTAGCGAGCGCGAACCGCCAGCTCGGCGAGCCCTGACACCACATCAAGCTCGGCAAGTGCCCGCGCCGCGTCAGCAACTTCGTCAGCTCGCGTGAGCAACTGCGCAACGAGCACCTCGAAAAGCCCCAGCTCGATCGCCAGCGCACGCTCCCCAGCGCGCGAAATCTTGTCATCGAGTTCGGACAGCTCCACCGTGGTAAACCGCACTGCACTGGCCATGGTCTGACGATGAATCAGGCCATAGTTTTCCGTGGCCGTTTGTTTTCCACTCTCCATAATCCGTTCGGCGTGGGTCGAATTTATCTCGACAAAATAGCCGAGCATATTGTTGTGCTTCACCTTGAGGCCGGTAACGCCGGTCGCCTCCGCATACTGAGCCTGCAATCCGGCGATCAGCTGGCGGCTTTCATCCCGCAGGCCCTTCTGCTCATCGAGATCGACAGAATAACCGCGGGCAATAAACCCCCCATCGCGGGACATAAGCGGCAGTTCGGCTGTCAGCGCGCGCTCCAATTCGGCCACTAGTCCCTGATGGTCACCCAGCCTACCCTGTGAAACCGAAAGAACCTCAGGCAAGGTCACAACGCCAGCGAGCAAATCACGTAAACCGCGGGCGGCTTCCAGCCCAGCACGGACCGCCGCGAGGTCACGCGGACCGCCGCGGCCCAAAGCCAGACGTGACAAGGCTCGCTCAACATCTGGCGTAGCACGCAGAATCTCGCGAAGACCATCCCGCCGTGGCGCGTCCTCCACCAGGAATCCGACACCGTCGAGGCGTCCATCGATCGCCGCGACATCCGTCAGCGGAGCGGCAAGCCGCTCAGCAAGCAGGCGCGCACCGGCGCCAGTGATTGTACGATCAATAACGGAGAGCAGCGAGCCCTTGCGTTCACCCGAAAGCGTAATAGAGAGCTCTAGATTCCGACGTGTAGCCGAATCGATTTCCATCACCGCACCGCGCGTACCCGGGGGAGGCAAACGCGTGGGTCGGGCCAGACGCGGCATCCGATCGATCTGGGTGAGCACCAGATAATCGAGCAAGGCACCGGCCGCCGCGATCTCCGCGCGTCCGGGTTGGCCAAACGCATCCAGCGTACTGACACCATAGGTCTCGGTCAGGCGGGCTTCCGCATTGAGAGAATCAAACCGGCTTGCAGGTAGCGGCGTCAAAGTCTCGTCGAGCTCGTCCACGAGGTTCGCCATGTCATCCCGGGCGAGGAAGCTATCGGGCAGCAGAAGTTCACCGGGTGCAATCCGCGCCAGCGCAGCGGCCAGCAAACCCGGCCCACCCTTTTTGGGAAACGGCTGCATCCAGACTTCGCCAGTCGACATATCGAGCCAGGCAAGACCAAGTTCACCGCGCACCTCGGCACAGGAGGCGAGGTAATTGTGACGCCGGGAATCGAGCAGGGTCTCTTCGCTCAGGGTGCCCGGCGTGATCACCCGTACGACGGCGCGGCGGACAATTGATTTCGCCCCACGCTTACGAGCTTCGGCCGGACTTTCCATCTGCTCGCACACCGCGACACGGTGGCCTGCACGGATCAACCGGGGTAGATACTGCTCAGCGGCGTGCACAGGAACCCCCGCCATAGGAATCGGCACGCCATCCTGCTCACCACGTTTGGTGAGAGCAATGTCGAGCGCAGCCGCCGCAGCAACCGCATCGTCAAAGAACAGCTCGTAAAAATCCCCCATCCGAAAGAACAGCAGGCAATCAGGATATTTAGCCTTGGCCTTATGCCATTGGGCAAACATCGGTGAGGCCGCCACAACGGGCGGTTTGGTCGGTGAGGGAGAGGGATAATATATAGGCATGGTGATGGCTCATCATATACTCCCACAGCGAAACCATCGAAACCCTTGGAATTTTCTATCAGACTATAGAAAGAGCACGGCTTGCTTGACGCACTAGGGGCAGAGAGGCCACGCTTGAATTCAACAAATTCCTCTGGCTAATAAAAAAGCAGGCACTTCTCATGGCTAACAGCGACAAGAACGGCGACAAAAAAATGTCGCAGCTCGACCTAGATTCGCTCGAAATGCACCGGACTGGAAAACCTGGAAAAATCGAAATCAATGCCACCAAGCCGCTGACGACCCAGCGCGATCTCTCCTTGGCCTATTCACCCGGCGTGGCGGCGCCTTGCGTTGAAATCCATGCAGACCCCAACAAGGCCTACGAATATACCGCACGCGGAAATCTCGTGGCTGTGGTCTCAAACGGCACAGCCGTGCTGGGGCTGGGCAATATCGGAGCGCTGGCTTCCAAGCCGGTAATGGAGGGTAAATCGGTCCTATTTAAGCGTTTTGCCGATATTGACGCGATGGACCTGGAAGTCGACAGCGAGGATGTCGACGAGGTCGTGAATTGCGTGCGCTATCTTGGCCCTACATTTGGCGGCATCAATCTTGAGGACATCAAAGCCCCAGAATGCTTCATCATCGAGCAACGCCTCCGCGAGCTTATGGACATTCCCGTCTTCCATGATGACCAGCATGGCACAGCCATCGTCTCACTGGCCGGCATGATCAATGCGCTCCACCTGACCAAGCGCAACATCAGGGACATCAACATCGTCGTGAATGGTGCCGGCGCCGCGTCAATTGCGTGCATTGAACTGATGAAGGCGATGGGGCTACCCCATGATCAGGCGATCCTGTGCGACAGCCGTGGCGTGATCTATCAGGGTCGCACCGATGGCATGAATCAATGGAAATCAGGCCACGCGGTTCAGACCAATGCGCGCACTCTCGAAGAAGCGATGGTGGGCGCGGATGTTTTCTTCGGCCTGTCCGTGGCCGGCGCCGTCACCAAGGTGATGGTCAAGTCGATGGCCCCCAACCCGATCATTTTTGCCATGGCCAACCCGGACCCCGAAATCACCCCGGAGGATGTTCGTTCGGTCCGCGACGACGCGATTGTTGCGACCGGTCGTTCCGACTATCCGAATCAGGTCAACAATGTGCTGGGCTTCCCCTACATCTTCCGGGGTGCGCTCGATGTTCGCGCGACAACCATCAACGACGAAATGAAGATTGCTTGTGCGGAAGCGCTCGCCGAACTCGCGCGTGAAGATGTGCCCGACGAAGTCGCCGCCGCCTATGCGGGCGAGCATCTGGCCTATGGTCCCGAATACATCATCCCGGTGCCCTTCGATCCGCGCCTGATCGAGCGCATCCCTCCCAAGATCGCCCAAGCCGCGATGGACACCGGCGTCGCACGTATGCCGATTGAGGATATGGACGAGTACCGCCGCACGCTCGCCTTGCGTCTTGATCCGACATCATCGGTGATCGAATCAACTTATGAAGCCGTGCGTACCAGCCCGCGCCGCGTTGTCTTTGCAGAGGGCGAATCCGAGCGCGTCATCCGCGCTGCAATTTCCTACCGCAATCAGGGCTTGGGCGAGCCCATTCTGATCGGGCGCGAAGAGGTCGTGCAGGCACGGATCGAAGAGCTCGGCCTGTCGAATGCGGGCGAGCTTCGCATACACAACGCCGCGCTTATCTCGGAAGGTGAGCGCGAACGCTACATCAATTACATGTACAAGCGCCTGCAGCGGCGCGGCACAATGTTGCGTGATTGCGCACGGATGGTGAACCAGAACCGAAACGTGTTTGCCGCCTGCATGGTCGCGCTCGGCGATGCCGACGCAATGGTCACCGGCCTAACCCGCCGCTTCTACACCTGCCTCAAAGATGTGCAGCGTGTCTTCAGCCCGATTCCCGATGAGCAAATCTTTGGGCTATCCGTACACGTATTACGAAGCCGGACCCTGTTCATCGCGGATGTTTCCGTTCACGAACGCCCAAGCCCCGAAGTGATGGCAGATATTGCCACCCAGGCCGCGGCCAAGGCACGCCAGATGGGCACCGAACCACGGGTCGCGTTCCTCAGTTATTCCAATTTCGGAAATCCGCCGGTCGACCTGACCGAGCGTTCACGCGAAGCCGTACGCCTACTCGACGAACGCGGCAGCGCGGACTTCGAATATGAAGGCGAGATGACACCCGATGTTGCGCTCGATGCCGTATTGCGCGAACGACATTATCCGTTCTCGCGACTGACCGGCCCAGCCAATGTGTTGATCATGCCCGGGCTTCATTCCGCACATATCACCTCACGGATGTTGGAATCCCTGGAGGTCGGCACTGTGTTGGGGCCAATCCTGATGGGTCTAGAGAAACCAGTCGAGGTTGTTCACATGAATTCGACGGTGAACGAACTGGTCAACGCATCAGCCTTCGCTGCACATGAATCCATCCGTCGCGAAAGTGGAAGCAAACCCAAGGCAGCCAAATAGGCACAGGCCTTCTGTGCAGGCTCGGTGTAGTCAGAATCGACGTCTCCCAATCAACGCCGTGGTCGCCTAGCGACCCAGCGCGGCTTCCTCTTGCTTGTGGGGCAGCCCGACGCGATATTCTTTGGTTTTGATTTTACGTGGGACACCAATGCGCATGCTCTACTCTCAAAAAAGGAATATTCACCCGGGTCTAAGTTTCGACTCATTTCACCCACTATAGTTGGGGTTAGTTATCCCCGTCTGCCGCAAAGATCGTTTCAATCATGCGTGAGTTCCCCCATTTTTCGATGCTTCGAAAGCTTGGTACCGCCTGTCTGTTTGTGGGAAGCCTCGCTAGCACTGCCATCGCGGCCCCTGAGCATGCGATCACCATGCTGGGCACCGCCAAATACGTGGCGGGGTTTGAAAATTTTGAATATGTGAATGCGAACGCCCCCAAGGGCGGAACCCTGAGGCTGCACGCACTAGGCTCATTCGAAACTCTGAATCCCTATATCGTACGCGGCAAGCCTGCCGCGGGGTTGCATCACGGCTTCGGGATGTATTTCGAAACCCTCGCCAAGCGCAGTCGGGACGAACCCTTCACGCTGTATGGGTTGCTCGCCGAAAGCATCGAAACACCTGATGACCGCGCCTGGGTCGAATTCACATTACGCGCAGAAGCCTCGTTTTCGGACGGATCACCGGTGCGCGTCGAAGATGTGATCTTCAGCTGGGAAATCCTGAAGACCAAAGGCCTTCCCAATGCGCGCGCCACCTGGTCGCGGATCACAGCCGCCGAACAGACCGGGCCGCGCCGGGTGCGATTTACCTTTGCCAACAATGAAGACCGTGAACTACCCCTGTTGGTGGCTGGCTTCATGCCGATCCTCTCCAAAGTCTGGTGGGCCACGCGTGATTTTGGCACCACCACCCTCGAGCCTCCTCTGGCCAGCGGCCCCTATGTGATCGATGTGGTCGAGCCTGGCCGCAAGATTGTCTATCGGCGCGACCCAAACTACTGGGGAAATAAGCTGGCGGTGAATCAGGGCCAGTTCAATTTTGACGTTCTCCAGTATGACTATTTTCGCGACGCCTCCGTGGCGCTCGAAGCCTTTAAAGCCGGGGATTACGACCTACGCTTCGAAGGAGATGCCACACGCTGGGCAACACAATATGCCTTTCCTGCTGCCAATCAGGGCCGGATCGATCTCTCAGTTTTGAGCAACGGCACGCCGTCAGGTCTGAGCGCACTGAGCTTCAATCTGCGCAAACCAAAATTTCAGAATATGCGGGTGCGCGAGGCGCTGACCAACGCCTTCGATTTCGAGTGGATCAACAAGGCGCTTCTGCATGACGGCTACAAGCG
>JAPKDV010000084.1 GCA_028822385.1 Alphaproteobacteria bacterium
TTGTAGAACAACGGATTGTCGACACCCGCATAACCCGATGCCAGCGAGCGTTTGATGAACAGCACCGTGCCCGATTCATCCAAGTTGAACACCGGCATCCCGTAAATCGGGCTCGACTTATCGGTCTTGGCCGAAGGATTTGTGACGTCGTTCGCGCCAATGACGAAGGCGACATCCGTCGATGCGAAGTCCGAATTGATCTCATCAAGCTCTAGCACATCGTCGTAGGGAACCTTGGCTTCAGCCAGCAGCACGTTCATATGACCTGGCATACGGCCGGCGACCGGATGGATCGCATAACGAACCTTAACGCCCTTCTCTTCAAGTACATTGACCATTTCCGCCAACGCGTGCTGCGCCTGAGCCACGGCCATGCCGTAGCCCGGAATGATGATCACCGAGTTAGCCTGTTCCATAATGAACGCAGCATCTTCAGCCGACCCCTGACGCACAGTACGATCACCAAGGTCTTCCATACCGGGGGCCGCGGCTTCACCGCCGAAGCCACCAAGAATCACATTGATGAAGGAACGGTTCATCCCTCTGCACATGATGTAGCTAAGGATGGCACCAGACGAGCCGACCAGCGCGCCAACAACGATTAGTGCCGGATTGGCAAGGGTAAAGCCTATACCGGCGGCTGCCCAACCTGAATAGGAGTTGAGCATTGAGACAACAACGGGCATGTCCGCACCGCCAATGGGCAGAATAAGTGTCACACCTATAACCAACGACAGGGCAACGACTAACCAAAACGCGGTGGGCGATTCCGTAATCGCAAGCCAGACCACGACCAAGACCAGGGCTATGCCCAGACCCAGATTGATCTTGTGTTGGCCCTTGAAGACCAGCGGTTTACCAGTGATGAGGCCCTGCAACTTACCGAAGGCGATAATCGAACCGGTAAAGGTGACCGCACCGATGGCTGTACCGATCGACATTTCGATCAGGCTACCCGTGTGGATATTTCCCACCGTGCCTATACCGTAGGCCTCAGGCGCAAAAAACGCCGCGCCGGCCACAAGGACTGCGGCAAGCCCCACCAGCGAATGGAAGGCGGCCACAAGCTGCGGCAGCGCCGTCATCGCAATCTTCAGTGCAATCACAGCGCCGATAGCGCCGCCGATCGCAATGCCGACAACGATTGCACCGAAGGAGGTGACGCTTGGCAGGGCGACCGTGGTTAGGATCGCGATCACCATGCCAGAGATGCCGTAGATGTTGCCCATGCGGGCGGTCTTGGGCGAACTCAGGCCGCGCAGCGCCATGATGAAACAGACACTGGCGATCAGATACGCAAATGCAGTCAATGATGCAGACATATCGAGCGCCCTACTTCTTTGCGCGGTACATCGCGAGCATCCGTTGCGTCACGATAAATCCGCCAAAAATATTCACCGAAGCCAGAATGACGGCGATGAATCCGAAAATCTTAGAAAGGTTCCAGTCGCCTGGACCGGCTGCGATCAGCGCACCAACAATGATCACAGATGAAATTGCGTTGGTGACTGCCATCAGTGGAGAATGCAGGGCCGGTGTGACGCTCCAGACCACGTAGTAGCCAATGAAGCAGGTCAGCACGAAGACCGTGACCAGAAAGACAAACGGGTCCCCGGCACCAGCGGTCTGGGCCAGCGCAACCTGAGCGGCTTCTTGTGCCAGGCCAGCAGCCTTTTCAGCCACAGCGGCGGCCTCGGCGGCCACACGTATAGCATTGTCGGCGAGTGTTGAAGGATCCATGGATCAGGCTCCCTTCTCGGGTGAATCTGTGTCCGATGCACCGTCTTCAGCGGCAACATCTTCAGTGGCAGCCGGTTCAACTGCCTTTTCTCCTTCAGGCAGCAGAGCTGCGTGAACGACCTTGCCGTCACGGGTCAGGCATGTGCCAACAATGATTTCGTCTTCCCAGTCGATTTCGAGTTTCTTATCCTCGGAATTGACCAATAACTCGACGAAATTCATCAGATTCCGCGAATAAAGCGCGGACGAATCCGTCGCCAGACGAGACGGCAGATTGAATTCGGCGAGGATTTTAACCCCATTGCTCGTCACCGAGATTTCGCCCGGCTTGGTCTGACTAACATTGCCACCCTGCTCGGCCGCAATATCGACAATCACCGCACCCGCCTTCATCGATGCGATCATGTCGTCATTCACCAGTATCGGTGCCGTACGACCCGGGATCAGCGCCGTCGTGATGACGATGTCCTGATCCTTGATGTGATCCGCTATCAGTTCGGCCTGACGACTCTTGTAATCCTCGGACATTTCCTTGGCATAACCGCCAGCAGTTTGGCCGGTATCACCTTCGTCGGCCTCCACCATAATGAAGGTGGCACCGAGGCTTTCGACTTCTTCCTTGGAGGCCGCGCGCACGTCGGTCGCTGTCACGATGCCACCAAGACGACGCGCCGTAGCAATCGCTTGCAGCCCAGCTACACCTGCGCCCATCACAAACACCTTGGCCGGATTGATCCGGCCAGCGGCGGTCATCAGCATCGGCATCGCCTTACCGTAATTCGCAGCCCCGTCGAGAACAGCCTTGTAACCGGTCAGGTTCGACTGAGAGCTCAGCACGTCCATGGACTGAGCGCGACTGATACGCGGAACCATTTCCATAGAGAATGCGACAATATTTTTCTTCGCGTAGTCATCAACGCCGGCCCGGTCCCCATAAGGATTGTGTAGCCCAATCAGATGCGCCCCGGCAGGGATGTCGGACAGGTCATCGTCACCAGCACCCTGCGTCACCGGACGCTGCACCTTAAGAACGATATCGGCATTGGCAAACACTTCGGCACGAGACGACGCAACAGATGCACCGGCATCACGATAGGCGTCGTCAGAGATCGAAGCAGCTACACCTGCTCCACTCTCCACAGCCACATCGAAACCCCATTGCAGGTAACGCTTGATCGTGTCAGGGGTCGCCGCGACGCGCCGTTCGTGCGGGCGCCGCTCTTTGGCAATCGCGATCTTCATAACGTAAGGAACCTCGGTTTAGTCGAACTCTTTGGGACCCGGCCTGTGCCCCGAATGTGGCCGGACGCGGCGTATTAATTATACTGGCAGGCGAATATGCCGCGCCGTTACCGACAGAGCAACCCAGCATCCGGTCCTGAGTCTTTTAACAAGCCGGCACAATCAGAAGCGATCAGCCAAACTGATCTGACAGCGGCCAGTGACGTAGAGAGTTTTGTTGCTAAATCAGGGACTTTGTGATGAAGAAACTTCGACTGAAACTGTTTGGCCTTGCCATCCTCGTGCTAGCTCTGGAAGCACCGGGTGCGCCGTCTGCCATAGCGCAGGATTACGAGCGTGGTTTGTCAGCTTATAATCGTGCGGATTACCAAACCGCACTGCGTGAATGGGATTCACTGGCCCAGTTTGGAGAACCAAAAGCGCAGTTCGGTCTTGGCCTAATGCACACTTTCGGACAGGGGGTGCCCAAGAACGACATCTTCGCCATGGACTGGTATCGCCGAGCCAGTGAGCGCGGCCACCCGGGTGCTCAGCTGTTCCTCGGTCGCGGTTTGGAAAATGGAAACGGTACCGAACAAAACCTCGAGGCTGCGTTAGCCTGGTATCTGCGTGCCGCTGAACAGGGAGAGAACCGGGCACAGAATAACCTCGCACGGCTCTACGAGGTCGGTCGCGGGACGACTCAGGATATGGATATTGCCCTTTACTGGTACGAGGAAAGTGCGCGTAACGGAAACACCAACGCGCGCAAGAACCTGGCCCGTCTCCATGGAAACACTTCGACAAACCAGTAAGTCGATTATCTGAAAACGTGACATGCGCGAGGACAGGGACGTCCCCCAAGCAGGCGAAGCGTGGCCCGGTGCGTGATAGACTATTCGCTTAACCTATCCAGTTTGTACACCAACCATTCGGATTTTTAGAATTCTTCGTAAGCCACCAAAAATCCCGCTCCTGACGGCTTTAATTGCGGGCAGCGCGATCGCGTATAATTTATTTCTGCCGTCGATTCCCGATATCGGGGTGGCCTTTGGTGTGTCTATTTTCACGGTGCAGACCACTCTGATCGCATTTCTAATCGCCTACGCGCTGGCTCAGTTTCTTTATGGCAGCGTGTCGGACCGCTTCGGACGACGCCCGACATTGCTCTGCGGTCTTGCGATCTATGTGATGGCTAGTCTGCTCTGCGCCTTTGCACCCTCGATGAGCATGCTTCTACTCGCCCGTATTTTGCAGGGCATCGGCGCTGCCGGATCTATGGTAATGGTTCGCTCGATAGTGCGTGATCTCTATGACCGCAAGAATGCAGCACGGGCTCTGGCCATTATCTCAACCGTGATGGTATTCGCTCCAGCGACCGCCCCTGCTATTGGCGGCTATCTCCATACACATTTCGGCTGGCAGGCGTCCTTCCTGTTTCTCGCCGTTATAGGGACGCTTCTGTTCACATATTGCTGGGCACGTATGGCAGAGACCAACGTTGTTCGGGGCGGAGATCTGATTTCCAGCATCCGGACTATGGCGCTTGGCTATCGAGTGTTGCTACGGGAACAGGCATTCGTTTCTTACAATCTGAATATAGGTTTTATAGGCGCGGGCGCATTCGCATTCTTTGCGGGCGTCCCCGTTGTTCTTATTGATAGCTACGGTGTTGCACCAGACACCTTCGGGTACCTTATGTTGCTGGCGACCTCTGGAGCTTTTTGTGGCTATGGCAGCGCGATCTGGCTGACCGGTAAGCTGGGTGTCAATCGCATGATTGTTCTCGGCACCTCCATCGGACTGCTGGGTGCGGCTATATATATGGCGCTTCCCCTGATGGGTGTGTTCACACCCGTGGCGGCCATCGCCCCGATTTTCGTTTTTAACGTTGGTCTTGCCATGGCCTTCCCCAGCGTTATGGCCGCGGGGGTCAGCGTTCGACCGGACTATGCCGGGACCGCAGCTGCACTGAACGGTCTGGTGCAATACGGGACAGCCGCACTTGCGACAGTCGTGGTCGCACTCCTTCCCCATACCACTCATCTGCCCCTCGCCGCGGTTATTTTTACCCTACAATCAGCGGCATTTATGGCCAGCATCGCGGGATGGCGCGCACGACCAGTTGAGTAGTTAGATCGAAATACCCCTGCAAAACACTAGAACCGTTGATTTAATGAACGACCCAGAGTTTCCGCCCTGCTTCAGGCTAAGGTTCTTTCCAAACCAGCTAGCCGCGGCCTCGGCATTGTCGGTCTGCATAAGAATGTGCTGCTGCATATGATCTACAGACATCGTGCGGCTCCTCGATTGCTAGGAAACACACTGCCGACCAACGCTGCGGCTGAATTTGATACAGCGCAATTCGCCCGGTTTCAGTCCAACAACTCCAGACCATGCTCTTCCAATACACCTCTTTGCCGTTGCGTCAGGCCATCCAGATCATATTCATCAATTAGCTTGTGAAAAACTTGGTGCCAGTTGAGTTCGGCGCGCAGGCGCAGGAAAACAGAGCCCAGCCCAATAGCCGCCCGGTCCATCAACACAAACTCACGCGGTGGGGTTACACCACCAATTTTTCGAAGCTGTTCATGCACCTTGCTGGCAACGGTCGCCCCATAGGTGCCCGAAGCTGATTCTTGGATACGTTGAACCTTGTCTTCCATCAGCGGCCTGTAGAGAAATCCTGCCCAGATATTCAACGTATCCAGCAACTCGTTCGAGATATTCTCAAAACCCCAGCGCTCATAGGCGTGAGCCGCGCGATCACGATCATCGGTTCGCAAGGCGTGATACAACTCAACAACACCTTCGACAAAACGCGGCGGGAACACCCGGATGCAACCGAAATCATAGAGATTGATCGACGCGTCTTCATTGACCGAATAGTTGCCGAGATGCGGATCTCCATGGATCACTCCATAACCATAGAAGGGCACATACCAGGCGCGGAACATGTTCAAGGCAGCCGCTTCCCGTTGGGCCAAATTAGCTTCCTCGGCGAATTGTGCCATGGGCTGACCTTCCAGCCAGGATGTCGTCAGCAAGCGGGACGCCGAAAGCTCGTCAATCACCTCAGGTACGTGGACACCAGTTTCATCAGCGAGCATGGCACCGTAAAGACGCGTGTTACGCGCCTCATGTAGATAATCGAGCTCCTCCGTCAGACGCTCTGCCAGTTCGGCATAAATCTGGGTTGGGTCAATCGCCGGATCGTAGCGACGGTAGACCGAGAACGCGAGTTTGAGCTGATTTAGGTCCGCCGAAACAATAGACGCCATATCAGGATATTGCAGTTTGCTTGCGACCTTGCGGCCCTCTAGATCCGTGGCGGCATGGACCTGCCCCAGTGACGCCGCATGTGAAGCTTCTCGGGGGAATTCCGTATATCTGGTCTGCCAGTCTGGCCCAAGTTCGGACGTCATACGACGGCGCACAAAGGCCCATCCCATTGCGGGCGCATTGGCCTGAAGCTCAGCAAGTTCACGGGCATAGTCAGCCGGCAATGCATCAGGGATGGTTGCAAGGAGCTGAGCCGCCTTCATAAGCGGCCCTTTCAAACCACCCAGCGCAACCTTCAGATCGGTGGCATTGCGTTCGTGGTCCGACACACGGCCGAGATAACGGCTTCCCGCCATCCGCATCGCCGCACCACCGACAGCGAACCCGACCCGGCCATAGCGACCGATCCGACCGCGAACAGAGGAACGATCATCATCGCTCATCTATTTATCAAGCGCCTCGAGCTCATCGATCAGACCAGAAATAACGTTGAGACCCTGTTGCCAAAATGCGGGGTCAGATGCGTCGAGACCGAACGGTGCCAACAGCTCCTTATGTCGTAAGGTTCCACCCGCGCGCAGCATGTCCAGATAGCGTTCGGGAAATCCGTCAGAGGCATTTTCGTAGACCGCATAGAGCGAGTTAACGAGACAATCCCCGAACGCATAGGCATAGACATAGAAAGGGGAATGAATGAAGTGGGGGATATACGCCCAGAAGTACTTGTACTCCTCCTCAAACCGGATCGCGGGCCCGAGACTTTCTTTCTGAATATCCATCCAGATGTCGCAAATTTCTTCGGTCAGCAACTCGCCTTCCCGGCGCTTCTCATGAATGCGACGTTCGAATTCATAGAAGGCAATCTGGCGCACAACCGTGTTCAGCATATCTTCGACCTTAGACGCCAGCATGGTCTTGCGGACCTTCGGATTATCGGCTTCCTCCAACAGCTTACGAAAGGTCAGCATCTCGCCAAACACAGAGGCTGTTTCCGCCAAAGTCAGGGGCGTGTCGGACATCAAATGTCCCTGCCCGCCAGCCAGAACCTGATGCACCCCATGGCCTAGCTCATGCGCCAGGGTCATGACGTCCCGTGTCTTGCCCTGATAGTTGAGCAACAGATATGGATGCGCGCTCGGTACGGTTGGGTGGGCAAATGCACCGGGCGATTTTCCAGGACGAACCGGCGTGTCAATCCAGTTATTGTCGAAGAAATCCTGCGCCACCTCCATCAAATCCGGCGAGAACCGTCCATAGGCGTCGAGCACCTTTTCGACGGCATCGTCCCAGCGGATCACACTATCATCGTCATCCGGCAACGGTGCATTGCGGTCCCAGTAATCAAGTTTGCGCACTCCAAACCACTTGGCTTTCAGCTTGTAGTAACGATGGGACAAATCCGGGAAGGCATCACGAACCGATTGTGAAAGTGCATCAATTACTTCGTCTTCGACATAATTCGACAGGTTTCGACTGGAAACCGGACGCGCAAAGCCACGCCACTTGTCCTCAATTTCCTTGTCCTTGGCGAGGGTATTGGTGATCAAAGAAAATATGCGTGAATTATCGCCCAACCCCTTGCCCAAAGCCTTCGCTGCCGCTTTGCGAACCTTACCATCTCCATCGGACAACAGATTCAGGGCTTCGGCGCTGCTGAGCGTCCTCTTACCCTTCGGAAGATCAACCTCAAAGATCAGCTCCGCCATCGTTTCATCAAAGAGACGGTTCCAGGCTGAACGTCCGGCAACTCGTTTTTCGTGCAGCAGTTTCTCGAGCTGGTCGTCGAGTTGATAGGGCCGGTAAGCACGTAAATCTCTCAACCATGCTCCGTAGTGACGCAACTTCGGAGAACTCTTCAATTGCTTGTTCAGAGTGCGTTCGGGAATACGATTCAGTTCCAGCGCGAAAAACAGCACATGTGACGAAATCCCGGTCACCGTTTCCTGCATCGACTGATAGAAGCGACCATTCTCCGGCTCCATCATATCTGCTGCGTAGAGAAGAGAGGCGTAGCTCATAATTCGCGAAAGCACCTCATCTATCTTCTCGTAATCTACAATCGCCTTGGCCAGCGTATCGCCACCCAAATCACGTAACTTACCCTGATAAAGTTTGGCGAATTTCTCCGCTATCTCACCGAAACCCTCAATATCCTTAGTGATTTCCGGGCCATCCGAAGACGGGTAGAGATCGGACAAATCCCACTCGGGCAAAGGCCCAAGTTTGTCGCGGGCGGGGCTTCCCTTGCGCTGACGGGTGGTTGTGGCTTTTGGCATATGAACAGCTCCTTGAATCACCTCTACAGATAAGGTTCATATAGAAGGACAACAACCTCCGGTGCGACGAATCCCGCGAAATTGCGTGCTTCAAACTGACACTGGGAAGGCTCCAGGACGGGACGCACACCAATGGACTACGCCGCACGCTACGACAACTGGCAAAATCTGCCACAGGTCTTCTTTGAAAAAGCCGCTGAACGTGGTGATGCACCTCTGTTCTGGGCCAAGCGCTACAATTCCTGGCGGGCAATTAGCTGGGCCCGGGCACGCGACGAAGTCAGCGCACTCGCACGCAGTTTACGTGCAGCCGGTGTGGAGCGCGGAGATCGTGTTCTACTGGTTTCGGAAAACCGCCCGGAATGGGGAATCGCTGATCTCGCCATCATGGCCGCTGGCGCCATTACGGTTCCCGCCTACACAACCAACACTGTAGATGACCACATTCACCTGATCACAGATTGTGACCCGAAAGTTGCGATCGTATCATCCGAGCAATTAGCCGAACGTCTGCTCCCTGCCATTCGAACGACGGACACAATCCACACCGTTGTTACGGTCGAGGGCGCGGGCGGGCAAAACGGCAATATCTCAATCGTGAACTGGCTTGACATGATGCACAGCGGAGAAGCGCTGGAAGACAACATCGAAGCCGGGCTGTGCCAAATTGCACGCACCGACACGTCCTGCGTGATTTACACGTCGGGCACTGGTGGCGCACCGAAGGGCGTGATGCTCAGCCATGGAGCTATCCTGTGCAATTGCATGGGTGCTTTCCACCTGTTTAATGACGCCGAAATGCTAGACGTCGACGCTGAATCATTCCTCTCTTTTCTACCCCTCAGCCATTCCTACGAACACACAGCCGGATTACATTTTCCTCTCACCATCGGTGCCGAAATTTACTATGCCGAGGGGGTCGATAAACTGTCAGCAAACATGGCGGAGACACATCCGACTATTATGACCGCCGTCCCGCGGCTCTACGAATCCATGCACCAACGCATCGTCTCAGGCGTGGAACGCCAGGGTGGGATGTCTGAAAAATTGTTCAAAAAGGCTGTTGCCCTTGGCATCAAGCGCTATGAACAAGGACCCCACAGCCTCACCATCGTGGAGAAAATTCAGGACAGGGTTCTGGAGAAGCTTGTCCGCGCCAAGGTCACGGAAAGGTTCGGAGGACAGCTCAAGGCCTTCGTATCCGGCGGCGCGCCATTAAATTACGATATAGGCGTCTTCT
>JAPKDV010000230.1 GCA_028822385.1 Alphaproteobacteria bacterium
AGCGTGTCGTCGCAAACTTCCTCACACAATCCCCACTCGAGTGCGGTCACTGCATCAACCTTTCGACAGAGCCCGGCGACTAACTTTTCACGTGCCGGCCCAATCAAGCGGGTCAGTCGCGGCAGGGTTCCCCAAGAATAGGTTATTCCCAGTTCAACTTCCGGCGCGCGCAGCTAGGTCGCGCGATGCAGAATTCGAAAGTCGCAGGACAATGCCAGAGAGATGTCACCACCAATCGCAAAGCCATCAACCGCCGCGATCGTCAGCTGTGGCATGGTTTCCCAGGCTCGGCACATATTGAGCCCAAGCCGAGTATGCCGACGTGCCTCGAGCAGCGGCATATCCTGCGCAAAAGAATCCGGTTACATGATGTCGTTGCCCGCGCAAAAGCTTCCACCACTGCCGGTCAGGATCACCGCGCCAATATCCGTACGCTCCGCCAGCTGCCGTGCTGTCGCTGTGAGTTCCCGTTTCAGATCAGCGGAAAGCGCGTTGCGTTTATTCAGACGATTTAGACGAACAATCAACGTGTCGGGCGCGAGCGAGGTATTAACCTCCTCGATCGTGACAATCGATGTATCAGACATAGATGGTTACTCCAGCTTCATCGGCCGAGGGCCAGAATTTGTTCTCTAAGCCGCGAGCGGCTTCAGTCCCATGATTTTACGAGCCTCCTCAGGCGTCGCAGGCTCCATACCGAGCTCCCGTATGACCCGCACGATCCTCTCAACCAGCTGAAGATTGTTCGCCAAAACGCCGCGCTCGTAATAAAGGTTGTCCTCAAGCCCCACACGCACATGGCCGCCGAGTAGCAGTGACTGCAAAGCGGCATTCAGCTGGGACGGACCAATCGCACTGACATTGAAGTTCGCACCTTCGGGGATCAAATCAACCATGTCCTGCAGAATTTTAGGTGAGTATGGCATCGCGCCCTGAAACCCACGATCAGCGCCGAGCACGAAATTGATGAAATACGGCGGCTGATCCAGACCCGCTTTAAGCAAGCGGGTCACGTCTTGCAGCAGATGGGTCGGACTGAAGACCTCCCATTCCGGCTTGATGCCCTTGTCCTTCATCTTGGTCGCGAGTTCCCGGCAGCGTTCCGGCGAGGTGTTCATCAGGATTTCGCGGCCTTCGAAATTTGCCACGATGGTGGTGGGATCGAGGGTGCACATCTCCGCCCCAGCTTCGAGACCTTTCAAGCGCTCTTTCCAGGAAATCTCCATAAAGCCGTCGGTCGATTCCTTCAGCATGTCGCCATTGATGCCGCCGCCCGTGGAATTGTTAATAATGATGTCGCATTTGACCCGGATACGCTGATTGATGTCGCGATAGATGTTCGGGTTACAGGTGGCCTCATCATCGGGCCGTCGTGCGTGAACCGCAACGACAGACGCACCAGCCTGGTAGCAACGGAAGACGTCCGCCGCTATTTCCTCGGGCTGGGTCGGGATATTTGGGTTCTGCTTCTTGCTCGCCATGCCCCCGGTTGGGGCGATAGTCACAATAATTTTGCGTTCAGCCATTAGTACCTCCCCTTGCGGTTCGGCGGAAGTGTAGCCCCGAAGCTCGTCGTTACCTAGACTTACGCATCACACCCTCATTTTCACATACTCAAAGTCACCGGGAAGGTTGTCGATGCCCTGACGCGGCGGTGCTATCCAGCCAGCGTAGCTGCCTAGATCGGTTTCGGCATGCATCAGCGACGCGATGAACGCGCCATCACCCAAAGAGGGAAGCCACTCACCTTCACGTTGAGCCCAGGTCGAATCGTCGAGAACAACGCCGTCGGGTGATATGCGGACATTCGCGAACTCACCGATCTGCC
>JAPKDV010000085.1 GCA_028822385.1 Alphaproteobacteria bacterium
TTGGGCCATTGATGCCCTGAGCTATGTTGTGTCCGGCAAGAGCGTGACTGATCACGCGATCTCAGAGTTCGCCGCGCAGGACTGCGCATTGTTTCGCGTCGTACAGGGCCGTAAGCCCTGTGAAAATTTTGAGCTGAATGACAGCGAAGGGCTGATCCTGACCGCGGCATCGTTTGAAGGTGGCGCGATGTTGGAGACAGATGAGATCGCGTCAGTATCCACAACGCTACCGTCAGATCCTCTTTTCGTACCGGTGGAAGTTGCGAGTTTAGTGGAAGGGTTTGGTCCCGAAAAAGTTGCTGTCAGCGCGTTTGTGCCGCCTGCCGCCTTTGTTCCCTCTGCTTTACCTGTTTCCACGCCAACTGCTGAACTGGCCAGATATGCCGGTGCCAGTCCAAAACCACGTCCGCCCTATAAGATAACCCCGCTCTATGAGCTGACATCCCTGAAAGCGCAGCCCCTGTCTGATTCCTGGTTTAATTTTTTGGCTGACTCTCAGGCGGATTCTTTGGGCGATACTCCTAAAGCGCCGTTGCGGGTGGTCTCCGTGATCGGAAGTTTTAAGTATCACGAGAATGCTCGTGGTTTGGCTGACCGCCAGATGGGCCTTAACGCGCAGGTGTATCAGGTTCATGCCAACGGTAAGAGCTGGCATCGTGTGGTAGTAGACGCCACGCTGGAGTTCGTCCGGCGTGCCGGGTTTGAAGATGCCTGGATCCTGAAGGTCTGTGCCGCTGGTGACCCTTCGCCGGCCTGTGGTAATATGGATTTGTGAAGATTGTACCACCAATTGATTGCATGCCATGAATTTGCTCGGTTGGTCAGTTGAACTGGTCAACATGAACATTGATCCCCGTGCCGTAACGCGCGTCACCTGCTTCGCGGTCGCATTGTCAGCGACAGTGGCGTCTGGGTCAGCACAGGCTGACGTGACCCACGCCTCTCACAGAGCTTTCTACGAAATCAGTATTGGTCGGGTCGATTTTAATTCAAACATTGTTGATGCGCGTGGCCGGATGGTCGCTGAATGGCGTCAGGCATGTGACGGTTGGACCACCAACCAGCGCCTGATCGTCAGCATGGCGCCGAGCGAGGGCGACCCGATTGAATCTGAAGTGACGATGACCACTTTCGAAAGTCTGGAGGGCGATGCTTATTCATTCGATTCCGAAACGAAGGTTGGAGGTGAAACGGTCGAGCAAGTTCGCGGCAATGCAAAACGCCCAGGGCGGGGTCTGCCGGGAACCGCGACCTATAGTGAACCACGCGGGCTGAAGTTGGATCTTCCGGGTAACACTGTGTTTCCATTTGAGCACACGATCGAGATTTTGGAAGCCGCGGAGCGCGGGGAGCGACGCGCGATCAGCTATTATTTTGATGGGTCCCAGCCTGGCATCTCACCGATGATTGCCAATACTTTGATCCTCGGGAAACCGAGTAATGCGACCGTCGGTAAATACAAAAAATTTGGTAAGCTTAGCGATGCCAAATGGTGGTCGGTTCGTCTCGCTCTGTTTGATGGAAAAGCCGTGGGCTCGGGGAATGAGGCACCGGAATTCGAAATGACCCAGCTGCTGCAGGACAATGGTGTGGTGCGCAAGTTTGAGTTCGATTATGGTAAATTTACACTGGTCGCGGGTCTGGTGAAGATCGTAGAAATCGCAGAACCCAAATGTGACTAGTGGGGCCCGCTATTTCCCGGCCTTCCGACCCCCGGGCTTAAGTCCACGCCCCTTTGTGATCGCATCATGCCCGAGTTTCCCGCGAACCTCATCCATCACCTGTTCAATCCGTTTGCGATGTGCCGCGTCCGGGTCGGCAAGATCAGGGGGGTCAGCTTCTAGCGGATTGGTAATGTTTGAAAGACCGATGCCGATCAGGCGAAACCGACTGTCTTTCGGAGCACTCTCGATCGCCCGGTCGACAAGAGCCTCGCCATATCGGAACAGGGTTTCTGCCAATTGGGTGGGTGAGGGTAGAGCCCGAGATCGGGTGAATGTCTTGAAGGCTGATGTCTTGAGCTTCAGCGTGACTGTTCGGCCAGCAAGATCGCGTATCTTCACTTGTCCGGACAGTTTTTCGCAAAGCTGCCAGAGCCGGCGTTTGAGCTCGTCGGGTTCGAAAATATCCTCAGAGAATGTTGTCTCGGTCGAAATATTCTTAGGTGGGGAGTGGGGCGTGACCGAACGGGCGTCCTCACCGCGGCTAAAACGTCCCAGGCGCAGGCCCATAGCCCCGTAGCGGGTACTAAGGCGTTTTTCATCCACGGAACGAAGCTGGCCGATGGTCTGCAGGCCGTCTGAGGCCAGTTTACGGTGAAGGACCCTACCTACACCCCAGATGCGTGTGACGGGCTGTTTATCGAGGAACTCGATTGCCTCCGCCTGACCAATGATGGCAAACCCGCGTGGCTTTTCCATGTCGGACGCGAGTTTGGCCAGAAACTTGTTGTAGCTGAGGCCAATAGAGGCGGTGACCCCGATGTCCCGTTCGATTCGGTTGACGAGGCGTATGAGGGCGGTCGCCGGACTGGCACGATGCAGCCGCTGGGTGCCGGATAGGTCGAGGAAAGCTTCGTCAACCGAAAGGGGTTCGACCAGAGGAGATATTTCGCGCATCAGCTCGCGAATCTGCCGCCCGACACCAACGTATTTATCGATTTCCGGACGAATCACGGTTGCATCAGGACAAAGTTTCAGAGCTTTGAACATAGGCATCGCTGAGTGTACTCCACTAATACGGGCAATGTAGCAGGCTGCTGAAACGACGCCCCGCTGGCCTCCTCCGACTATTACCGGCTTGTCGTTCAAACTCGGGTCGTCGCGCTTTTCGACACTGGCATAGAAGGCGTCGCAATCCAGATGGGCAATGGAAAGCGTGTGAAGTTCATCATGGAACAAGGTTCGCGGAGAACCACAGGCTGGACAGCGGTCAGCTTGCGCAGGTAGGCCTGAGGCGCAGTTGCGACACAATCCGGTTGTGGCCAGCGCAGTCTCCGGGACGGTCATGGCGTATCGGGCCAGAGCCACGCGGCACCACGAACGCCGCTGGAATCGCCATGGGTAGCAGGGACTATGGGCGTCACAATCGAATCTGAAAACGCGTATTTAGGGATCTGTCTGGGTAGGTTTT
The DNA here is from genome assembly GCA_028822385.1 of Alphaproteobacteria bacterium. GTDB lineage: Bacteria > Pseudomonadota > Alphaproteobacteria > UBA6615 > UBA6615 > JABJAG01. The sequence goes on from JAPKDV010000085.1 coordinate 3,133, forward strand.
TGTAAAGTCGCTCGATATTCGAGAGGCCGCCTCCCAGCACGATGACGTCAGGATCGACAATATTGATGAGCATCGTTAGCGCGCGGGCCAACTGGTCTTCAAGCCGATACAACGCAGTTTTGGCTTCGGCGTTACCTGTTTCTGCCGCGCGTCCGATTTCCGGCGAGGTAAGCGTGCGTCCATGCATTTGCGCAAAAGTAGTTTCGAAGGCAGGCCCGGAAATGAAGGTTTCTATGCAGCCCGCACGACCGCAATAACAGAGATGTCCGGGGTGCTCTTCTGCGGTCATCCAGGGTAAGGGTGTGTGACCCCACTCGCCTACGATGGCATTACCGCCGGTAAGCAAGCGTTTGTCGACCACGATCCCGCCGCCGACTCCGGTTCCGATAATAACGCCAAAGACCACCGAAGCGTCTTTGCCGGCGCCGTCTGTTGCTTCAGAAATGGCAAAGCAATTGGCATCGTTAGCAACCCGAACAGGGCGCGCTAGTTTTGCAAAAAGGTCACGATCAATCGGGTGTCCGATCAGCCATGTTGAATTTGCGTTCTTGACCAGACCTGTCGCTGGCGAGACGGTTCCAGGAATGCCGACGCCGACCGGGGTGCCCTGTTCGGGATCTGGATCAATGCTCTGCACAAGGTCAGTGATTGCAGCAAGTGTATCTGCGTAACTACCTTGTGGTGAATTCCTTCGTGAACGCGCAATCTCTGCGCCGGTGCTGTCGAGCACGATGCCTTCGATCTTCGTTCCGCCGAGGTCTATTCCAATGCGCATTTCGACGTCTTTATCTGAACATTTGGGGGATTTTTATCGATTTTAGAATGGTACTGAACCGATTGGGACTTGTTTGTTTCATGGCGTTCTCCATGACCAACATACTTCCAATCAAAGAACCCCGACAGGGATATAATACGCCTGTAAACCAAGGGTAGGAGAGGGGTGCTTCAGGCGGCTCTGGCCTTGAGGTGATCAAATAGATTATGGAATACGATGAATTGGAATCTATTCTCGTGATCTTCGTGAAGCATTTTTTTAAACTGTTCAGGAATTTATTGGTTAGTTCTTCCGCACATATGAGAAAATAAAAGCCGCCCCATGGGCGGCTTTTTTCTGTAGGAGGAAACTTGGTGGTCAGGGGCAGTGCCCTACTTCATTTTGTCTTCTTTGAATATAACGTGCTTACGCACGACCGGATCATATTTCCTCATTTCAAGCTTTTCAGGCTTCTGACGTGGGTTCTTCTTCGCCGTGTAGAAAAAGCCAGTATCGGCTGAGCTCACGAGCTTTACGAGAATTGTGCTTGGTTTAGCCATTTATCTGTCCTGACACTGAATTAAGGCGGGAAAATACCTGTCAGCCCCAGCAAGTCAAGCGATGAACGCACGAAAGTTTGTTAGGTTGGGAGGAGCCTAGTTAAAAGCTAACGTTGGGCCACCGTCGTTTTGGCTTCGTGCAACAAGGAACGATAAAGCTTGGCATCGGCAATGATGGCTTTGGCGAGTGCTAGATCCACGTTCGGCTTACCGCTGTCCGACGGGCAGATTTCACGAAGTTTTTCACGGTTGACCGTGTCGGTGTCTCCGGTCGCGCGCCAGGTGTTCAAGCGGCCAGCCAGAACATCCCGCCCGTTTTGTAAGTTGGAAACCAACGTTTTGGCGGATTTGGTGTTGCCGCGGCCATGTGTGCAAACTGAGGGCAGAATACCCAGTTCGTGTAAACGATAGCCGGACGGTGCGAGGAGACGCGACCACGTCAATGTGATCTCACCGTTGTTGGGAAGTCTCAGCACCGATTGAACAGTGCCTTTACCGAAAGAGTTGGTTCCGATTACGATTGCTCGCCCATTGTCCTGAAGGGCAGCGGTCACTATTTCCGCTGCCGATGCAGAATTTCCGTTGATGAGAACAACCACCGGGAGTTTCTTGGCAACATCACCTTTTTTAGCGGAGTAGACTTGATGACTGCCAGGGTGGCGTCCTCGTGTAGTGGAAATTGCACCACCATCAAGAAAGATATCCGAAACACCAATCGACACATCCAGACGGCCTCCTGGATTGGAGCGCAGGTCGAGAACAAATCCTTTCGGGGGCCCTATTTCTGAAATCATCTCGCGTTCTACGAGGAGTTCTAGGCGACGTGCTGACTCAACATTGAACCCGGACAGCCTAACTACAGCCACGCCCTCCTCTCGCCGGATCTGAGCAGTCTCTGGCACCACATGGGCACGATTGAGTAGGACCGCGATCGGATCGGCCCGACCCGGTCGTTTCAAGGTAAAGCGAACCGATGTGTTGATGCGCCCGCGCAACTGTTTTACCAGATCACTTTGGGTCCATCCGGAAATTGGGTCACCATTAATGTGGGTCATCCGGTCTTTAGCCTGAACACCAGCTTTGGCGGCTGGGCCATTTTTATTCACGCTGATGATGAGAGCGTCGACGTCTTCAATTTGGATTGTGACGCCGATACCTCCAAAACCATCACGGAAGGCTCGTTTTTCCGTTGCGGTTTCTGCATCATCATAGCGAGAAAAACGGTCCAGCGGTTTTAAAACATTGTCAAAAATGGCCTCAAAAATGGCCTCGGCACGGGCGCCGTGAACAACCTGTGAAACTTCGCGTGCTAGTGCGATGGCCTTAACGGTGGCATCCGTCCATGCCTTGAAGTCGTCGTTTATCGGTTCGGACACACTGCCCACAAGCTGCTTTTTGTAGAGAATCTCAATCCGTCCTGCGCGATCACGCACATCGAGCTTTGAGTCAATCTGACGCAACCCGTTCAGTCCGCCGACACTCATCTCGCGCAGTGACACCGGTTTGATGTAGCGGTTACTAATAAAACCAAATCCCGTGACGAACATATCCTGGCTGTCGCTGTCGCTATATTCGGCATTCGGTGAGAGCGAAGCCTGTGCGCAAGCTGCAAGCAAAAATAGCGCTAGGGCAGCGAAGATATGGTTAAGAAAGTGGGTTCGTGCTTTTAAGAAGCTCATAACAGACACATATCGTGCAAAACCTTTAACGGTAAAGTATGGACGATCAATTTTACTATCTTGGATCAAACATCTTTTCATTCCCTAACGACGTTTGTTGCCACGTTTGTCAGCGCGTTTTTTGCCGGATTTTCGATGTCTTCTAGGTTCGCGCGTGCGCGTTGGGGCACCGGCGTCGAGAAGGTCGAAGATCGCCGATCCGCTCAAACCATCAGCTTCTGCTATGCGTATCTCCACAACATCCCCCATACGGTAGGCCCCGCCGTGTTCGGTCTTCAGGACCCGCGTGTGAGTGTCGAAGCGCGGGCGACCCCCCGGCAGACGTGAAGCGGGGACAAATCCTTCTGCGCCGTTGTCGTCAATCGCAATAAACAGACCGGATCGGGTCGCACCGCGCACGGTACCTGAAAAGCTTTGACCCAATCGGGACTCCAAGAAGGCAGCCGTGTAGCGGTCATTGGCATCCCGTTCCGCAGAGACAGCGCGGCGCTCGGTCTTGGATATATGTTCGCCGATTTCGGTAAAGCATCCTGCTTCGCTGTCGCCGAGACCGCCTTCGCCAAGCTTCAGGCCCTTGATCAAGGCGCGATGTACGAGAAGGTCGGCGTAGCGCCGAATGGGTGAGGTGAAATGGGCGTAGTCCTGTAAGCCGAGCCCAAAATGGCCGAGGTTTTCGGGATTGTATTGGGCCTGCATCTGGCTGCGTAGAATAATCTCGTTGACGGTACGCTCATGAGCTTCGCCACGCACACGCGCCAGGATGCCGTTGAAATCCTTCGGGCGCATGGATTTTCCGCGGTTCAGCTTAACGCCGAACCCCGCGAGCATATCGCGCAGATCTTCAAGCTTTTCGATCGAGGGTTCATCGTGGATGCGGAACATCACAGGCTGGCGCAGTCGCTTGAGTTCACGCGCAGCTGCAACATTCGCCGCAATCATGAATTCTTCGATCAGCTTGTGGCTGTCAAACCGTGATACCTGGGCAATGTTGGCGACGCTACCATCATCGTCGAGCACGATTTTGCGTTCCGGCAGCTCGAGCTCAAGGGAGCCGCGTTCAGAACGCGCTGCAGAAAGGCAGGCATAGGCGCCATAGAGATTGTCGAGATGGCCAGGGAAAACAGGGTCATCCCCCGCGTCACGCGCAGCCTGCACTTGTTCGTAGGTCAGGCGCGCGACTGAATGCATCAAGGCTCGGCGGAATCGGAATTTCTGTAGTTTGCCATCCTGCCCAATCCACAAATCCGCGGCTAGGCAGGCGCGGTCTTCGTCCGGGCGCAGGGAGCATAATCCGTTCGATAGTGCCTCGGGAAGCATGGGAACGACACGGTCAGGGAAATAGGCCGAGTTGCCGCGGCGAAAGCCCTCCCGATCGAGGGGGGAGCCGGGGCGCACATATTCAGCAACGTCTGCGATTGCCACGATAAGGTGCCAACCACCCTGATTGTTTGCACTTTCATCTGGTTCGGCGAACACGGCATCATCAAAGTCTCGTGCATCCGCGCCGTCAATCGTGACCAACGGGACATCGCGCAGATCAATGCGTTTACCCAAAACCGGTGGCTTTGCCGCTTCTGCCTCTTCGACAACGGAGGCGGGGAAGCTATCGGGAATGCCCGCGCGATGAATTGCGATCCGGCTGATTGCACCCGGCGCGTCACCGGAGCCAATATTTTCAATTATACGGGCCTGGGGTAAGCCAAGCCGCCGGGCGGGGAGCATTTCCACGGCCACTAGGTCGCCGTCTTCTACAGGGGCATTTTCGCCGGCAGCGACGACAAAGTCGCCGCGATGGCCGCGCTCGAGAGGTTGAATCCGCCCGCCGTCATCGCTTGTGCGGTAGCGTCCGACGACACTCTCCTGCTTGCTCTCTGTGGCCCGAAGTGGTGTTGCGGTGTAGCTATTATTACCACGCGGTGCGAGGCGCGCGACGAAACGGTCTCCTAGGCCTGGCGCAGGCATGCTGCGCGGTGGAGGGCGAACTTCAATTTGCGGTGGAGGGCCATCTGAACTGGTGTTGACAGGGCGAACCTTCAGGTTACCATCGTCGTTGACGGCAATGACCTCGAGAACAGCAACCGGCGGTAGTTCCGATGTCACACGCCAGCGCCGTCCCTGTACGCGCTCTATCTTGCCGGCATCCTGAAGTTCACGAAGTGTTTCACGCAGTGCAGTGCGCTGGGCCCCTTTGAGGGAAAACAAGCGCGCGAGGTCGCGTGTGGGAAGTGCTTCGGTGGAAGCCTTCAGGATTTCGAGAATTGTATCGGCACCGGGCAAACCGTCTGGGCCCAGCCCGTCGATTGTGCGCTTTGCCAAGCCCGAACCCTAGTCCGTGCTCTCGGCAGCCGGCGTCTCGTCAGCTGTAGCTTTTTTCGGTGCCGTTTTTTTTGTGGCCGGCTTTTTCTTTGCGGCAGTTTTCTTTTTCGGAGCTACCTTCTTCTTTGCTGGTGCCTTGTCGGCAGCCTGCTTGGCAACGCGTGCTGCGATTAGTTCCAAAGCCTCGTCGAGGGTGACTTCCTGCGGATCACGGTCTTTTGGGATCGTTGCGTTGGTCTTGCCGTGTTTCACGTAAGGTCCATAGCGACCATCATGAACAGTAATGGGCTTTTTATCCTCGGGATGTACGCCAAGATCTTTCAGCGGGCCGGCGCGGCCCTTCCGGCCTTTGCCCTTCTCCGCCAGTACGGTGACAGCCCGATTGAGGCCAACCGTCAGAACTTCCCGGGCTTCGGGAAGCGAAGCATAGACCGAGCCATGTTTCACATAAGGGCCAAAGCGGCCGAGCCCAGCCTGGATGACCACACCGTCTTCGGGGTGCGCGCCTATATTGCGCGGCAACGCTAGCAGCGATAGTGCAAGTGCGAGATCAACTTCGTCGAGGGTGAACCCATCGGGAAGCGATGACCGCTTCGGTTTTGTGGCTTTCTTGCCTTCGCCTTCCGGCTCACCAAGCTGAACATAGAGGCCGTAAGGTCCCTTGCGCAGGGTAACATCCTTGTCGGTCTCGGGATCGCTGCCAAGCACCTTGGGGCCGTTGGCTAATTCGGCGGTTTCGTCATCGCCGCCATCGACTGCCAACTTGCGGGTGTATTTGCACTCAGGATAGACGGAGCAGCCCACGAACGGGCCATGGCGGCCCAGACGAAGGCCCAACCGGCCTTCGTTGCAGGCAGGGCAGACCCGTGGATCAGTGCCGTCTTCACGGATAGGGAAGAAATGCGGCCCGAGTTCTTCGTCCAGTGCATCAAGCACGGAGCGGACGCGAAGTTCGGCCGTGCCTTCGATTGCCGTCGAAAAGTCTTTCCAGAAATCGCGCAAGACTGTTTTCCACTCGATCCGACCGCCAGAGATGTCATCGAGACGCTCTTCCATCTGGGCGGTAAAGTCGTATTCCACATAGCGCTCGAAGTAGCTACTCAGGAAGCTGACCACCAATCGTCCCTGGTCTTCAGGAATGAAGCGTTTGCGGTCGAGCTGGACGTAATTCCGATCCTGCAGAACCTTAATGATCGAGGCATAAGTTGATGGGCGTCCGATCCCCAGTTCTTCCATCGATTTGACTAGGCTCGCTTCGG
>JAPKDV010000086.1 GCA_028822385.1 Alphaproteobacteria bacterium
GCCCGTTCGAATGGGGGGCTGATCTCTCGATCCATTCGATGACCAAGTTCCTCGGTGGCCACGGCACCTCCATGGGTGGGGTCGTGGTGGAAAGCGGCAAGTTTGACTGGGCACAGAACGATAAATTCCCGGGCATGACTGAGCCGGACCCGGCCTATCATGGCCTGACATTCTACGAAACCTTCGGGGATTTCGGGTTCTCAACTAAGGCCAAAGCCGTTGCGCTACGCGATCTCGGCCCAACACTGGCACCCCAGAACGCCTTCAACATTCTCACCGGCATCGAGAGCCTGCCGGTGCGCATGGACCGGCATCTACAAAATGCGCAAGCCGTGGCAGAGTTCTTGGATTCCCACCCGGCCGTCGCCTGGGTGTCCTATGCGGGGCTAAAAGCCAGCCCCTATCACGAGCTGGCAAAGAAATATCTGCCCAAGGGCCCCGGCTCGGTCTTCACCTTCGGCGTGAAGGGCAGTTATAACGCCGGTGTAAAAGTCGTCGAGAGCGTCGAACTTCTCTCACACTTGGCCAATCTGGGTGACACGCGCTCGCTAATCATCCATCCGGCCTCAACCACCCACCGCCAGCTCACCGAAGAACAACAAATCGCCTCGGGCGCCGGACCAGACGTGGTCCGCCTGTCGATAGGCCTAGAAACCATCGACGACATTCTCGCCGATCTAGGCCAGGCACTAAACTTCGCGATGGCTGGGGAATAGAAATAAAAAACCCACACTCCCTTGCGAGAAAGTGGCTTCTTCAATTCAGATTTTAAAGCAGCCTATTCAGCGGCTTCGGGCTGATACCACTGCTGGGGCATTGCGCCCTTGATGGCATAGGCCAGCGCCTGGACGACCTGATAGGGCTCGCGGGCGACGCCCTTGGCGGCGGAGTCCACTTCCTTCAGCGCGTGATCATGGGCTTCGGGATGCAGAGTGATGATCGCCTTGCCCTTGGCCGCCGCGTAACCGGCATCAAAGGCCGCGTTCCACTGCCTGTACTTCTCACCGAAACGAACGACGACCACATCGGCCTGATCGATCAGGGTGCCCGTGCGCACGGAGTTCAGCAGCGCTCCACGATGGTCGTGCCAGAACTTGTCCTGTTCGGCACCAAAGACGGCGACACCGCAATCATCGGAATCGTCATGCTCGGTAATCGGACCGGCAAACTCGACCGGCAGACCCGCTTCCGCGCAGCCGCTCATGATCTGCTCGCGCCAGTCCGAATGAATTTCGCCTGATAGATAAATCTTCCAAACCTTGTCGTTCATGGGTTCTTCCTGAGTTTTAATGGATGTGAATTGTTGAGTTGATTATAGCAAAAGCGTGGTGAACGGGCGACTCCCAACCTCTTCAACGTCATTCCGGGGGCCGCAAGCCCACGGCAATCCAGAACGGACGCGCCCCGACCACTGGATTGCTTCATCGCGCTGCTCCTCGTAATGGCGATTTCCTAAACTCGCCTACCCTCAAAACGCATCATACCCAGACGTGATCAGGGTATCTCGTCTCGGTCGGCGGTGAGATGCCCGGATCAAGTCTGGCATGACGACTTTAGGGGAGAAACTACTCCGCCACTAAAGACGCCACGTCCACAGCCGACACACTCCGACCCTTCACAGATGGCAGCAGCAAAATTCCCACCAGCGTCGCGCAGCCAGCCACGCCAAGCATCCAGTATATCCAGACAAAGTCCCCGGTGCGGTCCAGCACAAAGGCGATGAACTGGATCGCCAGCGGTGCCGAGCCCAGCGCCAGCACATAGCGGAAGCCGAAGATCAGGCCGTGATGTTTTTCCGGCGTATAGCGCGCAAACAGCAAGGCTTCGGCCGGGATCGCACCCGTCCCCGCCACTGTGATCATGAAGATCGCAAAAATCAGAAACGGCCCACCCGCAGATGCCGCAAACCAGAGCATCGGCATATGGATGCACCAGGCGACCAGATAGGCCCGCTTCCAGCTCCAACGATCCGCCGCCCAGCCACCAACCAGTTGCCCCAAACCTGCCAGCAGATAGATCCCGAAAACCACCGCGCCAATGCCAACCGCCGAGCCATTAAGCAAATCATCGAGCCGCGCTTCAAAAAGCTTGGGCGCGACGGCCTGTGTCGATTGATATACCAGCCCGCCCACGAAACCCGTGGCGAGTATCAGCAGAGCACCGCGCAGCATGCCACCGCGATTTTCTTTCGGGTCAGCAGCCGCACCGGAATGTCCCGGCTCCGCAATCCGCCCGCGCGCCAACATCGTGAACATGAATGCGCCCAAAGCCAGACTGATGAGGCCAGGCACCAAAAACGCCGCGCGCCAGCTGGCGAACTCAATCAGTGTGCCCGCCGACAGCGCCGCAATCGCCACCCCCGCACCTCCGAACAAGCCGTTGATGGCCAACGCCTTGCCGGGATTGTGATGCGCAAGCCGCATCACCCAGGGAATGCCCACCGGGTGATAGATCGCCGCAAAGATACCAACTACTGACAGCGCCAAAATCAGCGTCCCCGGGCCGTTCATAAGACTGGCGACAGCGCTTGCCGCACCCATGCCAATGAAGCTCACCGCGATCATACCGCAGCGGGTCCAGCGGTCCGCGATCCACCCCATAGGCAGCGCGGCAATTCCGATGAACAGCGCCGCCGGAGTCCAGAGCGCAATCAACTCCGAAAACGACATCTCCCAGACCCGCTCCAGCGCCAGAATGATGGTGAAGTAAAAGGCCCCGAACAGATGCATCGTGCCGTGCGCCGCACCGGCAAAAATCAATGCATTGGTTTCCGGAGTGAATCTTGTTCGTGCCATGCCCTTAGGCTCCGCCACCAGAGGTTTCAACCGCGATCCAGGCAAAATAACCAGCATTGCCGGTTCCCAGCAGAATCTCAGCCACGCAAGGCACATCGAAACTGCGCAATTCCATCACCCGTGCACTGAGCTTATCCAAGCATGCGCGGCGTATTTTTAGGATGAGAAGTACTTCTTCGCTCTCCTGGACCCACCCCTCCCAGCCAAAAACCGAGCGCATGCCATCGCTGATGTTGATGCAGGCCGCCAGATACTTCCCGACAACCGTTCGGGTAGTATCCCCCGCCCGATCAAGGGATCTGCAGGTCACATAGACGATACTAGTGTCATGCTGGAGGTCGAAAATGCTCACGTCGGACTTTCTCGTCAGGGTCTCTTGGCCTAGGTCTCATTCTACACTAAGATTCGTGACTTCGAAGAACGGTATGATGGTCGTTCTTTGATGGGGGTTTAAGGAGGCAGAATGGCGGTTAGTAGAAAGTTTGCAGCCGAAAACAACGTGGTCGCACTGCAGCCGCATCGGCCACGCGGTGATCGCAAGACCAAACCGCGCGGTGCCCTCAGTAGTGCCCAGCGTGACTGGTTGGCCCGTGGCCTCGTCCAGCCCGGCGGAAAACTGTCGCTGTTTGACCGTGACGGTCAGAAGGTTAGCGACCAGACCATCAAGAGCTGCATTCGCCACGGCTTTGCCGAGCCTTGGTTTGAAAACCCTATCAGACCGGACTGGCTAGTTTGCAAACTGACCGACAAAGGCAGAATCGCACTCAATGCCGAGTTCTAGTTCGAGAAACACCTATGGGTAAGTTTGGTATCGGACAAAGCGTTCGACGTGAAGAAGACCCGAGGCTGCTGACCGGACGAGGCCTCTACGTGAATGACGTCAACCTGCCACAACAGACCTATGCCTATTTTCTGCGCTCACCCCATGCCCATGCCGAGATCAAGTCGATTGATGTAACTGCGGCGAAGGCAGCACCCGGCGTCCATGCGGTCTTTACCGGCCCGGATGTTGCTGCGGATGGTCTGGGCTATCCCGGCATGCCCGCCAAGTGGAAGCGCCCTGACGGTGACCCCATGAAATACCGGCCCCAGCCGCCACTCGCCATCGACCGTGTGCGCTATGTCGGTGATCCCGTGGCGATGGTAGTTGCCGAAACCCTGCATCAGGCGCGCGACGCCGCCGAGCTAATAGACGTCGATTTTAACTCACTCCCCTCGATCACCGATACGGCCACGACCCTCGATGCCGATGCTGCGGTGATTTGGGACGATGGCCCCGACAACATCGTCGGTCTGTTCCAGTCGGGCAACGCGGACGCCGCCGAAGCGGCACTGGCGGGCGCAGCCCGTGTGATCAAACGCCGCTTTGTAATCAGCCGGGTGTTCGCCAACTACATCGAGCCGCGCGGAGCGATCGGTGATTACGATCCGCGCGAGGATCGCTACACCCTGCATGCCGATGTGCAGTATCCCCATCGGGTGCGTCAGGTGCTGGCGGAGAAAGTCTTCAAAATCCCTGAGCAGAACATCCGAGTGGTCTCTCGCGATGTGGGTGGTGGGTTCGGCACCAAGGGCTGGCAGTATATCGAACATCGCCTGACCCTCTGGGCATCGCGCAAAGTTGGACGCCCGGTCAAATGGTCATCCGAACGCAGCGAAGCAATCCAGAGCGACGAGCACGGTCGGGACAATGTGACCGATGCCGAGTTAGCCTTCGACGCGGATGGCAAGATCGTCGGACTGCGTGTGCGCACCATCGCCAATATCGGAGCTTATCTTTCGGCGATCCGGAACCTGCTCTCGGTCTTCTCCAATGTAGGCACCCTGATCGGAGTCTACAACGTGCCCGCCGCCCATGTGGCCGTGACGAGTGTGCACTCCAACACCAGCCCAACGGCACCCTATCGCGGCGCGGGACGTCCCGAAGCCACCTACGTCATTGAACGGATGTTCGATGAGGCTGCACGCGAACTGGGGATCGACCCGGCCGAGTTACGGGTCCGGAACATGATCGTGCCCGAGGACATGCCGGTGAAAACCGCGCTCGGTCTAACTTATGACTGCGGGGAGTTCCTCGCGAACCAAACCCAAGCCCTGAAGATGGCCGACTATGCCGGGTTCGAGGCCCGCAAGGCCGAAGCCAGCGCCCGGGGCATGCTGAGCGGCATCGGCATTGCCAATCCGATAGAACGCTCGGCCTCTCCCTCACCCGATTTTTCCGAGGTACGTTTCTCAACCGATGGCACCGTGACCATCCTAATGGGGACCAAGAGCCAGGGACAGGGCCACGAGACCGTCTACAAACAGATTGTCAGCGATCGGCTGGGTCTGGAGTCCGAAGATATCCGTGTGATCGACGGGGACACCGACCGGGTAGCCTTCGGGATAGGCACTATGGGATCGCGCTCCACCGTAATTGGCGGATCGGCCCTTCACAACGCGGCTGGTAAGATTGAGGAGAAGGCCCGAAAGATCGCTGCACACCAATTGGAAGCCAGTGAAGCGGATATTGAGTTCAGCGGAGGCGTGTTCCGAGTTTCTGGAACAGACAGTGAAATATCCCTAAAAGACGTCGCGAAAGCCTCGTTCTTGCCCGCCAAACTGCCCAAAGGGGTCGAACCGGGCTTAATCGAGACCGCAACCTTTGCCCCCGAGGACGACACCTATCCCAATGGCAGTCATGTCTGCGAGGTTGAAATCGACCCAGAAACAGGCACCGTCGAGATCATCAACTACAACGTCGTCGACGATGTCGGCGTAATGATCAACCCGACCATCGTCAAAGGCCAGATCCATGGCGGTATAGCTCAAGGTGTCGGCCAAATTCTGATGGAACAAGTCGCCTACGACCCTAAATCCGGGCAATTGCTCTCGGGTTCCTTCATGGATTACGCCATGCCCCGGGCCGATAACTTCGGCCCCATGACAATTGCCGCCAACGAGGTACCCACCGCGCGTAACCCGCTCGGCGTCAAAGGTGCCGGCGAAGCGGGGACGGTGGGGGCTATGCCAGCTCTGATGAACGCACTCATGCACGCATTGTCAGAAGTTGGTGTCACTGATCTAGAGATGCCCGCAACCCCGGACCGGATCTGGCGCGCCATACGTGACGTACCGGTCTAGAATATTCACCAGCTATTTATAATCACATTATAAATCGAGGGATTCGAGAAATATCGTAACCCCCGAACATGTGCCTGATTCAGCCGGCCTAAAAGCGCCAATGGACCCCCAAAGCTGCATCGGTATTGAAGCGTAATAGACCGCGAATGGGACGATGAAAATCACAAAAACGCCCGCCAAAGCTGGTGTGTCGACGACATGCTTTCAAAGCCAAAGTCCTGCTGGTCTGAGGAGAAATCAAACGCTGATTACCAACCGCCGCATCCGGCGCGCCGTCCTCTGCATCTTATAAGGCAGGCATACGGATATCCTGAAGCTGCTGCGCCTTCGGATCTACAAACGTGAGAAATATGTGAACCAGATAAAGAGAGTCGAATCCGTTTTCAGTCAGCTCACCGAGAGTTATAAGAACCGAATCATGACCCGACCGGCAAATACGCAAAGGCAGAAGCGACGGGAAAGGACTGACAAAGAGCGTTATACTAATGCGACACACCCACGACCCCTGTGTCACATCAGGCAACCATCATGAAGTCAAAAAATATCTGTCGACGTGTGCTGCTAACGATTATCAGCTTTGCCCTGCTTGCCGGTCTCGTAGAGATCGCGATCCATCACTATGATCCAACCCGGGTTGTCTATCGGCGGCTGAAGGCCCCGGATTCCTATTTGTATGAAAAAATCGACCCAAAACTACTCAAAACCGATGTGGTCAATCTCATACATCCGGACGTCATCAGGAATCCTGACGGAACACGCACAAAACTGATCCATATGATCTGGGGTCCCAACGGTTATCCGGCCCACCTCACCCCCACAAAAATCGAAGTGGATATCAAGGATGGTTTCTTGGGCGAACTGCCGGTTGGGACTAAGGTTTCAAAATTATACTTCAATCCGGGTCTCGGACTGAGTTCCTGGCCCTATCTGGCGACTTCATCGAACAGCAAAAACCGGCTGGTGATATATCATCACGGTTTCGGTGACCCGATTGATCGGATGTCCGAATTTTTGAGCGTGCTGCTCGAGGATGGATACGACGTTCTCGCGCTCAACGCGCTAGGCCATGGTGGCACACTCGCATTTGTGGATTCCGATCAGGACGGTGTGCTGCCGGGCGCCCGCCAAGCCGGCAAGTTGAACATTTTCCATCAGATGTCACATTTCGAGCGACCGTTGAAATATCACCTAGACCCGATCATCGGCGCGCTGGTCTATGCAAGGCACGCAAAGAACTACGACACGGTAGATATGGTGGGATTTTCTATGGGCGGGTTTCTAACCATGCTATCGGCAGCCGTCATCCTTGAAATCGAACGCAGCTATCCAGTCGCAGGAGTTTATCCAAACTTCATGCGCCGCGGTCAGGAAATTCTGCATGACAGTCCGCCTTCATATCCCCCGTTAATGAATATCGCAAACCATCTCGAGCTCTTCATCTTGGGAGCTTCCGGCGCCAACCGCTCGCAAGTTCAGTTCTTCAACCGGTACGACCGGTGCTGCTTCAACGGCATACGCAGTAATCTCTACAAAGCCGAAGTTCAGGACGCTGTCCGAAAATACGGGGATGGTGGCCAGTTTGATATCCGGATAGACGAAAGTCATGCCGATCACCGGATTTCCCGTTTTACCACCAACGCTATCTTGCAGGATCTCAACCGAGATCGATAAGTCCGGAACGGGATTCAAAGAGCCTAATTTGGAGAAAACTGGTCGGGGCGAGAGGATTAGAACCTCCGACCTCCACGTTTATATGAAGCAGAACAATCTTACAGTAGATAGCGTTATAGTCGTGGCATGGGAGACAACAGCGTGCCAGAAGACCAAACACCGATCATCGACGCTCAGGTGCACGCCTACGAGGCCGACCATCCGGACCGGCCCTGGGCAGCAGTGCTGACTGGTCCGCCCTCGGCCAATGGCGAAGAGATGGTGGCTGCGATGGATGCCGTCGGCGTAGACGGCGCCATCCTCGTCTCGGCCTACACCATGTATCGCTACGACCCTAGCTTTGCACTCGAGGTGCATGCCAAATATCCCGACCGCTTCGGGCTAGTCACGCCCTTCGACACTGCCGACCCTGCGGTCGGCGAAAAAGTCGCCGACTGGGCAGCAAAGAACGGCACCGTCGGCATCCGCATGCTGCTTGCCCACGGCATTTCTGACGAAGCTGGCGAGGCAGGGATTGCCCGTCTGCTCTGTGCGGCCACCCGTCACGATATTCCAGTCAACGTCTACTGCACGCAACGGCACGAGCAGGTAGCAGACATCGCTGCGCAATTCCCCGACATATCGCTTGTGGTCGACCATATGGGCCTCGTTCAGCCGTTTCACCCGCCGTCCCCCACAGATGGATGGACGGAGCTTCCGAAGCTGCTGGAGCTGGCCAAATACGACAACGTCAGCGTCAAGATCACTGGTGCGGCCACGCTGTCGCACGAACTGTTCCCCTTTGCCGACATCCGAGACCCTTTAGGTCGTATTCTTGATGGCTTTGGCCTCGAACGTTGTATGTGGGGTACTGACTGGACCCGTGCTGTTAAGCTTCTGAGCTACGAACAAGGGGTCGAGGCATTCCGTCAGGACAACTGGCTGTCTGACAGTGACCGCGCCGCGCTAATGGGTGGCAACGCGCAGCGCATCTATGGTTGGTCGCCCGGTGCTTCCGCGTGAGCTCACATGCAAAAGTTGAATGCACTTGTCGGAATCAGGTACGCAGTTAGTCTTTGTAGGGGACTAAAAACTAGATATCTGAAATCTTTTCCCACCATAACGTCCGCCGCTCTGCGGGGTTATCACCATAAGAACGCAGTGGTGGCTGTAAAATCATCAATTCATCTTCGAATATCACATTACGTATT
This sequence comes from Alphaproteobacteria bacterium, assembly GCA_028822385.1. Lineage (GTDB taxonomy): Bacteria > Pseudomonadota > Alphaproteobacteria > UBA6615 > UBA6615 > JABJAG01. The sequence goes on from JAPKDV010000086.1 coordinate 8,780, forward strand.
TGCTCTGTCCCCATTCGTTCAGGGTCAGAGCATGAGTCCACCGTAGTGATAAGCGTTTGCCCATCGAAGCTATAAGGGCCTGCGTAACAGGAATATTCGCGATGTTCTCCGTCTGGAATTATAGTACGCCCATCGGTGATTGAGGCAGACAAACGGCCTTCCTCAGTAAGAACGACCCTCCCTATGAACTGCTCCCCACCAAAGGGGGGGGCAGCTGGCTTGCCGTTCGCATCGACAGATTTAACTCGGACGAGTGCCCAAGTTCCAATATGTTCATTCACTAGTTTAATTCCCGTCCGGTAAGGTTCGTGCAGATCAGCGTCTTGGCGCCTGCGCCAAACATATTAAACGAAATTGATAGCTAAATATTTTAATCCCACTAAGGATAAAACGGCGGCATATCTGAGGAGGCCTTATCGTCAAAAACTGGAGTACCCTTTGCTAAAAATGAGCGTATGCCGTCCTATCTGTTACCCTTACTGAAGCAGAACATCTCTAGTAAATCAATTTGATAGGCCGGTAACGTATGATGGTGAGAACTATTACGGTGCTCTATTTAGCCGATAAAAATGGATTTCTTACGTGGACGATATTCTGGAAACTGCTTAACAACTGGTTGATCATAACGGCGGGGAAATTGGCGTTGATAGACCTGCATCACAAGTATTATAAGCAGTATCTCAAGGATACGCCGTCTTAGTTAAATTCAATCTCAAAACGAACAAAGTAAGGGGAAGAGCGGTTGGCAAAGAAAACTAAAGTCATCATTTCATGCGCAATTACCGGCGCAATCCACACGCCGACAATGTCGGAGCATTTGCCCATTACACCGAACGAGATCGCGGATGCGTCGATCGGTGCAGCCGAAGCCGGTGCTTCAATCATTCACCTGCATGCCCGAAACCCGGAAGATGGCAGTC
>JAPKDV010000087.1 GCA_028822385.1 Alphaproteobacteria bacterium
ATGGGATCTTTGCGGGCATGGATGGATCCAGCGTGCGCTTCCGGCGGTAGAAGATCAGGAAGACATGATCCATCGGGTGTTTGACAAGCTGAAGGAATACTCTGGCAAGGCCCCCAAAGGTTGGCTGGGGCCGGCGCTGGCGGAAACACACGACACGGTCGACTGGCTGGACGAAGCCGGCTTCGAATATGTCGCCGATTGGGTGATGGACGATCAGCCGATCGATCTGCGTACCAAGAAAGGCTCTATTGTTGGACTACCCTACACTCAGGAACTCAATGATCTGTCGATGCAGTTGATCCAGGGGCATCGGGCGCAGGAATATGGCGACCGTGCGATCCGCGAGTTTGATCAGTTGATCGAAGATGCGACGGCAGAGCCTGGCTCGACCCGGATCATGTGCTTTACCCTGCACCCCTACATCATGGGGGTTCCCCACCGGGCGCGCGAAATCCGACGTATCCTTGAACATGTCTGCAACCGCGACGACACCTTTGTGTGGACCGGCGAGGAAATCCTCGACTGGTACAAGTCTGTTCGCAGGTAACTAAAAAAAGCAGGGCCGAATCAGGCTATCGGGGAACAGTTCTGATCCGGCCCACATGGCGCGACCTTGGGGGGAGAACAAGTCTCTGAGGGGTCGCTCATGGGTGATTCAGGCGAACGCACGTGCCTAGATCATCTTAGTTACGCTACGGGTTTCTTATCGGATCACTCTGCCAATACAGAAAATTGATCCTGATCGACTCTACCCGCGTAGAAGTCTACGAGTTTCAAGTTTGTGAATCAGCATCGCGTGAGGCCAAACCATGACCGTCAGACGTAAAGTTGCCTGGGTCACCGGTGCGAGCCAGGGAATCGGCGCTGCGGTGGCGAGGCGGCTGGCCCGGGATGGTTGGGTCGTCGCGGCGAGCGCGCGCAGCACGGACAAGCTAGAGGCATTGGCTGCGGAGTCTGATGCATGGCAGGGTTCGGTCGAAGCTTTTCCCTTGGATGTGACTGACGAGGCTGCCGTTACAGTTGTCTATGAAGAGATTGAAGCCCGGTTGGGTGCTGTCGACCTGGTCATTCTGAACGCTGGGACACACCAGCCGATCGCAGCAGCAGACTTCGCGGTCGCGCCGGTTCGGAAGCTGATCGAAATTAATCTGATGGGAACGGTGCATTGTTTGGCGCCGGTGATTTCCCGGTTTGTCGAACGCCAATCTGGGCGGATTGCCGTTGTCGCATCACTTGCCGGTTATCGCGGGCTGCCAACGGCGAGCGCCTATGGTGCCTCAAAGGCCGGGCTTATCAATATGTGTGAATCCCTTCGGCCAGAACTTCAGGAGCAAGGCGTTGTGTTGTCCTGCGTGACCCCGGGTTTCGTGCGCACACCCCTGACCGACCGCAACCCGTTTCCCATGCCATTTCTGATTGATGCTAACACGGCCGCGGCGCGTATCGTAAGCGGTCTGGCCGGTAACCGTTTCGAGATAACGTTTCCGCGTCGGTTCGCCTACCTGATGAAGCTGTTAAGGGTTCTTCCCTATGCACTCTATTTTCCAGTTGTACGGCGCGTGTCTCCCCGTCGGGACTGATCAGCTTGCCCGCAGGCGAAATTGTCCAACCGAAATTGTTTGGGCCCGGAACCCGGCTTCGCAATAGCAAAGATAATAGCGCCATAATCGGCGAAACCGTTCATCGAAACCCATTGGCACGATGGTCGGCCAGGCGTCGTCGAAGGAAACCCGCCAGCGGCGCAGGGTTTCGGCATAGTCACTACCAAACATTTTAGCGTTGTCGAGAATTAGGCCTTTTTGGGCGGCGTTCTGAGTGAAGATATCTACTGATGGCAGCATGCCGCCCGGGAAAATACGCATCTGAATAAAGTCTGGGTTCCGCCGATAATTCTCGAAAAGGGAGCCTGTGATCGTAATGACCTGAAGTGCGGCTAGGCCACCGGGACGAAGACGCTTAGCCACGGCCTCAAAAAAGTCAGGCCAGTATTCTTCACCCACAGCTTCGAACATTTCGATGGATGCGACTTTGTCGAATTGGCCTTCTACATCGCGATAGTCCTGCAGCCGAATCTCGACGCGGCCAGATAGCCCGGCTTCGTTGACTCTCTGTCTGGCCCATTCCGCCTGAGCGGGGGAAATAGTTAGTGCCGTTACCCTACAGTTGTATTTAGATGCAATATGGATTGCGAAAGCGCCCCAGCCGCAGCCAATTTCAAGAACGCGGTCGCCGTCCTGCAAGTCGAGCATGTCCGCCAGATTGTTAAACTTGTTGGCTTGTGCTGTCGTAAGAGATTCATCGTTGCTTTCAAAACAAGCGGCCGAGTAGGTCATGCTGGGGTCGAGCCATTTTGCGTAAAAGGCGTTACCGAGATCATAATGGGCCGCGATATTGCGACGACTTCCTGTCCGGGTGTTGGAGTGGAGACGGTGGCGCAATCGGGCGAGGCCACGCATCATTGTCATGGGCGCCACGGCACGCTCGAAGTCGTCAAAATTGTGGGCGCAAAGTTCAATGATGGATGTCAGGTCGTCCGAATCCCAATCGCCATCAATATAGGCATCGGCTAGACCTAGGGAGCCCCCAAAAAGGGCACGCCGTGCTGCGCGGGACCTGTGCACGGAAACCTGCGCATCGGGTCCTGGATGGCTACCTTTTGCCTGCACCTGACCTCCACCGGGAAGGTCAATCTGCAGGGCACCGTGGTCGAGATTTGCGGCGAGGCGGTTAACTAGGGTTCGGATTGCGCGGTGGCGAATTGTGTCCCGGCCGACGATTTGGCGTTTGGGGGTATCAGTTTGTGCGAACTCGGACATCAGGCAACGATCTTGGGCTTTTGATTATGGAAACGGATTGAGATGGTTGAATAGGGTGAGGTAAAATGGGCATGCCTTTCAACCAGATTCTAAGGGCGTCCCAGTGAATTCCAACCATAACTTTCATTGTTAGAAGCGGAAAACGCACAATTGTGGATAACAGAAAGGCGTCGTTTAGGCATGTTCGTGCGCCATGAAAAGTTGCCACTAAAAGAGCGCCTTCGGCGTCGTATTCACGAATGGCGATGCTTGCACGCGCGTCCGGCTTTCGAAGCGCCACTTCGTAGCGGCAGGCCATTGGTATGAAGGGTGACACATAGAGCTCTTTATCGAACGAGTGATGGACTATCGTATCGGTCCCATTTTCGACAGGTAGCAAATAAGTGTGGCTCTCCCGAAATGTGTTGGAGACCTCATATAGTGTCGCCTTGAGTTGTCCGGCGTCATCGAAACAATAGAAAATCGAAATTGGGTTGAAGACATAGCCAAAAATACGCGGCAGACACAGGAGGGTAACCCTACCGCCAGGTATTGCAATACCGGCTTTGTCCAACTGCGTATCAACCCATGCGCGCAGGGAAGATCCGTTCCGCGGACCGTGATCGCGTTCGTGGAAGGAGAATAGCCCAGAGCGATTATATCCGAACAAACGGAGCTTCCGCCCCAGATTCGGCAAGTTATCAAGGTCGAGCAGCAGGTAAAAAACCCTATACTGCAGCCGGTGGACACGCGGACGTTTGCGCATATGTACTACTTGGCCCACATAGGCTGATGATAGTGCGGTGTCCTGCAGTTTTGCGCGAATGCTCATTGTGCTGCTAGTAGAACCCCGTCTTGTGCAGATTTGGGTATTTGTAGCCGACTCGAGGGATCGGGAAGTGACCAGGGTCTTGTTGTGCCACCTAGAGCTTCACCCACAGCCAGCCCCGCTTGCAGCGCGTCCTCATGAAAACCGTAGCCGAAATAACTGCCGCAAAACCAAGTGTTATGAATACCTTGTAGTGACCAAAGCTCGGGCTGTGCACCGAGGGCGGCAGAATCGAATATAGGGTGATCGTAATTAAAGGTGGCTAGATGCCGCTCTGGTCGGGGCGGAGTTGCCGGGTTTAGTGTTAGGAAGACGTTGTCCTTTGTCTCCAAGCGCTGGAGGCGGTTTAGCCAGTAGCTGACTTCGGGGAACGATTGAGCTTCAGTTGCACGATTCGAAAGATAGTTCCAGCTCGCCCAGACAGATTTTCGCTTTGGCATCAGGCAGGTGTCCTGGTGGAGGAAGGCTTTGTTCTTTGCGTAGGCGATGGCACCAAGAATATCGCGTTCTCCCGCAGAAGGTTCTGCGAGTAGCTCAAGCGCTTCATTGGCATGGGTGGCGATCACCACATGATCAAATTCATGGCGTCCGCCCCTTACATCTTCGAGGGTGACTATGGCGCCGTCACGCATGATTCGGATGATTGAATGCTCGCACCAGATGCGGTCTGCGAAGGACGCGGTCAATTTCTTGACATAGGCGCGACTCCCGCCACGGACGATGCGCCAGCGGGGTCGGTTGCGGAGATTGAACAATCTGTGGCTCTCAAAGAAGCGGACGAAAGATTCTGCCGGATAGCGCACAATATCTTTAGGCTTTGCCGACCAGATGGCGGCTCCCATAGGCAGTAAATGATCACGGGCGAAGTCCGCGCTATAACTTTCGCGATCCAGATACTGACCTAGGGTCAGCCCTGTGAGGGAACCATTGGCCAGGTCCAGGGGGGCGGTACGGTAAAAACGCGCGATGTCGGTCAGAAATGACCAGAAGGCCGGTCGTAAGAGATTACTAGGTTGCGCCAGCAGGCCACGTGGAAAATTGCTTGAATACTCAAGCCGTCCGTGATCGATGGAAACTCCGAACGACATGTCGCCGGGCTGGGTCTCGACATTGAAATGACGAAACAGCTCGGTCAGATTAGGGTAGTTGTGCTCGTTGTAGACAATGAATCCAGTATCCACAGGGGTTTTGCGTCCGTCGAGTGTGACACCGACTGTGTTGGCATGCCCCCCGGTCCAGTTCTCACGCTCGAAAATCGTAACCCGATGCCGTTGGGACAAAAGCCAGGCTGCTGAAAGGCCGCCGATACCTGTTCCCACGATTCCAATATTTAGTTTGCGATGCATTGAGGGGGTCCAGACGAGTTGACAAGTGTAATTTTTTACGTGCCTGTGGCTCCCGTGGATCAACCTCGCACGCTGGTTTTCTCATGGAGTTTTGGCCGTGGGGTTGATTATATTGGGTGATCCGTGTTGCCTGTGTTTGCGTAATAAACACAAATGATTTCTACATTAGCCATATCCCAAGCTTCTGTTACCCCAACTTTGCGGGCTGCATCGGGGCTCGGGCAATCACCGCAACGCGATTGGTTGAACGACTTGCAGGATGAAGAGCCCCCGCGTGATCCCGACCAGTCTCCCGACTGGAATTCATTGCTATGCTCTGTGGCCACACAGGACCGTGCGGCGTTCGCGTCTCTGTTTACCCATTTTGCACCGCGTGTGAAGTCTTATATGTTGCGCCTCGGGTCGGATGCTGCCCAGGCCGAAGAGCTCGCCCAAGAGGCGATGGCTGCAGTCTGGCGTAAGGCGGATCGTTATGATCCGGAACGCGCGGCCGCGTCGACATGGATTTTTACCGTCGCACGAAATCTGCGGATTGACGCATTCCGCCGCCAAAACCACCCCGAACTGGATCCGAATGATCCCGCATTAGTGCCGGAGCTGCCTGTTAGTGCGGATCTGATTGTGGCTCGCAAACAGGACGCCAGCCTTATTCACAAAGCACTCGCTGAACTTTCGCAAGAGCAACGGGAAGTACTTCGGTTGTCGTTCTTTGATGATCAGACACACATGCAGATTTCCGAAACGCTGGATATTCCATTGGGGACTGTTAAATCACGGATACGACTGGCCTTTGGCCGTATTCGAACCATGCTTGAAGACAAAGAGTGAGCGAGCGCAGATGAGCATTCAGTACCATCCCGACGACGACCATCTGGTTCGATATGCTGCCGGCGAACTGTCCGAGGCTTGGTCGCTCCTTGTTGCGACACATAACGCACTTTGTTTGAGCTGCCGAACCAAGACCCGGCTCGCGGAGGCGGTTGGTGGTGTGCTAGTCACTGACGCCGCGCCGACGGAAATGTCCGTGGGTGCACTGGAAGCAACAATGGCGCGAGCGCTCAATCCGCAAGATGATTTTGTGGTTCGCCCTGAACCTGCGTCTGTTCAAGCGTTAACGGCAAAACCAGTTCTCCCTCAACCGCTTCGTGGTTATGCAGGTGGTGACCTACAGGGGTTGCGCTGGCGGCGGCTTGGGCGCGGCGCCTATTATGTTCCTCTCATGTCAGGCCGCGGCGCGCCAACCGCGCGATTGTTGCGCATACCTGCGGGCCGGCCAGTACCCGAACATGGCCATAAGGGCCTTGAGCTGACGATGGTGTTGCAGGGTGCCTTCACTGATGGCGGTAAGCGCTTCGGTGTGGGAGATGTTGAGGCGGCCGATTCCGATTTGGAACACCAGCCCGTCGCAGAACCGGGCGAGGACTGCATCTGTCTGGCTGTCACCGATGCCCCGCTCCGCTTTCGCGGTCTGTTCGCTCGGATGGTGCAACCCTTTATCGGCATCTGACACGGATCGCGACAAATAGCGCGTTGGTGCTGAAGACCTACATTGTTGTAGTCGCTTATTATATTCTCTGTCATGATTCCTGTATGAAAAACCTAACCACTACTATCTGTCCTAACTGTGGTGCGTGTGCCTGCAAGCCCTACAAGGGCTGCTGAGTTAGATGCCTGTTCCTAAAACGATCAAGACAGTTTGTGGGATTGACAAGTATCACGAGCTTCAAAACGACAAGTCTTGGTATGGGAAGCTGCGAATCGCATGGTTTATGGCGATCGCGAGCCTGAGAGATTTTAAGAAACATTAAAGCTGCTGCTAGCCAGCATAAAGTGGGATGGATACTTTTTCTCTATAGAAAAAGTATATACAGAGTATATATATTCTAGTTCTTATAGAGAACTTTAGAATTAAATTTTTTCTATAACTTACTGTTAATAAATATATTTTTGTGTGCGCGCTCGTAGCTCAGTAGGATAGAGCGCGGGATTCCTAATCCCGAGGTCGCAGGTTCGAATCCTGCCGGGCGCACCACTTATTTTATTGATTAGTAACAATAACTTAAATTCGAATTTGGCGCTGTTTTCAGCGCCTTTTTCTTTACGGTTTTCGCCTTAGTTTTGATTTGAGGACAATGCACGGACAATAAATCACCGTCCTCGAGCGATATTTACATCTGCGCGCGTTCCGGCCCATGCTTTAAGTATGAAAACTCTCGCAATCATCATGATCGCCAGTGGACTTTGCTTCGCTGCTACAGGAGCTAGCGCTCAGGCAGTTGAGATGGGGGTACCGGGGCTGGTAGTCAAAAACCTTGCGTGCGACCGCCGAACGGGAACGCTTAGTGTCGTGACCGGGAATATCGTGAACCGATCTGATCAGCCTGTTAAGGGCATATTGTTTATGGACGTTCTTGATCAGGAAAATGACCCCGTTGATCGCGTTGTTTTGGCTTAAGATGTTGATCGAAAGTCCGGGCAGCCATTCACCGGGGGCAGAAAAATGCTACGCCAGCAAATTCAAAGTCCAGTTTAATGTCGACCAACGCACCAACAGCCCGTCAGCAGTAGCTAATCGAGCTTATCGATCTCGAAGTATTTCATATCGGGTGTGTCGACACTGACCAATACGGCCGTGCCTGGAAACGCTTTCCCCAAGGCATCTTCGACAGCTGTATTTATCAGATGACCGACCGCGTGCGGCTCCAGGTCTTCCTCACCCATTGGCCGAAGAATATGAACGCGAACCGTCGTCGAATATTTGTCCAAGCCGGTAATCATTCTTCCGCCCCCACCTCGAATGGCTGCGGCTCTGTTCGTTCCGGGTCTTCGGTGCCCCTCAATTGGGGCCTCGGTTGTTGCGAGCCTACGCAGGCTTGCCGGTCCAGCGCTTCGAGAGACTGTGTTCGATGCCGTAGAGGTCCAGCACACGGCCAATTGTGTGATCAACCATGTCCTCGATGCTCTCCGGTTTTGGGTAGAAAGCTGGCATCGGAGGCATCACGATTGCACCTATTTCGGAGGCTTCGGTCAGTGTTCGCAAATGGCCTGTGTGCAGGGGGCTCTCGCGTACCATTAGCACCAGACGCCGGCGTTCTTTCAGGGTTACATCGGCGGCGCGGGTAAGGAGAGTCTGGGTGGCACCGGACGCAATTTCTGCCGCAGACTTCACCGCGCAGGGCGCGACTACCATGCCAAGAGTCAGCATAGAGCCCGATGAAATCGCTGCACCTACATCGCGTGGTGAATACACATGATCGGCTAGCGCATAGAGCTCATCGCGGGTCATGTCGGTTTCGTAGTTGAGTGTCATCAGGCCTGGACGACTAACCACGAGATGGGTTTCCACGTCGCTGTCGCGCAGCACTTCGAGCAGACGAATCCCGTAGACGATCCCCGTCGCACCGGAAATCCCAACAATGAGCCGTTTGGGTGCGCCGGGTGGGTAGTAGGGATTAGGGGTCATGATTTTGCGGTTCTAGCCTAACTAGAGTCTATCCGCTACTGACGAGTGCGCGAATTTCATCATCTTCGGGAAAGCGACCAGTTTTTAGTTTGGAATACAGAAGTTCACCATTACGGGTTATCTCGAAGGACGAGGATCGACCGGGTCCGACCACCACCTCTTCGCCTTTTTCTACAAGCAGGTCCCTCGCACGGAGCGCACGCGGCTCGTAGTTTCAAAGTTGACAAAATTCGATATGCATTATCATGTGACGGACAGTCCTGTTGTCTGAATCCCGGCATGGCCGGTTGGAAAGAGAGTAATGCGGTGGTGCTCTTCGTCGAAAGACATCCCCCAATGCGGTCATTAGCCCGGATATTGAACAGGCCTGACCAGAGGGGCTGGAGTGGGAGCCTTATTCTGTGGCTTCCGGGCCTTCGAGGATGCTGAGGTCAGGCCGGGAACCCCAGGCACAGAAAGACGCATCTTCGATCGGAAACTGGCGTGCGCGCCAAGTTTCGTCGATCATCCGGACGCCGCAGGAATACTCATAGATCATCTCGTCAGGTCCGTAGAAATACAAAAACCGGGCGCCGGACAGTGAATGCCGCCCAGGTCCGGCTTGAATTCGGACCTGATGGTCTTTCAGAAAATAGTCCGAGCGCATGATGTCGTCGGTCTCACTGACCTGAAAATTGATGTGCTGAATGCCCGGCCGGTCCGAGGGAAACAATGCAAACCGGTGATGCACCGCATCAAAGGTCATCAAGGCTGACCAGCCGATCCAGTCACTGGTACGAAAATTAAACACCTGCGACCAAAACTTCTCTGCCTCACGGGGGTTGGTCACCCGCAGCCCTATATGGCTAAACTCGTCGATGCCAGCGTCACGGCTTGGAAAGTAGCGTCGTCCGGATGCGAAGGGGCGTACTGTCAGGTCGATGGAATTTCCGCTGGGGTCCTTGAAATTAACATAGCCCATGCAACGGCGCGCGGCGGCTTCTTCCTCGCTACCCCTGTAAACGTCCATACCAAGTGCTTTCAAAGCACTTTCCGCGCCATCCAGCTCTTCAAATGTATCGAGTTGAAGTCCTAGCGTGTGGTCGTTGGGGTCTCCTTCGAAATAGCAGATGTTGTGATCCCGGTCGTCCCCTCGGGTGTAGACAAAGCCGTTTTCACGATCGACCACCTCAAGTCCGATGATGTCGGTTGCAAATTTAACGGTGTCTTCCAGGTTGGCTGTTCCAAGCCGACAATACCGGAA
>JAPKDV010000088.1 GCA_028822385.1 Alphaproteobacteria bacterium
TCACCGAATCGATCCCCAATAAATTCACACCACGCAGCAAGAACGGGATGACAGTTGCGGGTAGGTCCGAACCGCCGGCAAGACCGACGGAAGCGACCGATGCACCATATTTCATCTGCCCCAACACACGGGCCAACATCGACCCGCCGACGGCATCAATGCAGCCCGACCAGGTCTCTGCTTCAAGAGGGCGTTTGACGGTTTCATTGATTTCGTCGCGTGCAACAATCTGCGTCGCCCCGAGTGATTTCAAATAATCAGTGGTTTCCGGCCGTCCAGTTACGCCAGCCACCTCGTAACCCAGATTTGACAGAATTGCCGTCGCCACGGACCCGACACCGCCCGCCGCCCCGGTCACCAACACCGGGCCACCACCGGGCACCAGCCCGTGATCTTCAAGCGCAATTACGGACAACATCGCCGTAAAACCTGCTGTGCCAACGGCCATAGCGTTCCGGGTGCTCAAACCACCGGGTAACGGCACCAGCCAATCGGCTTTAACCCGAGCCTTTTGTGCATATCCACCCCACCACGCTTCACCCACGCGCCAGCCGGTCAGCACGACTTTGTCGCCCGGCTTGTAGCGGGCATCGCTTGATGCCTCGACGGTCCCAGAGAAATCAATCCCCGGCACATGTGGGTAATTCCGTACCAAGCCACCGCCCGGCCCAATACACAATCCGTCCTTATAATTAACGGTTGAATATTCAACACTAACCGACACGTCACCGTCTGGTAGCTGTGCGTCATCTAACTGCTGAATACTGGCAGAGGTTTTTCCTTCGTCGTCTTTTTCAACGACCAATGCATTAAAGCTCATTTATTTTTTCCTTTGTCGTCATAACGTTTAAAATCAATCACTTCGCGATTTTCTCAAAGTGTTACCTGTTTCTAAAAACTGGCGCGCGCTTATGAACAAATGCATTCATGCCCTCTTTTTGTCCTTCCGTAGCGAAAGCGGCCTGAAAATACAGACGTTCCTGCTTCAGTCCTTCCGACAACGGTGTTTCGAGTGCAGCGTTGACCGTTCACGTAATTTTCAATTGTGGAGACATCTGCTCCGGTCGGTTCATCAAACATAGCTTATCCTTTCAATTAGACTGATCGTCCATACATTGTTAAAAAATTTGGTTACGCAGTTAATCCTTCGATAAATCCATCTTCTTCATTTGACCATTAGCGGTGTCATCCATGCTGGACGAATGTTTGTGTTCTGCATGGCTCTCCTCGCTCTCAAAGCGCAATTTCTTGACGACGCGATCGCGGTTCGGCCTCTTTAAGTGGAGCGTTATCGCCCATTCCCCGAACATTTCCAAGCGAACGCTGGCGCTGTACATACCAGGCGTGTCTTGGGGTTTGGCGTGTACGGGTTTGACATTGTGTGCGCCCGCCATGGACGGCATTTCGGCGCCAACCATGAACTCGGCACCTTCGATGGGCATACCTGTTTTCTTCCCCGTCAAGCTGATCATGCAATTGTAGACAAGCTTTGTGTCAGTCGGTTTGCAGGTGATATCAGCATCCTTGCGTTCACCGGCCCAAGCATTTGCGGCGGTTAGCGATGTTACCATCAGGGTATTTACAATAATTCCGCGTTTCATCTTCTATTTCCGTTCTGAAATATATCTCGGTTTTCGGCCGTTCGAGTTTTGATAATTTCCTGTTCCTCCGGCGAACTCCGCCCTGATGGCCAAATTCGCTCGCTTTGATCCGCCATGCCCAAATAAGCGCTGGTCAATCCGCTGGCGCCCGCGACGTCGCAGGCATCCCCTTCCAACACGACGCAACCGCCTTCGATGACGTAGGCGCGGTCGGCAAGGGCGAGCGTCTGGTGGACGTTCTGCTCCACAATCAGAATGGTGAGACCAATCTCGCGAAGGCCCCGGATAAGATCGAAGACATCATCTGCGGCAATCGGCGAAAGTCCCAGGGTCGGCTCGTCCAACAACAGTAATTTAGGCTGTGCCATCAAGCCCCGCGCCAGAGCCAGCATTTGTGCCTGGCCACCGCTCAGGCACGATGCCGGTTCGTGCAATCTGTCCGCAAGGATCGGGAATTGTTCAAGAACCTCATCAATTCCCGCGCTGTCGATCTGGAATGAGCTGAGCCGGTAGGCACCGAGTTGCAGGTTTTCCAACACTGTAAGGGTGCCGAAAATCTTTCGCCCTTCGGGCACCTGAACGATGCCCCGCCGAATACACTCGTGGGACGGACGGGCCGTCATTTCTTGTCCGTCGAAGCGTATCGAACCTGAGGTTGGGAGAACGATTCCGGCCACAGCGTTGAGGGTCGAGCTCTTGCCCGCACCATTGGCACCGGTAACGGCGACGATCTCGCCATTGCTGACGTTAAGTGATATGCCGTTGGTTGCGGCGATTTCACCGTACCTCACGTGAAGATCATGAACCTCAAGCATTGACTATCCTCCGACCAAGGTAAGCCTCAATGACTTGTGGCAGATTGAAAACGACGTCGGGTTTTTCGTCAGCGATCAGGATCCCGGCATTGAGAACACAAACTCGTCGACATACCCGGGCGATCAGGCTCATCTTGTGTTCGACGACAATACTTGTTCTTCCCGGCGTCACCCGATCAGCAATCAGCATTGCCATGGCTTCGGTTTCCGCTTGTGTCATGCCGCCGGCCGGCTCGTCAAGAAAAACCAGTTTCGGGTCACGGGCCAATATCCGTGCAATCTCCAACCGGCGCAACTGGGGGAGCGGTAGGGTTTTTGCCAGACGGTCCCGTTCGTTCGCCAACCCGACCTGTTCCAGAGCCCATTCGGACTTCTGACGGTGGTTTTTATCGACCTCACGGTCACCGAATATGAGCTGATAGAGATTGTAGCCCGGCAATCCGTTATGCGCGGCGTCTACATTTTCAAGAACAGTCATGCGTGGGAATAGCCGGAGGTTCTGGAACGTGCGCGCAATTCCAGATCGCGAAATTTGATGGGAACCAAGACCGGTGATATCCCGACCGCCATACACTACTCGACCTGCGTCCGCACCGTGCATGCCGGTCACCACGTTGATCAGGGCCGTCTTGCCGGACCCGTTGGGGCCGACTAATCCAACGGTATCGCCTTTTTCGATCTCGATGCTGATGCCAGACAATACCTCGACATCGCCAAACCGTTTGCAGATGGCCTCCAAGCTCAACATGTCACGACCGCTCCAGCCAGCGTTTGATGCGGTGGACCCGCTCTTCGTCCAGGATACCGCGTGGCATGAAAATGAGCAGAACAGCCACCAGGCCACCGAAGGCAATCATCCGATAGCCTTGGAAAACCCGGACACCCTCCAGAAATCCGATATCAAGCCCAACACCGATCAACGGGCCGACGGCGGTGCCCAGCCCACCGATCAGACCGTAGGCAAGACTATGTACGCCGAGCATCACGTTGAAGACATTGGGTTCGATGTAAGTCGCAAAATGGGCGTAGAGGGAACCACCCAACCCGGCGATGATGCCCGCGAACACTGTCGCCAGCAACCTGTAGAACACCACGTCGATGCCCTGAGCCTGGGCCAGCAGGGGATCGCTACCGACCATACGTATCACAGTCCCAAGACGAGAGCGTTCAACCCAGAACAAGATCGTCAGGACACCAACCAGGAGCACATAGATGACGGTCATGAACTCAAAGGGCGTTACATCGTTCTCGAATATCCAACGAATGTCCCCAAACCCCTCGGCGCCCTCGGGACCGACGAGCTCGCCATCAATCTCCACTTGGACATGCACGGATAGCAGCCCAAGCCGGATCATTTCGGCGAACGACAGGGTCGCGATGGCGAAGTAGATACCGCTCAGACGCAAGGTCAGGGAGCCGATAATCAAGGCCGCGGACCCGGCAACGGCGCAGCCCAAGACCATGGCCAGCCAAAGCGGCCAGCCCCACATGGCCGTGAGGACGCCTGATATATAAGCACCAATCCCGAAGTAGGCCTGCTGGCCGAAGGATATCTCGCCGATGACCAAGAGTATGTAAGCCGACAGCGCAATGAAGGCGATCATGCCCATGTTGGAGACGACACTGACGACGTAATCGCTCATCGGTCAAACACGCCTGAACGCGAGGTCTTGGCGCTCGGCTATCCCCTGCCCGAGAAGGCCGCCGGGCCGCAGGACGAGGGCCAAAAACAGCACCACATAGGCACTCATATCCTTGAAAGCGTTGCCGAGATACCATTGGGTCTGGGTTTCGATGATGCCCAGCACGAGACCACCAATTATGGCGCCAGGGATTGATCCCATGCCACCCAACATCATGGCGATCAGTCCCTTAAAGGTTACCCAGAGCCCGAAATACGGCGTCACCTGCTGATCGGTCGCCAACAGCAGGTACCCGGCCACGCCGCCGATCAGCGACACCAATATGAAGGCCAAAAAGGTGATTCGACTCGGATTTATGCCCATGTACTTGGCGGCATCAGAGCTCTCGGAGACCGCACGAAGGGCCAGTCCGAAGGTAGTGCGGTAAAGCAAAAGACGAATACCGACAACCATCAGAATTGTGACTAAAAGTGTCACCAAATGTTCGGCCCGGACGAAGAATGGGCCGAAATTGAGTCCGCCAGAAACGAACATCTCCGGGAACGGATAGGTGCGCCCGGGCAACATAAGAATGGCGACCTCATCTAGTTGCATCCAAATGGCAAAACTGGAAACCATCGAGGCGATGGTTGCATCGCGTCGTATGGCCCAGAAGCAGAGTCTCTCAACATAGATACCAGTGATCACAGTGCCGGCGATCGTAATGGCTAAGACCATCCAGGGCGCTGCATTTAACGTCAAGAAAGCCCACGTGCCAAAGAACGCACCGAGCATGATGGATGGCCCGAAGGACAGATTGAGCCGCCGCATGACTCCAAAAATGATCGTGAACCCAATGGCCAAAAGACCATAGGCGGCGCCAATCATGATGCCGTCAATGCAGTTTTGGACAAAATCCACCATCTTCGCAAACAGCTCTCTTTCTATTGCCAAGGTTACTCCGTGCCTAAGTAAGCACGACGGATCACTTCATCTTGCTCCAACTCGCCCGGTGCACCCTCAAAGGTCACGCGGCCGTGCTCCAGCAGGTAAAATTTATCGGCCACGCTGAGCGCCATGTTGGCGTTCTGCTCGACCAGCAAAATGGTCATGCCGTCAGCGTTGACGTCTCTGATGATCTGGAAGATATCCTCGACGATAAGCGGTGCCAAACCGACCGAAGGCTCATCCATCAACAAAATGCGCGGCCGCGACATCAGCGCACGCGCTAACGCCAACATCTGTTGCTCGCCGCCGGAAAGGGTACCGGCCATCTGTTCGCGCCGTTCCTTCAACACTGGAAATCGCATGTACATACGTTCGATATCGTCATCAACTCCTGCCCGGTCCTTCGCGACGCGGATGAAAGCGCCAGCCTCCAGGTTTTCCTCAACACTCATTGTCGGGAAGACCAATCGATTTTCCGGCACCAGGGCAATGCCGGCCTCGACAACCTTTGCAGCTGAGAGGCGCTCAATGGATTGACCGTCGAATTTGATAGACCCGGCCTGGGCGCGCAGGATCCCGGCGATCGTAAACATGAGGGTGGTCTTACCGGCGCCGTTGGGCCCAAGCAGGCAGGTGATCTCGCCCTCCGACGCCGACAGGGTGACGCCGTTGAGCGCCTTGATCATACCATAAGATGTAAAAACGTCTCCGACTGTCAACATTACCGCCTCCTATGCCACGTCCTGGGGTTTGCCCAGGTAAGCTTCTTGAACCACCGAACTTTTCTGTATCTCGTCAGGCGTGCCCTCGGCGATCTTGCCGCCGAAGTTGAGCACTGCGATACGATCGGTCACGCCCATCACCAATTCCATGATGTGTTCCACCAGGATGATGCTCATGTCCTGTTCTCGAAGACCTTTGATGCGTTTGGCCAGGTCCTTGATTTCATCGAAGTTCATGCCGGCCGCCGGCTCGTCGAGCAACAGGAGTTGCGGTTTGGCGGCGACGGCCCGGGCCAGTTCGAGACGGCGCTGTTCGCCGAAAGCGAGGCTACCGGCCAGCTCGCCGCCACGACCGCCCAATCCGGAGAATTCCAGTAATGCATCGATCTCGTCTCGGTCCGATCCAGCGCCGCCGAACCAACGGCGGAGCAAGTTGTGTTTGTTGGCGTCTTCGGTGGAATTCTGAGCCACCCAGAGATTCTTCCAGACCGGCATGTCGTCGAACAGGCGGATGTTCTGGAAGGTCCGAGCGACGCCAGCCACCAGGCGGCGGTTTGGGGTTAACCCGGAAATCTCATTTCCGAGCAGACGTATGCTACCGGCGGTGGGCGTATAGACCCCGCAGATCAGGTTTACAATGGTACTCTTACCGGATCCATTGGGGCCGATCAGACCGAAAACCTCGCCTCTATTAACTTCGATGCTCAGGTCGTCGACCGCACGGACGCCGCCAAAATGCTTACTTAAATTTTCGAGTTTCAGCATGGTCATTCTCCGCTCATTTTGAATCGGCAGTTTTGCCGCCAGCGAATATCCGTTTTATCGCCCGCATTGTCCGTGCGTCCATGATCCCGTTCGGTTTCAGGTTCATGACAAGGATGATCAGCAGGCCAAACAGGATATTCCGCCAGTCGCCGAGAAAGCGTAGACCTTCGATCAGTATTCCCTGTATGAAAATGGTGGCGGCCAAAGTGCCAAGCACGTTGTGGATTCCGCCAATGATGGGATAGGCGATCGCGAAGGTCGCCAACAGGACACTAAAGGTCAGGTGGTCCACATAGGTGGCGCTGTGGGCGTAAAGGCCGCCAGCCAGCCCGGCGATCACACCGCCCGCAGTCATTGCCGTCACCTTCGCCACGGTCAGATTAATGCCGGAACTCTGCGCCGCTAGATCATCCGCGCCGACGGCCCGCAACACGGCACCGGCCCGCGACCGATCGAGCCACCATAACCCAACCATGACCAGCAATACGAACAACCAGATAAACAAGGTGACGTCCAAAGTGTCCCAGCCGTTGGCGGCGTAGAACCGGATTTCCCGGAAGCCCTGTGTGCTGTCAGGCCCGGCCATCACACCATCGACTTCCCTGCGCCAATGAACATTGAAGAAGAACAAGCTGACGAACTGGGTGAATGCAATGGTCGCAACGACCAACATCAGACCCTTGACCCGAAGTGCCGGGAACCCCACCAGCATGGCGAAGAAACCTCCGAGCAAGGCGCCGACCATCAGCGCCGGGACGATATGGAACCCGAACATGGTGGTCAGGATGGCTGACACGTAGGCACCGATGGCAAAAAAGCCGACCTGCGCCAGGCTGAGCTGTCCGGTCAACAGCAGGACATAGGCCGACCAACCGAGCAAGGCGTGGATACCGATGGTTTGGGCGATTCCGAGATAATATTCCATGACTCAGTCCCTTTCAGCTCTGCGGCTGAAGATGCCGTGTGGACGGAAAACCAGAAACACGAATAACAATAGCATGATGTACATGTCGCGCTCGTTAACACCGCGCACGAATAAGAAGACGTTCTCCAGCGCACCGACTAAGAAACCAGCGACGATAGCTCCCGGGATGCTACCAAGCCCGCCGATGACGGTAACGATCAACCCTTTGATGGTGATCGGGAGAGTCAGCAGCGGTGACAAGATTCCGACCGAGGCGCCAATCATGGAACCGGCGACTCCACCGAGCATACCGGCGACAACGAAGGTCGTACCATTGGTACGATGGATATCGATTCCACACAGCTGAGCCGCGATGCCCTGTTGCGAGACAGCTCGCGTCGCCAGACCGAGACGGGTCCGATATAGCACGTACCAAAGCGCCGCCATGCTGATCAGGGAAACAGCGAAGACGAACAGCAGGTCACCGCGAATGCCGAACGGGCCAAGCTCGAACATCACATCGTCGAACAGGGCCGGGAAAGTCAATGGCGAGGCATTGGTGGCATGGATAACGATTTCGTCGATGAAGAACAACGCGCCGACCGACGCCATCAGGGCTGCCAGATGGTCCTCAACCGGGATGTAGCGGAAACAGATGTAATAGACGATTAGCCCGATGCCTGCCGATCCGACGATCGCTGCCAAGAACACCAGCATTACAGGGGCGTCGAATAGCGTAAAAAAAGCGAGCCCTATATAAGCCCCAGCCAAAGAGGCCGCCGCGTAGGTCATATTGAGTTTGTGCATGGCACCGAAAATTAAGGTGAAGCCAATGCCGATCAGCGCGTAAGTCGAGCCGAAGAGCACACCGTCTATGATGGATTGGATGATTTCGACTGTATAGAAGACGATGTCGTCCATCGTTCAATCCCCTTAATTCCATTCGCGAGATGGTGTCCGTGGGGCCGGCGCGCGTGTCCGGCCCCGCAGATAGTCAGACGCCGGTCAGCGGGGGTCGTGAACGACCTTCCACTCGCCAGCCGTGGCTTGGACAAAGACGAACGGCTTCAACGCCTCGCCTTCTTCCTGGACCCGCTTCACGTTGCCCAGCAGGCCAGCGGTATTTTCCAAATTCGCCAGGCCAGCCCGCATCTTTTCACGGTCCGCTTTCAAAGTGTCGGCCTTGCCCATGATGCCCTGCTCTTCGATCACCTGTTTAATGATGGTGATATTCTCCCAGGCCGCCGCCGAATGCAGGTCGGCACTGCCGCCTTCTTTCAGGGCCAGTTTGGCGACCTTCATCGCCGTGTCGTTGATCGGTGCGAAACTGGTCGGAATGATCATTCCTTCCGCCTGCTTGGCACAACCTTTCAGGGTTTCGTCGCTTGACGAGCTGGTCAGACCGACAAGGATCTTCGGCTTGATACGTTGGCGATTAAGCTCTTTTAACATGCCGCAAGTCGTGAAGGGGTGGGCGGATATGACCAACATGTCGGCCTTGGCACGCTTGAACGCGCGCGCCTGGACACTAAAATTGGAGTCAGCCATCAACCAGTTGGATGATTTATCGAGTGCTTCTTTCCAGCCGACGGCTATCTTCGTGCCCAACTCGGGTATGCCGTCTCCAACCCATGTAAACCCATGGCGCTTTGCAGCTTGGAGAATGACTTTGGCATAAGTACCTTTCGAATGGCCCTGGTCAGTTTCCGTTCCACCATACATGGTTTTAGCATCCGGATGGGTCTTGCGCAGCCAAGCGAACAGCTTGTCGTACATGTCTGGTTCGTTGGGCGTATTGCGGAACGTCCACTGCGAAATCTTGGCCAGACCGTTGCGAACTGCTGTGTCGGCCAGGATAGGAAACTGCAGACCGGAATCACCCGCGTCACCGACTTTTTTCTGAAAGATTCCGAACATGGCCGCTGCGACGCCGGAGCAGGTCGGCCCCATGCCGACTAAGGCGGTGGTTTCGGACGCGACCTTCCGCGCCACGGCAATGCCTTGTTCAGCGTTGCAGGCGGAATCGTAGTAGTCGAGGGAGACCTTGGCCATGGCGCCATCGCCCATCTTGATGCCGCCGGCATCGTTAACGGACTTGATAGCGGCCTTCAGAACGGCCTCGGAATTGACACCGAACGACCGCAGCGGGCCGGACTTGGCCCCCCAGCCGGCGAGATGAACTACCCGCTCACCGGCAGTGGCCGAATTGGCGACAACCAGAGTCCCGAGAACGACGGCAGCTCCGGCCAGTAAACTTATTGACAATCTTGAACGTCTCATGTGATTTCTCCAT
>JAPKDV010000089.1 GCA_028822385.1 Alphaproteobacteria bacterium
CAGGTTGGGGTTTGATCAATGGTCGTAAAGTGTTTGTCTTCTCGCAGGATTTCACTGTCTTTGGTGGTTCATTGTCCGAAGCCCATGCCGAGAAAATCTGTAAGATCATGGATATGGCCATAAAGGTTGGCGTCCCCCTGATCGGATTGAACGATTCCGGCGGTGCACGAATTCAGCAAGGTGTGGGATCTCTGGCTGGCTACGCCGATGTGTTCCAGCGTAATGTAAATGCTTCGGGTGTCATTCCACAGGTGTCCGCGATCATGGGTCCTTGTGCTGGTGGTGCCGTTTATTCCCCAGCCGTGACAGATTTTATTTTTATGGTGCGCGACACCTCCTACATGTTCGTCACCGGGCCTGAAGTGGTTAAAACAGTGACTCATGAAGAGGTAACCCAAGAAGAACTCGGCGGGGCGACCACCCACACGACTAAATCGGGTGTGGCGGACGGTGCGTTCGAAAACGATGTTGAAACGCTTCTACAGCTTCGACGGTTCTATGATTTTTTGCCGTTGAGCAACCGGGAAGACCCGCCTGTATGGCCTACCAGTGATCCCTATGATCGGGTGGAATTGTCTCTCGAGACGCTGATCCCGAAGGATAGCCAGAAGCCCTATGACATGAAAGAACTGATCACTAAAGTAGTTGACGAAGAGGACTTTTTTGAGTTGCAGCGCGATTATGCTGGCAACATCATCATCGGGTTTGGCCGGATGGAAGGCCGCACTGTCGGCTTTGTTGCTAACCAGCCCTTGGTTCTGGCCGGGTGTCTTGATATTAATTCAGCGAAGAAGGCAGCACGTTTTGTTCGGTTCTGCGATTGCTTTAATATTCCGATCGTGACCTTCGTGGATGTCCCTGGGTTCCTGCCAGGGACCTCGCAGGAACATGGTGGCATTATCAAACACGGTGCAAAACTGTTGTTTGCATTCGCTGAAGCGACAGTCCCCAAAATCACACTGATTACCCGCAAGGCCTATGGCGGAGCTTATGACGTTATGGCGTCGAAGCATCTTCGCGGGGATTTTAACTATGCTTGGCCCACGGCTGAAATAGCCGTGATGGGTTCCAAGGGCGCAGTGGAAATCATCTATCGCGGGGAACGCGACGACCCAGAGAAGATTGCAGCACGCACCGAAGAATATCAGGCCCGGTTCGCCAATCCGTTCATCGCTGCTCAGAAGGGTTTCATTGATGATGTGATCCATCCGCGAAACACCCGCCGACGGATTTGCCGGGCACTTCGCCTGCTTGCAGATAAGCAGCTCGAAAACCCCTGGAAGAAGCACGACAATATTCCGTTGTAACCGGATAGGTCAGGCTATTCGTTTTCCTTGGTGCCCCAGATAAACCCGCGGCACTGAGAGATGTGACTTGGGTTTTCAGTGAGCTTCCAGCCGCGCACAGTCTCGAAACCGGACGCTTTGACCATGCTTCCCAAGCATCGCAGCGTCGGGGCCCACCAATTGGTTTCGTTCTTGCCGTATTCGTCCTTCGGGTAAAACTCGGCAACCATCTCACTACCAAAACCCTTGCCCAACCCACCCCGGTAGGCACTAAAATCGTCCGCGACGGCTGATTCCATAAACAGACCGCCGGTGCAAATATCGGAGAGTTTGTCTATGGCGTACATTGGCCAGCGTAAATGATAGAGCACTCCAAAGCAGAACACGATGTCGAAGGATCCGAAGGTTTTCGGTTTCAGATCATAGATGCTCATTTCATGGCGTTGGCACTTTTCCTCGCCATAACCCAAGGCTTCCCGACACAGATCAAAATTATCCCAAGCTTTTCGGTCTTTTTCCTTGAGTTGACCAAC
Source organism: Alphaproteobacteria bacterium (assembly GCA_028822385.1). GTDB lineage: Bacteria > Pseudomonadota > Alphaproteobacteria > UBA6615 > UBA6615 > JABJAG01. Next base: position 1,820 of record JAPKDV010000089.1, read on the forward strand.
GAAATCAGAGAAATCATCGATGGCGATAACCTGTTCAGCGCCACGCGTGAGAGCTTCGAACGTCCAGTATCCGTCCCAGGCACCGATATCGAGTACACGTTTCCCTGTTAGGTCCTCGGGGATTCGATAGGCGTCTGCAGAGATTGGCGCCCAGCCGGGTGTTGTCACCCCACCCGGTAGTTCTATCCGATGATACCAATAGGGAAATGCGGCAACGCGTTTTTCGAGATCTTCAGGTGTCATGTTGAATGGAATTACCGTTCTATATCGTGTGCGTCTAGTCTGAAGGTACCAACAGTCCCCTTGCAGCCGAAAACTTCTTGTGCGCCCATCGGGTCAAAACTGTAGGCGGCATCGAGTTCGTTATTCCAATGTGCGCAGTCTTCTCCGCTGCCAGCGCAATATGATACTCATGGTCGCTATTTCTTTGACGCTGGTCAACGTGATCCAAAGTTTACTCCTAGCGACCAAGCAGTATCAGCAGCGTGGCGCCGTCGACCAGACCGGTTGCCTGTCCTGCCTTTACTCGCCGGCTACTCGAATTCTTGTCTCTTTCACTTACGTGAGGAGAGGCTGAGGATATGTGCCCGGCCCGTCTGCGAATATAGGCATTCTCTACAGTAGACTGTTGTTGCTGTATTGCGCAGCGCAACACGCTTTCGTAGGTTCATAATTATGTTCAATAAAATCCTCATAGCAAACCGCGGTGAAATTGCGTGCCGTGTGATCCGCACGGCCCGTCAGATGGGTATTTCAACCGTTGTCGTTTACTCAGACGCCGATGCTGGCTCACTCGCAGTAAAAATGGCGGACGAAGCCGTCCATATTGGTCCCTCTCCCGCCGCTGAGAGCTACCTGATTGCGGACAAGATACTTGACGCGATCCGGGCCACGGGGGCAGAGGCAGTGCATCCGGGCTATGGATTTTTGTCTGAGAATTCGGAATTTGCTCGGATTCTTGAAGCCGAAGGCATTGCCTTCATTGGGCCGGGGCCTGACGCGATTGCGGCTATGGGCGACAAGATCGAGTCCAAAAAGCTAGCGAATGCTGCCGGCGTAAGCACAGTACCCGGGCATATGGGCATTATAGCTGACGACGTTGAAGCACTAAAGATTGCAAGTGAAATTGGTTATCCGGTGATGATCAAAGCGTCTGCTGGTGGCGGCGGCAAGGGCATGCGGATAGTGGAGTCGGATGAAGATGTCAGCGAAGGATTTCGTTCCGCACAGAATGAAGCGCGGTCGAGTTTTGGAGACGATCGGATATTTATTGAGAAGTACGTCGAAGAGCCCCGCCATATTGAGATTCAGGTCCTGGCTGATTCATATGGCAATGTGATTCATCTCGGCGAACGTGAATGTTCTATCCAGCGCCGGCATCAGAAGGTGATCGAAGAAGCTCCATCTCCGTTCCTTGATAAAGAAACCCGTGCTGCGATGGGTGAACAGGCCTGTGCGCTAGCTCGTGCGGTGAATTATCGCTCGGCGGGTACTGTTGAGTTTATCGTCGACAAAAACCTCAATTTTTTCTTCCTAGAAATGAATACCCGGCTCCAAGTTGAGCACCCGGTGACGGAAATGATCACAGGCCTGGACCTCGTTGAGCAGATGATCCGGGTCGCAGATGGTGAAAAGCTTTCGATCAGTCAGGGTGATGTCCGCATCGATGGCTGGGCAATTGAGGCCCGCGTCTATGCTGAGGACCCAACGCGGAACTTTTTGCCCGCCATTGGCCGCCTCACACGCTACCGCACTCCCGATGAGGATGGTGGCGCGGTGCGTATTGATACTGGCGTGGGTGAGGGGGCAGAAATTTCGATATTCTACGATCCCATGATAGCCAAGCTTGCAACCCATGGGGACGATCGTGCCGCTGCTATCGCGCTTATGCAGGACGCGCTAGACGCCTATTATATTCGCGGTATAACCCATAATACGGCGTTTCTAGGCTCTATCATGTCCCATCCTCGTTTTGCCGAAGGTCGCTTTACGACCAACTTCATTGCTGAAGAATATCCTGTTGGTTACGCGCCAGTAGTGCCTGAAGGACAGTTGTTGGCACGGTTCGGTGCTGTAACTGCGTATATTCACGGCTGTTATGCGGAGCGTGCCAAGGAGTTAGGTTTTGCCGGAGAACCCGGGATTCCCGTCGAAACTCAGGATTGGCACATACAGATCGGTCGAGACATTCACCCGGTGAGTGTTACCTATCGGGATGGGGGTGCGAATTTTGAGGTTTACGGTCAAAGCTTTGGCTTTGAGACAGAATGGTCTCTGGGTGATCCTGTGTTTAAGGCGCGGTTCGATAGTGTGCCTGCAACCTTCCAGGTTGACCGCATGGGGGTTTCCTATCGTGTGACCCATCGTGGGGTAGAGGCTGATCTCCAGGTTCTGACCCAACGTGCGGGCGTTCTGGTCGGTCTAATGCTAGAGAAAGAACTGCCGGACCTCAGCAAATTTATCCTGTCGCCGATGCCGGGGCTATTGGTGTCAGTCGCTGTCGAGGCAGGTATGCATGTTCGTGCTGGCGACGAAGTTGCGGTCGTCGAAGCAATGAAAATGGAAAATATTCTGCGAGCGACGACGGATGCTGTTGTGCAAAAATTGCATGCAGCGCCGGGAGATTCTCTGTACGTTGATCAGGCTATTATTGAGTTCAAGTAATGGCAGGGACCATCTCTGTGCGGGTTCGAATTTTAGGACATGTACAGGGTGTGTGGTTCCGGGCGTGGACAGTTAACATTGCTCGAGATTTGTGTCTGGATGGCTGGGTGCGAAATCGTGACGATGGATCCGTTGAAGCCGCCTTTGCAGGACCGGCTCCCCAAGTTGAGAAAATGATCACAAATTGTGGCCTCGGACCGCCCGGTGCGAGGGTTAGGAGCATCACGCGGGAGCCTGCAGATCCTTCTGAATTCGAAGGCCGGGGGTTTCGTGAGCTTTCAACGTCTTAGGTTAGCCAAAGATCGCACGAAAGCTATTTCGTAGCACTGTGTCGAACTCGTCCATAGACGCCTGAACACCAAGGTCGTTCAGACTGGTCACACCAAGTCCGTCTTCGACGATCCCGCAGGGGACGATCCCGGAAAAATGCTCCAGATTGGGTGTCAGGTTGATTGAGATGCCATGATAGGTGATCCAGCTACGGACTCGCACGCCGATAGCCGCGACCTTGTCCTCCCGGCCATTGCCGCGATCCACCCAGATGCCTACCCGGCCATCGCGGCGTTCTCCTTGGATGTTGAATTGCCCGAGTGCATCAATTACCCAGGCTTCCAGTGCGCGCACATAGGCGCGCAAATCCTGCCCCCGTTTACGTAGGTCTATCATGGCATAGGCCACGCGCTGGCCGGGGCCGTGATATGTGTACTGACCACCGCGTCCTGTGTTGTAGACGGGGAAGCGATCGGGGGTCAGAAGATCTTCTAGACGTGCGCTGGTCCCCGATGTGTAGAGGGCGGGGTGCTCGACCAGCCACACCAGCTCGTCCGCTGCCCCGTCGCGAATCTCTGCCACACGTTGTTCCATCGTTGAAACAGCGAGCGGATAGGGAATCAGCCCTGTCGCTGTTTGCCATTCAACGGCGGATGCGTGGTTTTGAGATGCGAGATTGCTTTGCATGTTCATATTCGTCCCATTCAAGATGAATATAGTCTCCTTGCGAGGGTTTTACCCGTTTTCTAGTTGCCACCTGCCGGTGGATCGCGCATCTAGTCCGGATACCTATAAAAGCAGGCAGCAAATAGTGAAATATAATGACTGAAGACATGCGTGAAAACGAACTGCGATATTACCGCGAAGGACAGGCTAATCTTCTGCTTATGCATGATAAGGATAAGCACAATATTGCGTTCAATCTGTTGAAGACGCGGTTTGGCGGACTGGCTGATGGTTTGATTCTGGTTGGTGCTAGACGTTCGGAACATATCGTGACACCGTCTGTGACCGCGCGTGGTCTGTTGAATATTTGCGTAGTAGCCGCTACCGGTGCGCAACACGATTTACGCGAAGTCTAGTAGTTAGACGTGACCGAGCGCACCGACATCAATCTCTCCGGCAATTTAGCTGATGCTCAGCGCAGCTACGGCGTGGATGGACCGCTAGTGCGTGCTTGCGATGCAGCGGTGGACGAAGGCCGTATGGAGGATGTAGATGCGCTGATCGCGGACCTTCATGCTTCCGATCTCGCCGATTTACTCGAGGAATTAGCCGGCGAGAACCGCCGCAAACTGCTCGACCATGTCCGTGATCAGCTCGATCCGGAACTGCTAATTCATATGGATGATGTCGTCCGTGAGGATGTACTCGAAATTCTCGAGCCCGAAGAAGTTGCGGCGGTGTTGTCCGAACTGGATACCGATGATGCCCTCGACGTGTTCGAAGACATTGCGGAGGCCGATCAGCAGGGCATTTTGAATCGTCTTTCTTCCTCCGATAGGGCCCTGCTTGAGCAGGCCATGACCTATCCTGAGGATAGTGCGGGCCGCTTGATGCAGCGCGAACTGGTGACGGTTCCCAAGAATTGGTCAGTCGGAAATACGATCGACTATTTGCGTAGACGTGCTGCGGAACTACCGCGTGATTTTTACGCGATCTATGTCGTCGATGACGAACGCGTACCGGTGGGAATAATTCCACTTTCACGCCTAATGAGAAATCAGCGTGATGTGCCTATCGATGATATCATGTTGACCGAGCTGCGTGCCGCGCCGGTGGGAATGGATCAGGAAGAGGTTGCGCTGATGTTTGCGCAATACGCGCTGGTCTCCGCACCTGTGGTGAATCCGGATGGAAAGCTAGTCGGTGTTATCACTGCCGATGACATCGTTCACGTGATCCAAGAGGAAGCCGAGGAAGACTTCCTACGTCTTGGCGGCGTTCAAGAAGATGATTTTTATGAAGCGGTTCTCGAGACTACGCGCGCGCGGTTTTCATGGTTATTGGTCAATTTGTGCACCGCGATTGTCGCGTCGCTGGTCATCGGACTGTTTGACGCTGCCATTGAGCAGGTTGTTGCATTAGCGATCCTAATGCCGATCGTAGCTTCGATGGGTGGAAACGCGGGAACCCAGACCCTTACCGTTGCAGTCCGGGCGTTGGCTATGAAAGAACTAACAATGACTAATGCCGCACGAATTATAGGCAAAGAAGTTATCGTTGGCGGAATAAACGGATTGCTGTTTGCGGCATTGATCAGCGTGGTCACCTGGGTGTGGTTTGGCGATATGCTTATCGGCTTCGTGATAGGGGCAGCGATGATCATAAATCTGCTGATCGCCGGCTTTGCCGGCGTAACGATACCTATCGTACTGCAGAAAATGAATATTGATCCTGCCGTGGCCTCTGCCGTTGTGCTGACTACAATTACTGATGTTATAGGCTTTATGGCATTTCTCGGCCTCGCGGCACTTATCCTGCTATGAGCGAGACGCGTGTGAAGACGCCTTACGGCGCATGGTCGTCTCCTGTTTCCGCGAACATGATCGCCGACACCACCGTCTCGTTGGGGGAGATAATTGCGGACGGTGAAGACCTTTACTGGCTTGAAGGTCGTCCTAGTGAAGGCGGACGTGTTGTTCTTGTCCGCAATCGAAATGGCACGGTTCAGGACATAACCCCTTCGGACTATTCAGTGCGTTCACGCGCCCATGAATATGGCGGTGGTGCGGCGATGGTTAAGGACGGAACGATCTATTTTGTGAACCTGAGGGATCAGGGCATTTATCGACAAGCAGAGGACGAGGTGCCGCGCTTGCTGACCGGTTCAGAGACGGACCGGTTCGCTGATATGGTGATTGACCGAACCGGCAATCGTTTGATCTGTGTACGAGAACGTCACGGCCAAGACGACGTTGTGAACGCGTTGGTTGCCGTATCATTGGTGAGTGGTGAGGCAACAGTTCTCGATGGAGAGCATGATTTTGTCTCTAATCCTCGAATTTCCCCTGATGGAAAGCGCTTGGCTTGGCTGAGTTGGGACTTGCCAGATATGCCATGGGACAGTGCGACGCTGTGGGTCGCCGATCTCACACTTAATGGTACGATCGGAAGCCCGGTACATGTTGCTGGTGGTGCCAGTGAATCTGTGTTTCAGCCAGAATGGCATCCCGACGGACGCTTGGTGTTCTCATGGGATCGAACAGGCTGGTGGAACCTCCATGCGTGGGATGGTCAGAAGGTGTCTGTCCTTGTCGCGCGCGATGCTGAATTCGGTTTCCCCCAGTGGGTCTTCGGCATGCGAGCCTACGATATTTTGCCGTCCGGTGATATCGTCAGTGCCTATTCTCGTGGCGGTCTCTGGAATTTACTTCGGATCACGGGTGACTCGATCTGCGAGATCGAAACTCCCTATACGGATATTGCTGGTGTACGTGCGTTGGGAAACCAGGTGGTCTTCATTGGCTCATCGGCGCTGCAGGCGACAGCCATTGTGCGCTGTGTGCCGGAAACCGGAGAGACAACGGTCATTAAACGCTCCTTTGAGCAAGTAATTGATGACGCTGATCTTTCAGTTTCCGAGCCGGTGACCTTCGATACCACGGATGGTGCTCAGGCATATGGATTCTACTATCCGCCATGTAGTGCCGCGCATTTAGGGTTGGAGGATGAACACCCACCGCTGATCGTACGTGGCCATGGTGGGCCCACGGGGTCGTCTTCGGCCTCGTTGGTTCTAGCCATTCAGTATTGGACGAGCCGGGGCTTTGCGGTCCTTGATGTCAATTATCGCGGTAGTACGGGGTTCGGCCGGGCCTATCGCGAGGCTCTTTATGGCGAATGGGGCCGTGCTGATGTTGACGATATGGTTGCAGGCGCCCGCTATCTGGTAGCTCAAGGTAAGGCGGACCCCCAGCGCCTAGTTATCCGTGGTGGCAGTGCGGGAGGATTTACCGCGCTTGCGGCGCTGGCCTTCAAGGATACCTTCTCGGCTGGGGCGAGCCTTTACGGGATAGGCGATCTAATGACCCTGGCACGTGACACACACAAGTTTGAAAGTAGGTATCTTGATCAGCTCATAGGCCCGTACCCAGAAGCAGAACAGCTCTATCTCGAACGCTCACCGATAAACTATGTGGATGGGTTGAATCGCCCGGTGATCTTTCTGCAGGGTAGTGAGGACAAGGTCGTACTCCCCAATCAGGCGGAAGCCATGGTGGCAGCGTTGGATGTTAAGGGAATTCCGGTAGCTTATGTGTTGTTCGAGGGTGAGGGACATGGGTTTCGTCGCGCAGAAAATGTGTGTCGGGCTTTGGAAGCAGAACTTGAGTTTTATGGCCGGATCTTTGGGTTTCAGCCGGCAGACAATTTGCCAGGCCTCGAAATTAGGAACCTTTGACCAATCCGGTGTGGGAATTTAATGACGGGGATGAATAATGAAACTCTATGATTATTGGCGCTCTTCGGCGGCGTTCCGTGTGCGGATTGCACTCAATCTTAAGTGTATTGAATATGAGAGGGAGTTCATTCATCTGCGACGCAAGGATCACGTGTCGGACGCCTATCTGAGCGTCAATCCGCAAGGGTTAGTGCCGGCTCTAGTGGACGATGACGGGACAGTATTGACCCAGTCGATGGCGATAATTGAATATCTTGATGAGACTAGCCCTGAAGAGGTTCGTTTCATGCCCGAAGATGCGAAAGGCCGGGGGCGCGTGCGGGCCATGTCTCAGGCAATCGCCTGTGAAATACACCCACTCAACAATCTGCGTGTGCTGCGTTTACTGGGCTCGGAATTCGAGATCTCTGAAGAAGAGAGAAACGAGCACTGGTACAAGCACTGGATCGAAGAAGGAATGCGTGGTCTTGAGGGTTTGCTTTCAG
>JAPKDV010000090.1 GCA_028822385.1 Alphaproteobacteria bacterium
CTCATCTAGACGGAGGGTCGGACAAATTTCGACGTTTCCATGCTAATATGGAGGCACGGGGCATCACCCGGCCATTTGCTGGCACAATTGAGGACTGGGACTATGTCCCCCTTGATGACACTGCACTGGTGGCCGCAGAGATAAGACGCCGTATTGCAATTGCCTGAACCGCGAACTAAGAAGCCAACATGTCCATAATCGACTTCAATGCTCTTGAGTCTGCCACGCTGGCGCATGATCCATATGACCATGTCCTAGTGCCAGGCCTGATCACCAAGACCGCGCTCGACGCAGCCAATGAAGACTTTCCCGAGATCGAACGCGCCGGCAGTTTTCCGACAGGTCGGCTCAAATACGGTTCAGGTTTTGCCGCTCTTATTGAGGCCCTCGAGGGACCCGAACTGGCAGCCGTACTTGGCACCAAAATGGGTGTCCACCTCGAGGGAAAGCCCACCATGGTGACGGTCCGAGGCCGTGCCAAGCCGACTGATGGTCAAATTCACACAGATTCCGCAGGCAAACTGGTTACGGTCCTGCTCTACATGAACCCGGCCTGGGAAGAGCCCGGCGGCCAATTGCGACTGTTGCGAAGCCCGGCAGATCTTGACGACTATGCTGTTGAAGTCCCTCCCGATGAGGGCACCTTTCTAGCATTCCCGTGCATCGAAAATGCTTGGCATGGACATCATCCATTTGACGGCGAACGGCGCACGATACAGTTGAACTGGGTTAACAGCCATGCCTACAAGACCCGTGAACATGTACGCCACTCGATCTCGGCGTTCTTCAAGAAGTTCAAGAGATAAGGCAGGCGCAGCGCATGGCGCTCGACATCAACACCTTCTCCAACGTCAAAGGCGGCTTTCCGTTCTTCAAGGCTGCCGGTCACCCAGCGGTCGCGCCCATGGCAAAGGCGATGGTGAAGCGTCTCGCTGCGATGGATTCGATCGCAATCTATGACCCGTCCGGATTCGCGCCGGCCTTTGGCCAGCTCTACGGCTTTGACGGCCTGCCCATCGCGCATGTGTTTGTTCAGGACCTGTCCGCGCTGGGTCAAACCGTGCTCGGGCAACCCACCCAGGCAGTCACGGACCTCACCTCGACAAAAACATCTGCATTGCTGGTAATGGCCTTTGATGCGGACAAGACCGTGCAGGACATTGCGCATCTGATTCCCGATGGCACCGAAATCGTCACGCTTGACGAAATCCGTCTGCCCGAAGATCGGCTGACCAACAAAAAACGTTATCTCGACCCGCTGAATTTCGCGACCAACTTCGCGTTCTTCCGTGATGCCCCTGACGGGCGCGGTGGCAAGCTGCACACAAGGATCGCCACCGCCAATTACTGGCACCGCTATGGCGCGTCGAATGTGACCCTCTGGCTCAGCCTGATCGACACCCAGGGCGATATCATCGGTCAATGGGATATGGCTTTGCCGGACTCCCCCGGTGGCATCACCATCGACAGCAACGATATCTGCGCCCGGTTCGGGTTACAGGAGATCACCGGCCAGCTGTTTGTGCATGCCATCGGTGTGAAGGGCCACGACATCGTCAAATACGCGCTCGACACCTATGGCGATGATCCGCGCGACCTGTCTTGCACCCATGACGCCAATGCCTGGCCCGCCGATTTCTATGGCGGCCTCCCAGCTCCGAAAGCCAATGAGCGGGTGCTGCTCTGGATCCAGAACAGCCATCCCTGCCCGATTCCCGCAGGGATCGTCGGCCTGAACCTGATGGGTGACGACAACACCACATGGCTCGACGCGCCGATCCCGGCCTTCGGCACCTATGCACTGGATGCCGCTGACCTCATGCCCGATGCAGCATGGCCCGAACAGATCGAAGTCCATGCGGGCAAGCATTTCGTCCGCCCGCGCTATGAGATTGAAACTCGCCGGGGCGGCGAAATCAGCCACCGACGCACAGCCCATGTGAATGTGGAACGAGTCGATCTGGAGCCAAACCCGAAGATCGCCGAGATCGGCAATCTGATGGGCAAAGGCTTCCTGTTGCCTGCACCGGTTCTGCCGCGTGCGCAGTTCCGTTCCATCGCCCTGCCCACCCCGATGGCCACCACCCAGGAAACCCTGCCCGTCGCCGTGCTGGTCTATGACCGCACCGGTCGCGAGATCACGCGCCATAGTTTCGGTGAGTTGCAACGACGCGACAGCGTGGCCCTTGATCTCGACGACCTGCTCAACGGCGAAGCCGCGCTCGATACTGAAGCCGGCCATATGGAATTGCTCTATGATTTCGGCGTCGCCACCCGTGGCGTGGATGGCTGGCTACACGCCCTGTTCCGCTACGAAGCTCGTGCGTCAGGCCATGCCGCAGAAACCAGTTTTGGAGCCCATATCTTCAACACAGCACTGACATGGCAGGGCGAACCCCAGTCCTATTCCGGGGTCGCGCCAGGCCTGTCAACGCGGCTGTTCCTGCGCACAGACCCCTCTATGGCCGTGGGTGAAAACGATAACGACACCTTCTGTCAGCTGATATACCCGATATCGACGCCGTGGCATCCGAAGTCAGAAACCCAACTGATGCTGCATGACGGTGCAGGCAATATCGTGGCCGAAACGGTTGTCGAGATTGATTGCGGCGGTTCGTTCCATTTCCGCCTGAGCGAGTTGTTTGATGCAGCAGCGCGAAAAGAAGCTGCCAAGGCCGGCGCAGCGGGAAGCGGCTATGTGCTGATCCGTGACACCACATGCCGTCTATTTGGTTATCACGGGGTGATTTCCCATGATGGTTCAGCATTCTCGCTCGACCACATGTTCGGCTTCTAGCGCCATAATACCCTAGCCAGCACTCCCCCTCCTGATAAGGTCTGAGTCTGGACCAAACCGGTCCGGTCTTGGGAGAGGTCACCATGACATCGAAATTCTTCGTATCGGCGCTCGCCGGTGTCGCATTGTTTTCGCTGCATAGTAACGCCAGTGCCGAGACGCCGCTCGAACGCGGCACCTATCTGATGACGTCCATTGTTGCTTGTGGAAATTGCAACACGCAAAAGGGCCCAATCGGGGACATCCCAGGCATGGAGCTAGCAGGGATGTTTCCATTCGAGAAGACACCAAGTTTCGATGCCAATGCGCCAAACATCACCCCAGACCCCGAGACAGGCATTGGGAACTGGACCGACGAACAAATCATCGCCTAGATCCGTGAAGGCAAACGCCCGGATAGTTCAATCATCGGGCCGCCAATGCCAATCGGACTCTACCGCGGCATATCAGATAATGACGTAAAGGCGATTGTTGCCTATCTACGCCAGGTCAAACCGATCAAAAACGTCATCCCGCCTTCGGTCTAGCATCGTACTGCCGCCGGCCTATGGCCCCCCGTGGTGAGCATTCCCGAGCCGGATCGCAATGCCCAACTCGCCTATGGTGCATATCTCTCGGGTCCCGCAGGGCATTGCTTTGAATGTCATTCGCCGTTAACCCCGAAGGGTCCTGACCTTGCCAGCAACCTTGGCGCGGGCGGTTTTGAGTTCCACGGTTCTTGGGGCGTGCGCATCTCCTCGAATATTACGCTGACAGGTCTGGCCGATCGCTCGGACGATGAGATCAAAGCAATGATCACATCGGGCAGACGCCCGGACGGATCGCGCATGCTTCCACCTATGGCCTATGCCTACTACACTAATATCAAACACGAAGACCTTGATGCTATCGTCGCGTATCTTCGGACATTACCAGCGAAGTAGCCCATGGAACGCGAATTCAACGTCACAACGCCCGACAGCACCATGCCTTGCTTTGCGGCATGGCCTGATGGCGACGGTCCCCATCCGGTGATTGTCCTGTACATGGATGCACCTGGTATCCGGGAGGAGCTTTACAACTTCACCCGCCGGATCGCGTCACAGGGCTATTACGCGATATTGCCGGACCTCTACTATCGTCTGGGAACCCATCGTTTCAATCTGGCAAACCGCACCGAGAAGATGACTGAGATGATTTTCGCGGCGTGGCACAGCCTGACCAACGCCGACGTGGTAAGCGACACCAATGCCCTGCTGGATGCTCTGGGAGACGACGAGGCGGCCTCTGACGGCCCTATGGGGTGCGTGGGCTACTGCATGAGCGGCGCGTTTATCACCGCCGTCGCAGGCAGCTTTCCTGATCGGTTCGTCGCCAATGTTTCGCTCTATGGTGTCTGGATCGTCACAGACAAACCGGACTCGCCGCATCTACTCGCCCCGCAGATCGAGGGCGAGATGTACTACGCTTTTGCCGAGCATGACCGCTGGGTACCAGAAGGTTTGACAGACGACCTCGCGGCGACCCTAACCAAGAATGGTGTACCCCACAAAATCGAAATATTTCCAGGCACCGAACACGGCTTCGCCTTCCCCGAGAGGGAGGTCTTTCATGAGCCTTCGGCAGAGATTGTCTGGGAGAGGATGTTCAAGCTCTACGCCCGAGTTCTGGGGTAAACGAGAACAAGCCTTTTAGAGTTTCACGCGCTTGCACTCCCGGCCCCGGCTTGGGACACTCACGGCAATTCGAGCCACAATGCTTTGCCAGTCCAGAAAGATTTGCCATGGAAACCCGCGCTGCCGTTGCCCTTGAAGCAGGAAAACTGCTGTCCGTCGAAACGGTAGATCTTGAAGGTCCACGCGAGGGTGAGGTGCTGGTCGAGATCAAGGCAACGGGCATCTGCCACACGGATGAGTTCACGCTATCGGGTGATGACCCCGAAGGTCTGTTCCCGGCCATTTTAGGCCATGAGGGGGCAGGCGTGGTTGTCGATGTAGGCAAGGACGTGACTTCGCTGAAAAAGGGTGATCACGTGATCCCGCTCTACACGCCGGAATGCCGAGAATGCAGCTACTGCACCTCGGGGCGAACGAATCTGTGTCAGGCGATCCGTGAGACCCAGGGCCAGGGCTTGATGCCCGATGGCTCCTCGCGGTTCTCACTGAACGGCGAGAAGCTATTCCACTACATGGGGACCTCTACGTTTTCCAACCACACTGTCTTGCCGGAAATCGCACTGGCAAAAGTCCGAGAAGACGCACCTTTCGAAAAGATTTGCTATATCGGCTGTGGCGTGACCACTGGCATCGGGGCGGTCATCAACACGGCCAAGGTCCAGCCCGGCGATAATGTAGTCGTGTTCGGTCTCGGCGGAATTGGCCTCAATGTCATTCAGGGCGCACGCATGGTGGGCGCAAACAAGATCGTTGGCGTTGACCTCAATCCCGGTCGTATAGCGATTGCTGAAAAATTTGGCATGACCCATTTTGTGAACCCAACTGAAGTCGAAGGGGATCTTGTGTCCTATCTGGTCGACCTGACCGATGGTGGCGCGGACCATTCCTTCGAATGCATCGGCAATGTCGACGTAATGCGTCAGGCGCTAGAGTGCTGTCACAAGGGCTGGGGGAAATCGACTATTATCGGAGTTGCCCCCGCCGGGGCCGAGCTCTCCACCCGCCCGTTCCAGCTGGTCACCGGCCGGGTCTGGCAGGGCACAGCCTTTGGCGGCGCCAAGGGGCGCACCGATGTGCCCAAGATCGTTGACTGGTACATGGATGGAAAGATCAACATTGATGACCTGATCACCCATGTCCTAACGCTTGACCAGATCAACGACGGCTTCGATCTAATGCACAGGGGTGAATCGATACGCAGTGTCGTAACATTCTGACAACACTGACATGATAGATCATACGCGAGGCTGGCTTGCCTCTAACGCCACTGCTAACTATTTATCACCGACGAAGCCCCCTCTCGGGCCACGCCAAAGGATTACCTAATGCCTGAAACCCGCCACACCAAGGTCCTAATCCTCGGTTCCGGTGCCGCTGGCTGCACTGCTGCGATCTATGCCGCCCGCGCCAATATGAAGCCGATCATTGTCGAGGGGATGCAACCTGGTGGTCAACTGACCATTACGACGGATGTAGAAAATTATCCCGGTTTCGCCGAGCCCATTCAGGGGCCATGGCTAATGGAACAGATGGTCGAGCAGGCCAAAAATGTGGGCACAGAAATCTTTAGCGATCTGATTGTCGAAGTGGATTTCAGTTCTCGCCCGTATAAATGTATCGGTGATTCCGGTGACATCTACACTGGCGATACGGTGATCGTAGCCACGGGCGCTTCGGCACGCTGGCTGGGACTAGAGAGCGAGCGGAAATTCTCTGGCTTCGGAGTCTCGGCCTGCGCCACCTGTGACGGCTTCTTCTATCGCGAAAAGCCGGTGGCGGTGATCGGCGGAGGCAACACAGCCGTCGAAGAGGCGCTGTTTCTAACCAATTTTGCGTCTAAGGTAACCCTTATCCATCGTCGTGACGAGTTGCGTGCAGAAAAGATTATGCAGGACCGTTTGTTCCGCAACAAGAAGATCGAGGTGGTCTGGAATTCAGAGCTAGACGAGGTGGTTGGCACCCAAGACCCGCCGGGCGTAACGGGGCTGCGAATGAAAAGCACCAAGTCTGGCGAAACCCGCGAAATTGAAGTCGATGGAGTCTTTATAGCCATCGGGCATAACCCCAACACTGGAGTGTTCAAGGGCGAGCTCGACATGGATGATGAGGGCTACTTGATCACTGCGCCCGACAGCACGGCCACCAATATCCCCGGCGTGTTCGCAGCTGGTGACGTGAAGGACAAGATCTACCGTCAGGCCGTCACAGCAGCAGGTATGGGTTGCATGGCCGCGCTTGAAAGTGAAAAATTCATCGCAGACAGCGAAGACGAACAAATGCGCGACGCCGCAGAATAGGGCGACATCGCCAACTACCGCGTTGGTAACACGCCTTTTGGGAGGACTGCCGCATGGCCATGGACTGGGACAAACTCAGGATATTTCACGCGGTTGCAGATGCCGGCAGTTTCACTCACGCGGGTGATACGCTACATCTCAGCCAGTCGGCAGTCAGCCGCCAGATAAGCTCACTGGAAGACAGCCTAAATGTGCGTCTGTTCCACCGACATGCGCGTGGCCTGATCCTTACCGAACAAGGTGAACTGCTCTATCGCACCGTCCACGATGTGTTTGCCAAACTCACCATGGTTGAGGCGCGGTTATCGGATTCCCATGAGCTGCCCCGGGGCCCACTCAAGATCGCGACCACGGTGGGACTAGGCTCTCTCTGGCTAACCCCGCGCATCAATGAGTTCATCGAGCTCTATCCGGATATCGAGGTCACACTGGTGACCACGGATAAAGAACTCGACGTTTCCATGCGCGAAGCCGACTGCGCAATCCGGCTCACTCCGCCAACCCAGAGTGACCTGATCCAGCGACGCCTGACCCGCGTCCACACCCATGTCTTTGCTTCCCCGGCCTATCTGCAGAACAAGGGTATGCCCGAAAAAGTTCGCGATCTTGCGCACCATAATATCATCGCCTATGACGAAGATCGCGCCATGGCCGCGCCAAACCTGAACTGGCTTATTGCTGCCGTACGCGACGCCACCAATGAGGAACCACACAAGGTTCTAACCCTGAACAATCTCTATGGTATCTTTCGCGCAGTAGAGGCTGGCGTCGGCATGGCCGGACTTCCCGACTTCCTAGCGCGAGAAGCCCAAAACCTTGTCCGGATTCTGCCGGAACTTGAAGGCCCGGGGAATGATGCATTCTTTGTCTATCCCGAAGAACTGAGAAACTCCCAACGGATCGGTGTTTTCCGCGATTTCCTGTTGCGCAAAGTAGCAGAGACCCGGTTCTAAATGGGCTGTTTAAATTACAAAAAAGTGACGAACCCATGACAAGGCATGCAATTATTGCATGTCAGATTAGCGGTTTTCCCGCCTCGTCCTCAGCACTTGCAGTCCCTATGTATTTAGAGTGCTCGGCATCACGTGCACCTCACCATCGATGGGGAGACCTCCAACTCCCCTTAGACGGCCGAAAAGCCTCTGAACAAGGCTTGGCGTCCTCCTAGGTCGTAATCCTCCCTGTTCATCCTGCCGGACCCCTTGGGGTCCGGCTTTTATTTGCGGAGTTTGCGCTTAGCTATACGCGAGCTGAATTAGTGGACACGGAACTGTTCCATAGGAACAGAACATGCAGCAATCGCTGTTAAGAGGTCGCAGCAGGACAACCTCAGCCTTTGCAGTCGTAGAAGAACTGGAACATAACCTTAGGCATCATCTTGATCTGACGATGAGTGGGTTTAGGACACATAATCTCAGAATGATGTTGAACGTCCACAATGGCAGCCTCCGAAGTAGGTGACGGCCTAGCGGAAGTAACTCTCGTCCGCACCCTTCGGATACAGATGCGCCACTTGCTCACCATAGCCGTTGTAGAGACGCGTGGGCACACGATCGCTCTGGCGAGCGCCCAACTGCCACTCTGTGGCCTGGCTCCAACGTGGATGGGCGACGGCCGGGTTCACATTTGCCCAGAAACCGTATTCCTTCTCCGCCAGTGATTGCCAAAACGTCTTGGGCTTCTCGTCGGTGAATGTTAACCGGATGATCGACTTGATAGACTTGAAGCCGTATTTCCAAGGCACCGCGAGCCGCAGCGGCGCACCGTTCTGCTTCGGTACTGGCTTGCCATAGAGGCCCGTCACCATGAAGGCCATCTCATTGGTGGCCTCTTCCATAGTCAGACCTTCCTGATAAGGCCACGGGTACCAAGACTGCCGGAGGCCGGGCATCTCGTCCTTACTCTCGGCGATGGTGTTCATCTTGATGTATTTAGCACCCGAGAGCGGCTTGGCCAGCTCCACGAGTTGCTTCATGGCAAAGCCCGACCACGGAACAGTCATCGCCCAGGCTTCTACACAACGGTGACGGTAAACCCGTTCCTCCAAGGTAACCTGCTTTAGCAGATCATCAATGCCGATCTCGAACTCCTTCTCGACCAGTCCACCAATCTTGATATTCCAGGGGCGGATCGCCAGCCGCTGCGCAGCCTTCGAAATCTGCTTGTGAGAGCCGAACTCAAAGAAATTATTATAGGTTGTTGCGTCGCGAGGCGTCGTAAGCGGCCGATTAACGGTGTACTTCCTATTCCGGGGCACCGGATAGAGGTCTGCCGAAGGTACGCCGTCGATTGACGCAAAGGCCAAGCCAGCGGGAAGCACACTCGCTGCAGCAGCTAGTGCCGGCGCAATCCCGAGCGCCTTTACGATTTCGCGCCGATTCACATACACTTCTTCGGGCGTTACGGCACTCTCTGGCAGTTCCCAACCGCGTTTCACCTTAATCAGCATGCCTATATCCATTTGTCGCCACGGAACAACCAGATAGGGTTAGGTAAACGCGAATTCAAGTCACGGGCGGTTGAAAACACGTAAAGGGAATAACTCTTTTATTACGCTATTACCTTCGGTTATTAGGCTGTTTTAGGAACTATCAGTCGTTCTACAGGCTGATCACGGATCGGCCAGTGCAGGGCAGCCGCAAGCAGGCCCAACAAGATTGAGGCGTACCAAGTGTTGTTGTAGTCACCCGTCACATCAAAGTTCAGACCGCCCAGCCAGGCGCCAAGAAAGGCACCGACTTGGTGACCGAAGAACACCAGTCCAAAAAGCATCCCGAGGTGGCGTGCTCCAAATATTTTAGCGACCACACCACTCGTAAGCGGTACGGTTGAAAGCCAGAGAAGTCCGAAAATGC
>JAPKDV010000231.1 GCA_028822385.1 Alphaproteobacteria bacterium
CGCTGACGTTCCTCGAGCTCTTCGTCTACTGTTAGGATGACCGGAACAAAGGTATTCCACGCTTCATCTTTAGGCGCGTTGGCCGGATGATGATTAAGTGTACGTATGGTTTCCACTCGGGAAAGCACAAAATCTGAGTAGCGTTCTTTGTCGATATCGAATGCACGCATGTGCCATCGATGGCCGTCAGTCGCCATTGCGTGTGGCTGCAGATGGCGCTCTGCTTCTGCCCCCGAACTTAGCGATACATAACGGGCGGCTATAGGCCTTCTGCTTTGAATCGAGTCCAAGACTGAGCGCAGTATTTCCCGTTTGATTGGTCGTGACGATATTCTAACCGCGTCCGCAGTGGGCACTGTATCAATCCAAACTTCATCGCGTTCCCGGTAGCCCAAGATCAACATTTCGAGCTGAAGTAAATATTCCGAAGCGTCGCCTTCGATAAATTGGGGACAAAATCTTGGAGATGGTACGTACGTCTTCAGCCGAGTGTCGTAGATCATGTTGCCTGGGCAAGTATCCGCGTATCCGCTTAGGTCTTTGGTCGCCTGCTGAGGAGAAATCTCGAACTGCTCCTGTAGCCGCCTTCGGCCGATGCTTCGTTCCCACAACAAATTGAATTCAATGAACATAAAGCGGCGCCGAACGGCTGCTTTTGGATCTTTGTTGGTCACAACCTGGATACCCCACAAATATTGGCTTCAGAAGCGATTCGAAGCTATTGACATAAAATAGCATGATCCTATTTAATAGCAATATACACGGAAGTTGGGGCTGATGGCAGATTGCCACAGCAGAATGCGAAGAGGTGATCGGCTATGTCCTGGAACGAACAAGCGGCGCGCGCGCGTATACGGGCGCTAATAGATGATGCTCCGACTGTCGAAGTTCGGCGGTTTGCTGACGAATATTTTCCTCAGTATCAACGCCGCAGGCAGAAACTCGTAGAAGATGGCGGCAGAACTACTCAACCGCTGTTTGACCTGCCAAAAGGTACGGCGGTCACGGTCGACACAGTTCAGGTTTACATCAAGATCACAAACTATGATGAGTACCGACTGTCAGAAGGACGCGAAACTGAAGCCAGTCATGAACGAGCTCTACGGTTCCTTCACCTTTACTACAGCGCCTGTGATCGTGTGACTGAGCGGTCGCCCGCTCAACGCATAGATTTCCACGGATCGAGGATGCACGCGGTTGTCCTTGATCGGTCCGGCACGGGCGTCACTCGGGAAACACTCGACGAGGCATTCGACTTCATTCGAGACTTTCGGGCTGTAGCTGATGAAGCGAACAAGGCACTTGCGAATAGTAACCTGACAGCGCGTTTTAGAATTGGCGTCGATATTGGGCGCTGCGTCGCAATCAACAATGGCACGGCGCTTGAACAGGAGCCGCTCTTTCTGGGAAGTGCCGCAAACCATGCCGCAAAGCTTGCCGATGGCGACCAGCCTGGAATTTACCTGTCAGACCGGGTGCGCGCTATGCTGAGCCTCACTCCTATGGGTGAATTGGTATTTTCCGACCAAATCAATGAAGATTATTTCCAGGAAGTTTCACGCAGTAGGCTCACCACGGATGAAGGTCTACCTCGTTCTATTCTTACGGAATGGCAGGATGAAGTCCGCAAAAGCGAAGCGATGGATTTCACTGACCCAAGGTTTTCGTTCCACCACAAAGAACCGCCGCTGAGTGACATCAAGTTTGAAGATTTGTCGCCAAGCAACTCCATTCGAATGGCGCTACTTTCGACTTATGCAGATATTTCAGG
>JAPKDV010000091.1 GCA_028822385.1 Alphaproteobacteria bacterium
CAACCTTTAGCCTCCCCTCCGAATCAAATCGGAACAATTGAATTTCCTATCAACACAATTGAATTTCCTATCAACCCCTCCGAATCAAATCGGAACAATTGAATTTCCTATCAACAAGCTTCGCGAACGTCCGGGCTATTATCCGATCCGCGTCGCCAGCGAGGTCGTTTCATTGCCCGGCAAGGAAGGCGAGGTGAAGGCCGAGTTGATGGCGATGAAGGTGGGGCCGTATCTATTTCTGACCATGCCGGGTGAGCCGATGGTCGAATACGGATTTAAGATCGAGGACGCCATTGGTCCTCGCGCCATTCCCATTGTGGTCGGTTATGCCAACGGCGGCATTGGCTACATCGCCACCGCCGATTCCTACGCCGTCGGCGGTTATGAACCCAATATGTCGCCGCTCTCTCCGAGCGCGGAGCCGATTGTGCTGAAAAAGCTGGGCGGCCTCGCTGACAAGGTGATCGGCGATGTCTTCGCGACGTTCTCCAAACACCCCAAGGATGTGAAGAAGCGCGAGGCCGAGGAGAAGGTCCGCCTCAAGAAAGCGGGGAACTAATCGGATCGATGGCGATGAAGATGATGACGAGGTCGAGCCAACGGTGGGGTTTGGTTTTCGCGGCGTCGCTCGGCCTTTTGGCGTTTACTGAGGACGGGAGCGGAGCGCCGGCGCAGCCCAAAGAATTTGAGCATGCGGGCATTCTCAAGGTTTGGGCGGACTACGCCGACGGGCTGAGCTTTGGCAAGGGGCAGACCCTGGCTCTCATTGACGATGGCTGCAAGATGTCGAAGCCGGAGTGGTTGGCCGTGATGGCCAATGGCGTTCCGAAGGTTCGCGTCACGCATGACGCGGTCGACGGCGACGACGATCCGAAGCATGAGGGCAGGGGGTATCACGGATCAACGATCGGGATTCCCTCGTCCGTGAATTACGACGGCAAGCTGGGTGTGGCCTTCAATAATCAGGTGGCCGTCATTCGCGGGAATGAAGTGGTTCATTGTTCGATCGCCGACAGCCGTGCGTCGTTGGCCCGAGCGCTGCAATGGGTGATTGATCATCACAAGGAGCACGCCATCACGACGGTCAATCTGGCGCCGGTCGACGACCAGGAACACGCGCAGCCCGTGGCCACGGAGATCGACGCGAAACTCGCCGAGTTGCGCCGTCTCGGAATCTGGGTCAGCGCGCCGACGGGCAACCACAAATACACCAACGGCATTTCCTGGCCGGCCTGTCAGCCGAATTGCTTCGCCATCGGCGCGGTGAAGCCCGGCAGCGCGGACGTGATCCATCTCGACCGTCATGAGACGGTGGCGTTGTTGGTTCCGGCTCGAGCGACGAGCTCCTCAAACGCCATCGCCTGCGGCGCCGCGATGATCCTACGCGAGGTGATCGAAAAGGCGGGCTACGACTGGAAGAAGGACGGCCCGACGCTGCCCGACGCGATGATGGCGATTTTCAAAAAGACAGGCGCGAAAGTTGAAGATCCGCCCGGAAAGCGGACTTTTCGTCGACTGGATCTCGCTGCGGCCGTTCATCATATTTTCAATCATGACAAATAATCAGACCGGTAGTTCAGAGAACGCTCGTCGCGAATATTGGGCGGAGCAGATGGAGTTGGGCTACGGCATGGTCGAGGAATTGTTGGCCTTTCCGGTGGACGAATGCGGGGAAGCCTTCGCTTCCATTCCAGTCGCCGCCGAGGCCGCCGGAGTAGAGATGCAGTTCTCGACGACAAAGATAGCCGGCGATCTCGATCGCATCTTCTTTCTGCGCAAAAGCCTCATCCAGGATGTCATCGCGATCGGCCGTGACATGAACGAGCGGGGCTGGATTCTCAAGATCGAGGAGGGCTATCGTTCGTTGGAGATGCAGCGTGCTCTGGTGCGCAAACCCTCGGTGTTTGATTCAATTCTTCGCAGATGTATTTGGGAGAATGGAGGGGAAGTCCCGTCGGTTGAGTTCGTCTTTCGCCGCGCGATCGTGATGGTGGCCAATATTCCCAAGATCGGCACGCACATGTCCGGCTCGGCGATCGATGTCTCGGTCTTTCGGCGCGACGACGGCAGTGAAGTCGAGCGCGGCGGCCCCTACATCGAGGTGAGCGAAAAGACTCCCATGCGCTCGCCCTTCATCACCGCGGAGGAGTTGGAGAATCGATTGGAAATTACTTCGATGATGGAGGCGCGCGGCTTCATGCATTTTCCCTACGAGTTTTGGCACTACAACAAGGGCGACGCCGGCGACCACATCCTCAACCAAAAGCCCGAGCCCGCGCGCTATGGCCCCGTGAACTGGAATCCCGAAACCAACGAAGTCACGCCAGTCGAAGATCCGATGAGTCCCCTGAATCCGCTGCCGCAAATCGAGAAGGAAATCGCCGCAGCGATGGGAAGGCTTTGATTTTGCACCGCAGAGATGGGAAGGACGCAGAGAAGGCGGTTGGTTGGCGCTCATTGTGCGGGGAGCGAGAAGTCCTTTTCATGACTCCTCCGCCGGGAAAAGTATTCTCTGCGCGCATCCAATCTCTGCGGTGTGAAGTCTTCAGCGGTGGAGGCTTGACCGGCAGGCGGTTGTAATAGGGAAACGGAAGGTGTGCGCCGTTATTGTTCAACGGGCTTTTTTAGGCCGCTGTTCCGTTGGTCATGGAATAGGCAATGGCCAGGCTGCTGCGATTGTTTTTGCGAGGGAAGGGGCGCGGGTCTTGTTGGTCGATTTGAATATGCGGCGGCAGGAATTCGTGCCAATGCGATACTGCCAGGCATGATGGCAACCCCATTTGTTGTTGCGTCTCCTACCGATTCCTGTGGTGGTGGAGTCACTTGCTATGAAATAGTTTGATATGGAGAGCGGGATGGTCGGGAAGAAATGGCAGTGGAAGTTTTGTCTGGTTTTGGGGTTGTGTATTTATTCTGGAGAAGAGGCTGAGTTAGGAGCCCAACCTCTGCCCAATATTGTTTTTATCCTGGCGGATGATCTGGGCTATGGGGATTTGCAGAGTTACGGGCATCCGCGGATCAAGACCCCTCACATTGATCAATTGGCACAGCAAGGCACGAGGTTTATGCAGTTTTACATGAGTCACTCAGTGTGTTCGCCTTCGCGGACCACGCTCATGACCGGCCAATATCCATCCCGTTGGAACGTTTATGCTCATTTTGCATGGCTGCGTTCAAACGCCCAACGCGGGATGCCGGACTGGCTATCGATAGAGGCTCCTTCGCTGCCGAGAGCATTGCAGCAGCAGGGTTACCGCACGGCACTTTTCGGCAAGTGGCATCTCGGAGGTGGTAGCGGTCGTCAGTTTGGCGGCAAAGCAATCAACAGCGCGGAAGCGCCCTTGGTGAGTGAATATGGTTTTGATGTGACACGTACCGTTGCGGGAAACGGACCAACGTGGCTCGGACGGAAATTGTCTGATGACGCCCACGATATTTACCCTTACGCGGATGACGATTTTGTTACCTGGTCGAGCGAACTGATCGTTGACGAATCGCTTCGGTTTCTCGATGAGCACACACTGCGGTACGCCGATCAGCCATTCATGCTAAATCTCTGGTTTCATGATCCGCATGTGCCCTTGACGCCGACGGATGAGATGCGGGCCCCATATGAAGATGTGACTGATCGCGGAGCACAGAGCTATTTTGCGGTTGTCTCGCACATGGATCAACAGGTTGGACGCTTGCTATCCCGCCTGGATGAATTGGGGTTAGGTGAGAATACATTAGTGATCTTTTCGAGCGACAATGGAACTCCCTCAAGGGTCGGCAGCTTGACGACGGGGGCCATCGCGCCGAGCGTCTCTTTGGAGACCGACACTGCCGGCAGCAATGGTGCGCTGCGTGGCTGGAAATGGCATCTGTATGAAGGAGGTATCCGAGTACCGTTGATTGTGAGGTGGCCCGGACATGTTCCTGCAGGCCGCGTTGACACCACTTCAGTGATCCATTCTTCAGACTTTGCGCCTACTTTGGCGAAGTTGGCCGGAGCAGAGATGCCCACCAGGTTTCAGCCCGATGGGATCGATGTACAGGCGGCTCTATTCGGTCAGTCTTTTACGCGTGAAGAACCCTTGTTCTGGCAAAATCCCACCGCGAAACGCCGCGGTCCTTCACTGGCTATTCGATCGGGTGATTGGAAGCTGTTGATGGAGTATGACGGGACGGATTTGCAGCTCTTTGATTTGAGATCCGACGTTTCGGAATCGCGAAATGTGGCGTCCGACCGGCCCGTGCTGGTCAATCAGATGCGATCACAACTATTGGATTGGTATCGATCGCTGCCATCTCCGATAGATCGGGTCTATGTCGAATCACCGTAACCACGAGGCTGACTCACTGCAATCAAACCTGGCATTAAAGCGAAATCTTTAGCACTGCTTCCGCATGTATTTCGCGATCCTGAACTTAAACGCTGGCAATAGCGTCTGCGACTCGATTGCGTTCCCGCTGCCCCGCAGCCAGGCGTCTAATTGTCCGGACTTTTGGGATTTCCCAGCGCGTAGATTATTGCAGTCGGGAATAACGATTGTGAGTATCTCAAGAAAGATGATACCATCAGTTGGCATAAAAATACCGTGCAGTGGGACAGAATATAAAGCATTGCATCTGAATTCAAGTGTGGAAGGTCTCTTGAAAACCGGTTGTTTGATCACAATGTGGAGAGTTACAAATGAATACCGCAATACCGAATAGAAGTCGGGGAAACACGAAAACTGGCGGGCATACCAGGATCTGGAATTCGGTAGGAAAGAAGATAAGACAAATATCCTTAGAGCAACTGGTGAAAACATTAATCAGTATCACCGGTTGCTTTTTCTTATCGGCCTCGTTGACAGTATTTTCGACCGTCAAAGCTGCGGTTTGGACAGAAGATACATTTGATGATTTCGCCGACGGCATGCTGGATGCCTCCGGACAGAACCTTTATGTAAGCCACGACGGTACCGTGCGCTCGATAGGAAGATTCGATCTGAACGACGATGGATGGATCGAATCAAATCGGAACAATTGAATTTCCTATCAACCACCCCTCCGAATCAAATGGAGACGCGACCGTCCCGCAGACGCGAACCCGGCCCTGATATCGACCGACGCCCTTCGGAACACTCGGAAGAGCGACAGTGGGACTAAACGCCTCCCTATTGGAGCGATACCCCCCTGGGACAATGGGCAATCGAAGCGAATTGCTGGGATGGCGTCGATCCCATCCCGCCAGACGAAGAACCTGTTTTCTACGCAGACGAGGGCGTGTTTTGAAATAAGCATTTTGCTGGTTCGAATCTAAAACGAGGCAGCGCAAGGCGGCGAAATCCTTGCGACACGAGTATCGGACGGCTTCCGCTAACGCCGCGACCCTCGTTTTAGATCGAATCGCTGCGCGACAGGTCTCAAAATTTTGGGGACGGCGTTAGCCAAATCGATCAGGAACTCGTTCCAAACACGATTCGGCCGTCTTGTCCGCGAAATTATGAGACACTGCCAGCCATTTAACTCGACCAACGGTACCAATAAAGACATCCCCGGGGCAAGCCCCGAGGTATTCAAAAGGTAGCGACCGATCTCCGAGCGGTCATTCTTGTCGAAGAAGCTGATCCCGCTGAGCGGGATTAGTGACCGCCCGGAGGTCGGTCGCTACCTAAATTAGCAACGAAGCAAGCTTCGAGGTATTTACCCGGAGGGAATAAAGCCTTGGGGTCCGACCAATCAACGGAATTTCTAACTTGAAAGGGCGACGTAACGGAGTGAAGATGGCGAAGCAAATCAACCTTTAACCTCCCCTCCGAATCAAATCGGAACCAATTGTACCGAACGAAGTGACACATTCATTTCCTATCAACAAAATCGCCACCGGAGCCAACGATGAACTCCGCATCGAAATCCACGGCGAACACGGTGCGATACGCCTAAACCTGATGGATCCGAACTGGTTGGAAGTCTACGACATGCGCGATAACTCAGGACCTATAGGCGGCCACCGAGAGTTCAAAAAAATCGAGACTGTCAGTCGTTATCCAGCACCCGGCGGCAATTTCCCCGCTCCAGCATTAAATATCGGTTGGCTCCGTTCCCATGTCGCATGCTTACACAACTTCTTATCCGCTATCGCGGGGAAATCCGAGGCACACCTCACCATTCTCGGCGCGGCAGAATTGCAACGCATCATGGATGCGGCCTATGCCTCCGCCGACAGCGCAAAGTGGCAGAAACTATAATCGGGAGCAGTTTTCGTGAGTGAATCTAAACATCGCATGTTGGTTGTCGGCGTGGGTTCCATCGGGGAACGCCACACCCGCTGTTTTTTGGCGACAGATCGCGTGGTGATTGGCATTTGCGAACTCAACGACACCTTAAGAACCGGAGTCTCAGATCGATATAACGTGACAGATGTATTTGCAACACTCGAAGAAGCACTTGCTCAACAATGGGACGCGGCACTCGTCGCCACACCCGCACACACACATATTCCCATCGCCCTACAGCTCGCGCAGGCGAGAATTCCCCTGCTGATCGAAAAGCCCCTCTCAACTACAATGGACGGTGTGCAAGAATTACTCGACGAAGTAAAACGCCAAAACCTCCTCGCGGCAGTTAGTTATAATTACCGCGCACACCCGGCACTCACGGCCATGAAAGAAGCCTTGGACACCGGGCGTTTCGGTGCCATCCGCCAACTCAATGCGAATGTCGGACAAAACTTTGCTACCTACCGTCCCGCCTATGCCTCAGTATATTTTGCCAATCGCGCACAAGGCGGCGGAGCCATTCAAGATGCGTTAACGCATATTATCAACATCGGCGAGTGGTTGGCAGGGCCTGTGGATCGCATCTCAGGCGATGCCGCGCATCAACACCTTGAAGGCGTGGAGGTCGAAGACACAGTACACGCCTTCGCGCGCCACGGAGACGTGATGGCAAGTTACGCACTAAACCTGTACCAACAACCGAACGAAACCGTCATCACACTAGCCTGCGAAAAAGCCACACTACGCTACGAGGTAGCCAAAAACCAATGGTCCTGGATGGATGAAGTAGAGGGAGAGTGGCACGAAGAACACCATCCTTTAGAAGAACGCGACACCTGCTATGTCCTGAATGCCAATGCCTTCCTCGACGCATTGGAAGGTCCCGCCGCGCCTTTGTGTAGTCTCGAAGAAGGCGTGCAAACCCTCAAGGTAAATCTAGCCTTACTCGCGTCCGTCAACGCACCCAAATGGGAGGAAATTCACTAATGCCGACACTTAATGGCAATATACGCCTCGCGATGCTAGGAATGGTTGACGGCAACGGTCATCCTTACAGCTGGAGCGCAATCATCAACGGCAAATACGATGCTGATACCATGGCCGCCTGTGGCTATGCCGCAATACCCGAGTATTTAGGCGCGGAACCCAAAGAAAATCTCGGGATTCCCGGAGTACAGGTCACACATGTGTGGTGCGATCAACCAGAAGAAACGCATCACGTAGCGAAGGCCGCCGGTATCCCCAATGTCGTGGAGAAAGCAGAGGACGTGATTGCTGAGGTGGACGCCGTGGTCATCGCAACCGACATCGGACACCAACACATAGACCGCGTACGACCCTTTATCGAAGCTGGACTCCCCGTGTTTATCGATAAACCCTTATGCGATAACGCCGAAGATTTAGCACAGTTTCTACAATGGCATCGCGAGGGCAAACTCTTCATGTCCAGTAGCTGTATGCGCTATGCAAAAGAATTCCATAACCTCAAAACTCGAATGGACACCCTCGGCGAGCTGCGCTTGATTACCATATCAATGGCCAAAACATGGGAACGCTACGGGATTCATGCCCTGGAATCCTCCTATTCCTTTTTACGCGCAGGCGGATACACCAGCGTCACCCACTCCGGCACCGAGCAACACAATATCATGCACCTCGCTCATGAAGACGGTGTAGAAACTGTATTAACCGTCATCGACGATCTCTATGGCGCCTTTGGCCACCTCAACGTCTACGGAACAAAAGGTGCGGATACCGCCATTTTCAAAGACACCTTCTTTGCATTTAAAACACAGTTGGAATCCTTCGTAGAATATTTGCGCACGGGTGAAATGCCCTTTCCCTTTGACGAAACCAGCGAACAAATGAAAATCATTATCGCGGGTCTACGCAGTAGAAGCGAAGGCGGACGTACAGTCTTGTTAAGCGAAATTTAACAAATTAATCAAAATAATAAATAATAGATAATAGATAGGAAAAAACGATGAACGTCATGGATTCATTCTCATTAAAAGGCAAAGTCGCACTCATCACGGGCGGGGCAGGAATCGTGGGGCAGCAAATGGTGCGCGCATTATACGAGGCCGGAGCGACGACCTGTGTCGCATCTCGAAATATAGATTCATTATACGACCTGCGCGATTCTTTAGCGAAAGACGATTTCGACATTACCCCCCTCCAATACGATCAGTCCGAAGAAGCCTCAATCCTAGCCCTGCGCGACGCGGTACTCGATCAACACGGACGCATCGATATACTTGTCAACAACGCGGTGTTGCGTCCCATGAAAGACGGCTACAAGGGCGACGCATCTACCTTCGATCAAAGTATGCAGGTCAATGCAACAGGTCTCTTTGTGATCACCCGCGCCATGGGCGACGTCATGGCAGAACAAGGCAACGGTTCCATCATCAACATCGGATCCATTCAAGGCATGGTCGGTGCCGATCCGGAAATCTACAACAACACCGAAATGAATGGATGGTACCCCGACTACTATTTTCACAAAGGCGGCATGATCAATTTCACCCGCTTCACCGGAAGCTATTACGGCGCATCCGGTGTGCGCTGTAACTGCCTTTCACCCGGAGGTGTAGCCACGGAAAATCATCCCGAAGCCTTTGTCGAACAATACAGCGCGCGTACCTTCCTCGGGCGTCTTGCCAACCAAACAGACATGATGGGCTCAATCGTTTTTCTCGCCAGCGATGCCTCAATATACGTGACGGGCACAAATATCCCCGTGGATGGGGGCTACACCGCCAAATAATCAATGTAGGAGCGGGTTTACCCCGCGATGTCTCGTTCGTTCTATTTGGATCC
>JAPKDV010000011.1 GCA_028822385.1 Alphaproteobacteria bacterium
AACACAGTGCAGATCGCCGAATTGCTCGACCGCGATTACCTGAAAAAGGCGATCGCTGCTGAGTAACCTAGGGATGCCGGTCTTTTTTCCGGATGTCGAAGACCTTGTGTGCAGGACCGGCCTCACTGTTCGCGGTGGATTGCATCCGTGTGATAAGGATAATGTGCTTGGTAAGCCTAGTACGCTCATACTCGTTGGAAATTTTGGTCCCGATATGTGGGCGACGTTCTCACGTGTTTCGGACCAATATGCCAATAACTCCAATCCGCTCGATGATTGGGTGCGTGATCAGCTAAATGCGGTCGCGGAGGAACTAGGAGCGTCCGTGCTGTTCCCGTTTGGTGGGCCACCGTTTCTACCTTTTCAGCGCTGGGCGCAGAAGGCAGAACCCGTGGCTTCCTCGCCGCTGGGTATTTTGATCAATCCTGAATATGGTCTTTGGCACGCTTGGCGTGGTGCGCTGGCATTCGACGAGGTGATCGAATTGCCACAGCGGGATAAGCTGGCTTCGCCTTGTGAGAGCTGTGTCGACAAACCCTGTTTGTCAGCTTGTCCTGTGGGGGCATTCGGTCTGGATGGTTACGACGTTCTTGGTTGTGTAACCCACATCGAAACGCTGGTGGGATCGGATTGTATGGAACTAGGCTGTCGTGCGCGTCGTGCTTGTCCGGTTGGACGCGCGTACACTTATGAGCCCGCTCAGGCCGCGTTCCACATGCACGCTTTTCGCGCGGCACAAAGGGGTGGAAGCTAGCTTCGGCCTGCGATCATGTCGCGGGCGGCGAGCATTCCACCACCGGCGACCAGGGCGCAGGCCAGCGCGAGTGTCCAGGTTGGTGCGGTGAATTCGAACACCACAAGCAGTAGTGTGGAAAGCACGGGGGCGGCGTAGGCGCTGGCGCCGATCACACGAAGATCACCGTGTTTGACCGCATGATCCCACAGAAAGAACGCTGAACCCACCGGGCCTAGGCCAATAGCAAATACGGCAAACCAGGACCATGTAGAGGTTGGCCAGACGGTTGGCTCGAGAGCAAAATGCGTCAGCCATGCAAGCAGGGCGGTTACCCCGCAGAAACTACCTACGGCGTTGGTGGAGATGTGGGCAAAGCGTCGAGATAAAACCGAATAGCTCGCCCATAAAAGCGCGGCTCCTAGCGCGGCAGCATAGCCGTAGGTGTAATCCAGATTGAAGGACAGCTCGGTTCCGCCAGCTACGATCAGCGCGGTGCCAAGAAATCCCAGTCCGGCGCCGGTGATGTGAAACCATCGCAGCGCGCCGACCTCACTTCTTGCCGGCAGCAGGGCAGAAAACAGCACGATCAGAACCGGCCAGAGATAGTTGATCAGATTGGCGTCAGCAGGCGGGGCATTCTGAATACCTAGGAAATAGAGCAGATGGTAGCCGAACAACCCGGTGACCCCCAGTGCCCAGGCTGACGCGGGCTGTTTGAGGTGCTGCCATGGTCGTTCACCGCGCAGGATCCAGACCGCCATTGTCAGGGTGAATACAACCGTGAAGGCCATTGCCACGACTTGTATAGGCGGGATATCGCCAATGGCGACGCCAAGAATTGCGAGGGTCGACCAGATCAAGATGGTCAGCAACCCTGTCAGGGTGGCGCGCGTTCTGTAGGGATTATGCACGTCGATCGCTAACTGTGGGTGGCGGCTATTGCGGCAGCTTCGTGGATGATGCGAACGGTTTCAGCCCAGAGTGAGAGTTCGTCGATCCGGTTGAGCGGCCACCATTCTGCGTGGGCCGCGTCACCTCCAGCCAAGGGTTCGCCTGTGGTCCAGAGAGCCGCGCAATCGACCAGCGTGTAGTGATATTTCACCGGGCGACTATCTTCAGGAGTGGCGCTTGGGGGTTCGTTCAGGGCCTGAATGCCGGGACGGACGGAATCATCGTTACGAATAATCGCATCTACGACATCGACGATACCAATTATTTCGATCTCAACACTGGTTTCTTCAAGGACCTCACGGGTTGCTGCCTCGCGCCAAGTCTCTCCGAGTTCCTGCTTGCCGCCCGGGATACTCCATTGGCCGATGCGTGGCTCCCTGCCACGCCGGATCATTAAAACATGGTCATCCTTCATTACTACGACCCCGACTCCGGCGATTGGATTGTCGGGATATTCGCGATCACTCATGCGGGTTTTTCGTTACGGCGTTTACGGGCGAGGAGGTTAAGCACTTCGATCAAAGTTGCGAATGCCACGCCGAAGTAGAGATATCCCCGGGGAATGTGGAACTCCAGCCCGTCGGCAATCAGCGCCACGCCAATCAGTATTAGGAAAGAGAGGGCGAGCATCTTTACTGTAGGGTGTTTGTGCACGAAAGCACTTAGAGGTTCTGCCGCGACGAGCATCACGCCGATGGCAATGCACACTGCAGCTACCATGATGACAATCTCGTCCGCCATCCCGATAGCCGTGAGTACGGAATCCAGTGAAAAGACCAGATCAAGCAGGAAAATCTGTACCAGAACGGCAGCGAAGGCTGCGGAGCCTGGCTTGCCGTGTCCTTCGGCGGTCCCTTCCAGCATCATGTGGATTTCGGTTGTCGCCTTGTAAAGCAGGAACAAGCCACCGACAGCTAGAATGATATCCCTCCAGGAAAACTCGATACCGAGCAGTGCAAAGATCGGAGCCGTCAGCCCAATCAGCCAACCGAGGGCAAACAATAGGACGATCCGGCCCGCAAGCGCGAGCAATAAACCGATGCGGCGCGCGCGTGGTTGCTGTTCAGGAGGCAAGCGCGAAGTGACAATCGAAAGAAAGATTACATTGTCGACGCCGAGCACGATCTCCAGCAGAGAGAGAGTAACAAGGCTGGCCCATGCGGCAGGGTCGGTCATAAGTTCAAGCATCGGCGTCCCTTTCGATTAGGCTTACGGAGCCTAGTACATGTGTTGGCCACCATTGATAGACAGGGTCGACCCGGTGATGAAACCCGCATTGTCGGCGGTCAGGAAGATCACACCACGTGCGATGTCCTCGGCTGTGCCGAGGCGTCCGACGGGGATACCGGCGACAATCTTTTCCAGAACCTCTGGGGGGACGGCCCGGACCATGTCGGTGTCCACATAACCTGGCGCAATGGCATTTACCGTGATGCCTTTGGTGGCTCCTTCCTGTGCAAGAGCTTTGGTGAAGCCGTGGATACCGGATTTGGTGGCTGCGTAGTTGACCTGCCCATACTGACCAGCTTGACCGTTGATCGAACCGATATTGACGATGCGACCGAAATTGTTGTCACGCATTGTCTCAATCACACAACGGGAGCAGTTGAAGACGCCCGACAGATTGGTGTCGATGACTTCTTTCCACTGCTCAAAGCTCATCCGGTGCATCGTTCCGTCACGGGTGATGCCCGCATTGTTCACAAGGATTTCGATCTGCCCCGTGTCTTTCTCTATTTGAGCGGTTGCAGAGGAGACCTGCTCGAAATCAGAGACGTCGAACTTGATTGTTTTTATGCCAGTTGATTCTTCGAATTCGCGGGCGCGGTGTTCGTTGCTCGCATAGGCTGCGATGACGTTTCGTCCTGCACCTTTCAATGCATTGCTGATCGCCGCACCGATTCCTCGGGTGCCGCCAGTAACCAATGCCACTCGACCCATCATACTCTCCATGTTCGGTGGTCTGGTGGCCCCTCTGACGGGGGCGCTTTCCGGACCGCTGGTGGTGTGCGTTCCTCGGCTAGTTTCGTTCCATACACATGGCAATACCCATGCCGCCACCGATGCACAGGGTTGTGAGACCCTTCTTGGCATCGCGCTTTTCCATTTCATGCAGCAAAGTCACCAGAACCCGAGCACCTGATGCGCCGATAGGATGACCGATTGCAATGGCACCACCATTGACGTTAACAATCTCCGGATCCCAGCCCATGTCGCGGTTTACAGCGATGGCCTGTGCTGCGAAGGCTTCGTTGGATTCCACCAAGTCCAGGTCGTCGACGGTCCAACCGGCTCGTTCGAGCGCCTTGCGGCTGGCGGGAATCGGCCCGGAACCCATAAGGGATGGATCGACACCGGCGGTTGCCCAAGACGCAATCCGCGCCAGTGGCTTAAGGCCGCGGCTTTTGGCTTGGTCTGCCGAAGTCAGGACGATGGCTGCTGCGCCATCATTGATGCCTGAGGCATTGCCGGCTGTGACCGTGCCTTCCTTGCTGAAGGCGGGGCGCAATTTTCCGAGCGTCTCGGTTGTTGTGCCGTGGCGGGGATATTCATCTGCTTCAACGACCGTGTCACCCTTGCGACCGGAAATGGTTACAGACGTGATCTCGTCATTGAAGCGACCCGCATTTTGAGCCGTTTCGGCTTTCTGCTGAGAGCCCGCAGCGAATGCATCCTGATCGTCCCGGCTGATCTGCCACTGACCGGCGACGTTCTCGGCAGTTTTACCCATGTGATAGCCCATCATGGCGCACCAGAGACCATCGTTGATCATCGTGTCGACCAGTTTGACATCACCCATCTTGGTGCCATTGCGCATCTGAGAGGCATGGGGGGACTGGCTCATACTTTCCTGACCACCGGCCACAACGACGCTGGCTTCGCCGAGCTTGATGGCCTGATAGCCCTGAGCAACGGACCGCAGCCCTGAGCCGCAAACTTGGTTGACGAGATAGGCGGTGCGATCCTCGGGGATGCCTGCGGCAAGCAATGCCTGGCGTGCCGGGTTCATGCCGGTGGCGGCCGTGAGTACCTGACCGAGTACAACCTCATCCACATCACTGGGCGGGATGCCTGAGCGTTCTAAGGCGCTCTGGATGGCTATGGTTCCAAGTTCTGCTGCTGTGAGACTAGACAAGGCACCGTTAAAGGCGCCAACAGGTGTCCGGGCGGCTCCGGCAATCACGATATCCGACATGCTATCTCTCCTAGTATTGCGGAGTTTGAATGTTGAAAGAAGCGCTGTAATAGCGTTAAAATCCCCAAATTCCGTCAGTTTTATACTTTGGTTTGGATATAGCCCTCAGGCATTCCAGAGTCCAGCATATGCCCGACTAGAGCCTGCCCAACCACTTCGCCATTGGCTTCCAGACTTCCGTTGGCGCGCGTGATGCAGCGACCATTCCGATATGTCCCAACGGGGGGGTGTGACATTCCGCATTGGGTAGCTCTTCGGCCAACGCAAGGGCAGAGGCTGGCGGTACAATACGATCACGTCGTGGCGCCAGTACCAGTGCTGGTGTCTCGATATTCTGCGGGATAATGTCGGTGTCACCGACACGCCATTCGTTTTTGTATGGTGTGTTGTGACCATACCAACTGCCCATGCACTCACGTGCGACCGGACCGGATAGCGGCACACCGTTATTCAGCCAGTCTTCCAGTGCGACGAAATCTTCTGCAGCCTCGCTCTTTGGATCGGTTTTCGAAAAGCCGATGAACTTGCGTGTCACTAGAAATGGGTCGAGGGCGGAGAACATCGACTGGATGATGTCTACGGGAAGTTCGCCATAGAGCTCAAGGAGAGGGCTGGTGGCGTCCACCGCCTGGGCAAGGACTTCGGCCTGGGCAACCCGTTCGGTGTGGAAGTTCCAGGGTGTTGCCAGAAGCACGAGCCCAGATATTTCCTCGGGGTGTAGTGCGGTAAGCGCGAGAGCCAGCAACCCACCCATGCAGTAGCCAACCACGGGAATGGGTTGGTCCGAAAGCGCGCGCGCTTGTGCCAGAGCACCTACAAGAGGACCGGCGATATAGTCGGTTAGTGAATAAGCGCGCTCGGTTTCACCTGGCGTCCCCCAATCCACAAGTAGCGGTCGAAAGCTGGTTTCGCGGGCCATCCATCGCAACAGGGAGCGGCGTTGGGACAAGTCTAGAATATAGGCGCGGTTGACCAGTGATGGGACGAACAACACAGGGGTGCCATCTTCCGGTCCGTAGTCCAAAAGCTGCGTGGCACCATCCGTCCATATGACAGGTGGATCACTCAGGTCGCGCTGGTAGGGATGATCTCGGTAGGCTTTAATGCCGTCTAAAAATGCCGTAAGCCGAGCATGAATTTCTCGGTCGACGGCTTCAGCGAACGGATCTTTCGGGTCAGGATTTTTTGGGTCTGGTGTTTGAAGGCTTGGCCCGAGGGCGGCTTGCAGTTCCGCCACCTTTTTTGCCACTTCCGGATTCCAGTTGGTCGAAGCGTTCTTCAAGAGCGGCAAGCCTACCCGAGAGCTGATCCATCCATTCGTCGCGGTCGTCAGATGCAGAGGGAGAGGCCGGGGCCCGGTCCTCGGCGGAGGTGGTTGAGTCTGGCTCATTTTGCGTCCCCATTTGCGTGCGTTTGAGGAATTCAGCGAGATTGGCGGTCAGTATCGGATTGGCGTCCTTGCCGAGCTGATTCATTGCATCGAAGAAGCACGCACTTTGTTCTGCAAGGCCAGGGGCCGACGACATAGCAGTCAGCTGGCCTTCCCAGAGATCAAGATATTGACGTGCGAGAGCCGCGAAATCTGGTTGATCGTTCATGATCAGGGACTATAGCCGTGGCCGAACGCCATATACCACTGCGAAGGCGTATATCATCGAACATTCGTTGCATTGCAGCATTTTTCCGTCAATCTGCTATAGTAACGCAACGGAAGCAACATTCGGGGCCGTGGACTATGGCCAATTCAGAGAAAAAAGATCCCATAACAATCAAGAAGTACGCCAATCGGCGGCTCTACAATACTGCTACCAGCAAGTATGTGACGCTTGACGACCTGTCCGTCATGGTCAAAGCGGGAGACGAGTTTGTCGTTTTGGACGCCAAGTCGGGGAATGATATCACCCGCCAGGTATTGACTCAGATTATTTTTGAGGAGGAGTCCAAGGGAGAAAATTTGCTCCCGGTCAGCTTCTTGCGCCAGCTCATCCAGTTTTATGGCGACAGTCTGCAATCCGTGGTCCCTAATTATCTGGAGGCATCCATGGACGCATTCTCGAGTAATCAGGACCGCATGCGCGAGTATGTCGACGGCTCGGCTGGACGCAACATGTTCCCGTTCAATCAGTGGGAAGACATGGGGCTTCAGAACCTAGCGATGTTTGAGCGCGCTTTTCAGATGTTCACGCCGAATGACGCGGGGCAAGAGCGCGGGCCAACAGGCGAAAAGTCAGCATCTTCTGGCGGTGGGGATAACAAACTGGATGATCTTAAGACACAGATCGAAGACTTGCGCCGCCAGCTGGACGAAATGTCTCGCTAGCTAGTTAAGCTCGTTGGGATTGACTTCCAACTTGCCGCAATGCCTCCCCAGTAGGAAGCCGACGCCTTCTTCGTAAGGTAGTTCGGCTTCGTTCTCTTTTTTGGTGGAATTCTAAGCCCAATAAGAAACCAAGCACATGCTGCCGCTGTTTGCCGCGTCGGTTTTGTGCCGGGTGCAGGTAGCATTGATCGCGACGATCATCAGTATAGCCTCCATACAGACCTTGCTGCATCTGCGATCGGGACATCAAGTTATGATGTTCTCCGAGGCCCGGCCCCGATTTTTTTTACGTAACTGATTGCGCAGGACGAGCAGACAAGCGACCGCTGTTGTGTTGGCCATTCGTAAGGTGCGACGAGTTGCCCATCACTGAAGCCTGCTGCTGAATTGTCTGCCTAGCGAGGACGTGATCAATATCGAAGCATCACAGCGCCTCGATATTCGCGTCTAAAAACCTGCCTCTTTTGTGTTTTGAAGTCTGAATCCCGTTGCGGGGCTGGTATCCTTTCGCCTATTGAAAGAAGAATTGATGCAAATTGAGGGTTAATGAACCCCTGGGAATGAAAAATCATGGCGGAAACAATCCTGAACCTGATTGATGGTGGTGCAGATGACGCTGTGGCGCTTGCTGCACCTAATCGTGAACCGTTGACCTATGCGGGGTTGCGTGCACTTGCGGCGAAAACCGTTTCAGATATGAATGCACTCGGAATTGGCCGAAACGATCGCGTGGCTATCGTGTTGCCCAATGGACCGGAAATGGCCGCGGCGTTTATCGCCGTTGGGGGTGGCGCGACGACGGCGCCGCTGAATCCCGGCTATCGGGGAGAGGAATTTCGTTTCTATCTTGAAGATCTGGCAGCCAAGGCACTTTTTGTTGAGGCTGGGAGTGAATCGCCGGCTGTCGCGGTGGCGCGTGATCTTGGAGTGTCTGTCTATGAGCTCACTGTTCCTGCGGGTTCACCAGCTGGAACCTTCGCAATTGTGCCGAATGGGGAAGGATGTGATGCGGCTGTAAATTCAGGTCCTGCGAAGCCGGAAGATGTAGGGCTTGTTTTGCACACGTCGGGAACGACATCGCGACCAAAGATAGTGCCTCTGAGCCAGACTAATATCTGCGCTTCGGCACGGCATATCGGGGCTACCCTTTCCCTGTCAGGTGAAGATCGTTGTGTGAACATCATGCCGCTGTTTCACATCCATGGATTAATCGCAGCCGTTCTCTCGAGTATGGCGGCCGGGGGCAGTACCTATTGCACGCCAGGATTTGACGCTTTGCGGGTGTTCCGCTGGTTTGAGGACGCAACGCCGAGCTGGTACACGGCCGTGCCAACCATGCATCAGGCAATTTTGTCGCGTGCGTCACGAAATAAGGAAATTCTTGATACAATAGGTTTACGATTTATTCGCTCGTCATCTTCCTCACTGCCGCCACAGGTGATGGTAGAACTGGAGGAGACCTTTGGCTGCCCGGTAATCGAATCCTATGGCATGACCGAGGCTGCGCATCAGATGACCTCAAATCAGTTGCCGCCGGGCGCGCGCAAGGCTGGTTCGGTTGGTGTCGCCGCAGGCCCCGAAGTTGAAATCATGGATCTGGACGGAAGCATTCTCGAACGCGGTGCGACTGGCGAAATCGTCATCCGCGGACCGAATATCACCAAGGGTTATGAAGCCAATGACAAGGCAAATGCGGAAGGTTTTACCAATGGCTGGTTCCGCACGGGTGATCAGGGAATGTTCGATGTTGGCGGTTATCTGAGTATCACCGGGCGTCTTAAGGAGATCATCAATCGGGGCGGAGAAAAGATCAGCCCACGTGAAGTCGATGAAATCTTGCTCGATCATCCCGCTGTAGATCAGGTAGTGACCTTCGCTCTGCCGCATGAAAAATTGGGAGAAGAAGTAGCCACGGCGATTGTTCTGAAAGAAGGAGAGAGCGCCACGGAAGCCGATATTCGCGAGTTCGCAGCCATCCATTTGGCCGACTTCAAAGTGCCGCGCAAGGTCGTATTTCTAGAAGAAATTCCCAAAGGTGCCACCGGCAAATTGCAGCGTATTGGCCTTCACGAAAAGCTCGGGCTCTAGACCATGAAAGTCTGTGTGTATGGAGCAGGTGCGATCGGCGGCTACATGGCTGCCGAACTGGCGCGGGCAGGTGATTGTGATGTGACTTGTATTGCTCGTGGGCCGCATTTGGCAGCGATGCAACAGAACGGGCTTAAGCTCGTTATGAAGGACGGCACCGAGCATGTTGTCCCGGTCAACGCCACCGATGATCCGCGCAAACCTGGTCCGCAGGACTATGTGATCGTCAGCTTGAAGGCGCATTCCTCCGCAGCAGTGGCCGATCAGATGTTGCCGTTGTTTGGTCCCGAGACGGCCCTGGTCACAGCACAGAACGGTGTGCCCTGGTGGTACTTCTACAAGCTTGAAGGCGAATATGAAGGAACGCAGGTGCAGTCCGTTGATCCGGATCAGCGACAATGGGACCTGATCGGTCCGGAACGCGCGATTGGGTGCGTGGTCTATCCGGCTGCCGAAATTGTAGAGCCTGGCGTAATCCATCATACCTATGGAAACCGTTTTTCGATTGGCGAGCCATCTGGTGAGAAAACCGAACGGGTTCAGTCTCTTTCCAAACTGATGTCAGATGCCGGCTTACGTGCACCCGTGCGTCCGCGGATTCGCGACGATATGTGGGTCAAGATTTGGGGCAATGTTTCGCTTAACCCGATTTCGGCTCTGACCGGCGGTACCTTGGCGGAGATGATTGATGACGCTGATGTCCATGGGGTGATTTGCGCGTCCATGGTCGAAGCGCAGGCAGTTGGCGAAGCGCTCGGTGTGAAGTTTGCGATCAATGTAGACAAGCGCATCGCTGGCGCCCGCGAAGTCGGCGATCACAAGACCTCTATGCTTCAGGATCTAGAGCTGGGCCGCCCGATGGAGATCGATGCGCTGGTCGCCTCGGTCCAGGAGCTAGGGAGAATCGTCAAGGTGGCGACCCCCACCATTGATGCGGTGCTCGGTCTGGTGAAGCAGCGAGCCCGACTGGCGGGTTGCTACGACGGCTGAGTCAAACCTAGAGGCTGGCAAAAATTGCCTCGACAACAGCTTCTGTGCGGACGCCCACGCCCATACCTTCGCTCTGATAGTTCGAGACGAAGCAGGCCGCGAGGTTTCGTGCAGGATCGGCGAAAGCGCGCGCGCCTCCTGATCCGAGATGTCCAAATGCATTGGGGTTCGGGCCCATATAGGCGTGAACCGGAGTGCTCTTGGCGTAGCCCATAGCATAGCGCATGGGGCGTCCGGTCATGCCGTCCGCATCGTCTTCCCATTGCAGTGTGGTTGCGCGTTTAACGGCTTCGGGCGAAAGAATGCGAACACCGTCTAACTCACCGCCATTCCCGAGCATCGCGTAGATACGAGCCATGGCCCGGGCTTCGCCAAAACCACCGAAGGACGGAATGCCAGCGAGCCGGAATTCGCGGCTGTTCTGCGCATCAGTTCCGAAAGGTTTGGGCAGGGGTTTCCAGGCCCGTGAAAGTGGGCTTTCTTCGGTGCTACTGCCCTGCTTCATCATCGCATTACCCTGGGTGTTGGGGGTCAGGTTAGCAATTCGGCCGAGATCGCACTCTTTCACGCCGATCTGGTAGTCCACACCAAGGGGGTGACAGATATTTTCTTGTATGAACCGCGCGATGGGTGTGCCGGTGACCCGGCGAACGATTTCGCCGGCGAGATATCCAATATTGACCGTGTTGTAGGCACCCTTGGTGCCGGCGGGCCAAGCGGGAGCCTGCTGTTCGATCACCTTGATCATGCGGTCGTAGTTATAGATATCACCGGGTTCACCGGCATCGGCAAAACAGACGCCGCAATAATGCGAAATCACGTGTCGGACCTTCACGTTCTCCTTGCCGGCTTGTGCAAACTCCGGCCAGTAGTCTGCAACTGGCCCGTCGAGATCGACCAATCCCCGATCGGCGAGGATGTGCACGGAGGTGGCGCACATACTCTTGGCGATGGAGTACATGATACAGAGCGTGTCCTCGCGCCAAGGCTTGGCGCGTTGGGTATCCATGTGACCGCCCCAGAGGTCGACGACCTTCACACCATCGAGATACACGGTAACGGCTGAGCCGATTTCATTATGTTCGGCAAAGTTCCGCGCCAGCGCTTCACGCAAAGACGCGAATTGTGGATCGCAACTGCCCTGAATTTCTATGCTCATACCGTACCCCTAAAGATGTGTTAGAAAAAGTATTCGCCGCAGATGTGCGGAACGCAAATGCGTCTAGGGTGATCGCGACAATGTTCGTCCCACAGCGTCTTGCCAGCCTGCGAGCAGGCGTTCTCGTTCGGCTGTCGCGATATTGGGTTTGAACTTCCGATCGAGGCACCATTGTTCCGCAATCTCTTCGAGATTGCCGTAAAGCCCCGCACCAAGCCCGGCGAGCATAGCGGCCCCCAGTGCGGTTGTTTCCGTCACCCGCGGCCGCGCCATAGGTACATCCAGTATGTCGGCGAGGAACTGCATCAGCCAGTTATTAGTCGCCATCCCACCATCGATCCGGATGGTGGCCGGCGTCGTGCCTAGATCTGCGGACATGGCATCAAGCAGGTCTCGCGTTTGATATGCGACTGCCTCAAGACTAGCACGGACGATTTCAGCAATACCCGAATCCCGGGTTAAACCCAGAATGGCACCACGGGCATCCGGGTCCCAATGCGGTGCTCCCAACCCGGTGAACGCAGGAACCATATAAACACCGTTGTTGGAACCGAGGTCGCGCGCGAGAGTTTCTGTCTCCGGTGCTGACCCGATCACCTGCAGCGCATCCCGCAGCCATTGCACGGCGGCACCTGCGACGAAGACCGAACCCTCGATCGCATAGGTGGTCTGCCCGGCCAGCCGGTATGCAACCGTGGTCAATAATTTGTGGTTAGAGGCAATGGGGGTGGCCCCGGTGTTTATCAGCACAAAGCAGCCGGTTCCAAAGGTGCTTTTGACCATGCCAGGCGCGAAACAAGCCTGACCTATGGTTGCGGCCTGCTGGTCCCCGGCAATTCCGCGAATAGGCAACTCCACCCCGATGGTATCAGCCCCGGTCGTGCCAAAATCTCCGGCACTGTCACGCACATCTGGTAGGATCGCGTCAGGAATGTCCCACAATTCAAGAAGTTCGGAGCTCCATTCCTGTTTGTGGATGTCGAACAGCATGGTGCGGCTGGCATTTGTAGCGTCCGTTGCATGGACCGCGCCCCCGGTCAGCCGCCATAGCAGGAAACTGTCGACTGTCCCGAAGGCAAGCTCTCCAGCTTCAGCCTTATCTCGTGCTCCGTCGATATTGTCCAACATCCAGGCGATCTTGGAGGCTGAAAAATAGGCGTCCGGGAGCAGCCCGGTTCGAGCTGAAATCATCTCCGTGTGACCGGCCGCAGCGATGTCGCGGCAGGCCTGTGCGGTGCGGCGATCCTGCCAGACGATGGCGTTGTGGATGGGGGTGCCGGTATCGCGATCCCAGAGAATTGTTGTTTCACGCTGGTTGGTCAGACCGAGCGCCGCGACGTTGCGGTTTGATTTCAGAACCTCGCGGCAGACCTCAATTGTTGCAGACCAGATCTCTTCCGCATCGTGTTCGACCCAGCCCGGTTGCGGAAAGATTTGCGGCAATTCGCGCTGGGCCGATTGGACAGGGTTGCCCGAGCTGTCGAACAGGATAGCCCGGGTGCTGGCTGTTCCTTGGTCAATGGCAAGAATGTGGCGCGCGTCTGCCATGCCAGACGCCTAGCTTCGTCCGGTGCGCAGCTTGAGGACCATTATGGTCCCGGTTAGAAAAATCGTCACCGTGTTGGCAAGGATCAGCGGCAGTGAGCCCAGTAACAGCCCATAGATTAGCCACAACACAATTCCCGTGTTGAGGATCAGGAACATGCCCAGCGATACATCGCGGGTGGAACCGCTGCGCCAGGATTTGATGACCTGTGGCAGGAAGGCGATGGTGGTCAGGACGGCAGCCACCCCGCCGACCACGTCGGGATGGATGAAGTCAAGCATCTTGTAACCTTGTGCCTAGCGAACGCAAAAGGGCTGCATGGCAACAGCCAGATCGAGGAGCGCTTCGTCTCCACCCGGCCAGCCAATGAAGGATAGCCCGGCTGGACAGCCTTCAACCTCCGCCGCCGGGGTGGTAACCTGTGGCAATCCGGTGTGCCCTGCAACGCATGTCAGTGCCATGGTGTTGGCGCGGAAGAACTCTAGGTCCTCTGCCGGTGCATCGGTTTTCGGCGCAATCACAGGGGCGGTTGGCAGACACAGGATTGTACCCGGGGTTACGAGCGAAAGAACCCGGTCTAGAACGCGCTGGTGAACCGCTTTGGCGGCGGCTGTTTCGTCGTCTGTGATCGCTGCAGCCATGGCAAAGCGTTCCCGAATACCCGGGCCGAGATCAGGATTGTGTTCCTGCACCCAAGGCAAATTCGATTGTGCGACCTGACCGGCCTGCAGGACGCGGAACGCGTCCCACCAGATCTCGAGAGTGTCGTCTTCGGCAATCTGAATGGGTTCGGCTTCCGGTAGGACACTGGCAGCAGAGCCGATCACTGTGCTGATGGCGTCGCCGACCATGGGGTCTGTGCGTTCGAAAGCGTCGGCAATGACGAGCATCCGGTTTGGGATGCCTGGTGTTGTTGCGTTGTCGAGCAGGACGGGTCCGATGTCTCGGAACAGTTTTGCGTCATTGGCAAACCAGCCCGCGGTGTCGAAAGAAGCCGCCATTCCGTGTGCATTGGACAGGTCGACACGGCCATAAGTGGGGCGAATGCCGTAAAGGCCACAAAAGGACGCGGGAATGCGCACTGAGCCGCCGGTATCGGACCCAAGCGAGAAATCGCACATTTCTGCGGCCATCGCCGCAGCAGAGCCTGAAGATGATCCGCCGGGCATGCGCCCGGGAGCGCGTGCGTTCACCGGTGTGCCGTAATGGGCGTTGGCACCGGTGAGGCTGTAATAAAACTCGTCACAGACAGCGATGCCCACGATATCGGCCCCGGCATCAAGCAGCTTTTGCACGCTGGGAGATGTGGCGTCGTTGACCCTGGATTTTTCGAGATAGTCCGGGCTGCCGTTGGAAATTTTGCGACCGGCGATGTGATACTGATCCTTCACCACGAATGTCTTGCCTGCCAACGGGCCGACCCCCGAGCCTCTAATGGGCTCGGAGATTGTGTGCGGCATGAGGGCCCCTACTGGATCGGCAGGGATTATCGAGTCGGTCATTGCATGCTCCCGGCGCACTGGGCCGCGGTTGGAAGGGAGTGGGACTATTTCTTTTTTGTGCTGCTGGTTTTTTTCTTCTTCGCAGACTTCGGCGCGGGGCGTTCCTTGTTGAACCAATCAAGAATTTGCTCGCCATCCCAGCACACCACACCCGGGTGTGAGAGAATGTGCTCGAAGGTCTCACGCACATATTTGATCCGATGCGGGGATCCTGACAGATACGGGTGCATGGCAATGGCCATAACCCGAGTGTGCTCGTGGCTTTCCGCATAGACCGTCTCGAAATAGTCGATGGACCGGTTCTTGAAGACCTCTGAGGGCTGATGCTGGATTGCCATCATCACGATGTCATGCAACTCGTAGTTATAGGGCAGGGCTACCATCGGGGTGCCACCCTCGGTTTTTAGCCGCACAGGCTGGTCGTCGAGCACCCAGTCGCCGATATACTCGACACCGGCGTCGGCCAGATGGTCGATGGTCTGATAGGTCTGGGTCAGGCCCGGTCCGAACCAGCCGCGCGGAGTTTTGCCGCAGAAATCACCGATAATCTTGAGTGATTTGTCGATGACGGCGCGCTCATCCTTGAGCTTGTGCATCGGCATCTGCTCGTAGGAATGCGCATTAAACTCCCATCCCGCATCCAGAACCGCCTCGGCCGTGCGGGGATATTCCTCGATGGTGCGAGCGTTCAGGGTGACCGTGGGACGTACGCCCAGATCTTCCAGCATTGATTTAAGGCGCCAGAACCCAACCCGCATACCGTATTCGTGCCAGCTCCAGTTTGGATGATCAGGAATCATAGGAATGCCCTGGGGCGGTGGGATTACCATGCGAGCCATGGCGCGGGCGATGTCCCAGACTTCGAGCGCGAGAATGGGCCAGAGAACCAACTTGGCGCCGTCGGGCAAAATCAACGGCTTGCGGTCAGTGATTGCGGAAAATGGCAGGCGATCGCCCGGCATCATGCCTTTCATGGTCTTTCTCCCCTTTGCGGCCTTGTTGATTTTCATGGGCGCGCGTTATTTCGTTGGGTGCACTATACTGGTGTGCGAATAGAGACAAAAGACAAAGACCTTTGCGGGCATATTAAATTTGGGGACTTACATGAGTGAAGCCGCAGCCAGCGATGGCGATGTTGTAGTGGTGCAGCGTGATGGCGATATAGCTACCGTGGTGCTGAATCGGCCCGAGAAGCTGAACGCCCTAAATAAGGCCATGTGGCATCGCATAGGTGAGGTGATGCAGGAACTTAGCGGTGACGCGTCGGTACGTTGTGTCGTGCTGCGCGGGGCCGGCGACAGGGCAATGGGACCGGGTGCTGATATCTCGGAATTTGAGACCGAGCGCTCGAATTCCGATCA
This sequence comes from Alphaproteobacteria bacterium, assembly GCA_028822385.1. Lineage (GTDB taxonomy): Bacteria > Pseudomonadota > Alphaproteobacteria > UBA6615 > UBA6615 > JABJAG01. Next base: position 15,850 of record JAPKDV010000011.1, read on the forward strand.
GGCAACCGAATATGGCGCATTGATGCACACCGCCATGCACGCCATTCGTGATTGCCCCCATCCAGTGATAGCCCTTATCAAGGGGTTGTGCGTGGGTGGTTCCATGGAAATTTCCTTGATGTGTGACATGCGTATCTGCGGCGAAGGTTCGCGGTTTGGCGTACCGATCAACCGGCTCGGGTTGGTGATGGCCCATCCCGAGGTCGAGGCCCTTGTGAGCTTGGTCGGGCGTTCCGTGGCACTGGAAATTCTTTATGAGGCGCGTGTCTTTTGTGCCGCCGAAGCAAAAGACAAAGGCTTGGTGAACCGGGTAGTTGCCGATGACGCGGTGGAGGAAGAGACCTACAAAACAGCACGCCGGATTGCCGATGGTGCGCCATTGGTCAATCGCTGGCACAAGAAGTTTGTCGATCGGGTACTCGCCGGCGGCCCGCCTTTGAGCGAGGACGAGCAAGCCGAAGGGTTTGCCTGTTTCGACACCGATGATTTTAACACCGGTTTCCGGGCCTTTCTGGCAAAGGAGAAGCCCGAGTTCGAAGGAAACTGAATATGACGACGAAAAATACTGGCCTGTTGCATGGCCTCAAGGTTATCGAGATGAGCCACATCATGGCTGCGCCGACTTGTGGCCAGATGCTCGCCGATATGGGTGCAGACGTGATCAAGGTGGAGCGCGCTCCCGCGGGGGATGACACCCGCCGATTTGGTGAGGGCGAGCAGGGTGATTCTGCAGCCTTCGCCATGATGAACCGTAATAAGCGTGGACTGGCTGTCAACACCAATTCGGAGGAAGGCCGCGCGGCACTGCACCGGGTTATTGCGCAGGCAGATGTCTTCATTGAGAACTACCGCAAGGGTGCGATGGAGCATTTTGGCATCGGCTGGGAAGAGATGCATGGGGTCAATCCGCGGCTGATTTACTGCTCTGTTTCCGGGTTTGGGCGAACAGGGCCCTATGCTGAACGCGGTGGTTTTGATCTGATCACCCAGGGTATGTCGGGCATCATGAGCATCACTGGCGAAGCACCAGGCCGACCACCGATTAAAGTCGGTGCGCCAATCACAGACATTACGGCGGGCATTCTCTCAGCCACGGGCATTCTGGGTGCCGTTGTCAGCCGCTATGAGACCGGGGCAGGCCAGTATGTAGATTCCTCGCTCTATGAGGCCGGGATCATGCATACCTTCTGGCAGACCGCGATTTATCACGCGAGCGGCGAAATATCCCAGCCGATGGGGTCTGCGCATCCGTTATCAGCGCCCTATCAGGCCTTTCCGACCAAAGACACCTCACTCGTGGTTGGCGCGGCCAACCAGAGCACCTGGCTAAAATTCGTCGTAGCGATTGATTCGCCTGAACTGGCTGAAGATCCCCGGTTTGAAACCAGCAACACCCGTATGACCAATCTGGATGCTTTGGTGTCGACCCTGACGGAAATCCTGTCTTATCGCACCACGGGAGAATGGCTCGAGAAATTGGAAGCAGCCGGAGTTCCTGCAGGTCCGGTCTATGACGTCAAAGAGATGTCGGAAGACCCGCACACTATTGCGCGTGGCATGCTTCAGAAAGTCCCGGCGGCAACTGGTGGCGAGCACATCGTGATCGCACATCCGGTCAAGTACTCTGCTGATCCCACGTCTATCCGTCGGGGTGCGCCGCTCATGGGTGAGCACTCTCGCGAAGTTCTGGCTGAGTTCGGTTTTGCCACTGACGAAATCGACGGTCTGATCGGCTCCGGCGCGATTGTTGAGCCGAAGACTACAGCGAAAGCAGCTGAGTAGGGCCACCTATTCCGTGGCGTGCGCGTTGCGTTTTGTGAGATGCGCGGTCAGAAAATCCCACGGCGGCGCGGCGGGGTCTTCCAGTCCGAGAAAGACGTTGAAGTGGTTGGCGTCGGGGACTGAAACGAGCTTCGCTTCCCCGCGCTCGGCTAGCGCTGCATGCCACGCACTGGCCTGCCGCTTGAACTCGTCGCTTTCCGTGCCGCCATAAGCCACCTGCATTGGTGGCATCGGCTTGTCTAGTGTGAGCAGTGGTGACATGGAAATCGTCTCCGCATCACTCAATTGCATGAATTCCAGCCGGTAGCTCAGCATAAGGGGTCGCATGTCGTAATTGCCGCTGACAGTCATGCCGCAGACGATGCCGTCCAGATCGCTTTTATTTGCTAGCTTGACCAGCACCGCAGCGGCTAGATGTGCGCCTGAGGAATGGCCCGCAATGCATATTCGGTTGGGATCTACCCCTAGCGTTTCGGCATTGGCGCGAACATGGCGCACCAACGCGGTGGCGTGGTCGACCATTTCCGGCAAACCCACCTCCGGGATCATTGGGAAGGTGCCGGCCACGAAGGATATGCCGTGTGTCAGCGCCGCTTCGGCCCAGCCACATGACGATGTGGTGGAGCCGCGTTGCCACTGGCCGCCATGGGTGAAGACGATGACCGGTCCCGGTGCGCCGTTGGCCCGGTAAAGGTCGAATCGATTGCTCGGGTGATCGCCATAGGACAGGGCTCGCTCAGTCGCGATGCGCTCGGCCACCTCTCCCGAATGGGCCTGCAGCCGCTTCTGGGTTACCGCATCCGCATCGTTTTTAACGTTGGTGTACTGCGCGTCGAGTTCTTCGCGGGTGTAGTCGAGATATATCGTTTCAGTCATGCAGCTGTTCCAACGCGTTTTAGCTTGGATGTTGACGGCAAGCTTAATGCACGACACGCTGTCGTCAACAACGGAGGAACACAGCATGCCTGACGGTGACATCAAGACCGTGGACGAACTAGTTGGCTATTATGGCGAGCCCAAGGGCCATCTAGCGGAAAAGGAGAAGCCCGAGCTCAGTCAGCATTGCATCCGTTTTCTGGAGCTTTCGCCTTTCTGCGTGTTGTCCACGTCGGCTGTAGGTGACGGGCCGGCTGATTGCAGCCCGCGTGGCGACGCCCCAGGATTTGTGCATGTCATCGACAGCACGACAATCGCGATCCCGGACCGTCCGGGTAACCGCCGGACAGACACCTTCCACAACATCATGGAAAACCCCGAGGTGGCGGTGATGTTCTTGGTGCCTGGCCTGAACGAGGTGATGCGCATGAATGGACGCGCGCACCTGACGACGGACGTCACATTGCTTGACCAGATGCACGCCAACGGCAAGGCGCCTCGAGCCGCGTTGGTGATCGACGTCCGCTATGTCTATTTTCACTGCGGAAAGGCGGTGATTCGCTCGGATCTCTGGAACCCCGACAACAAGGTTCAGAAGGGTGATTTTCCTACATTGGGCAAAATCAATCAGGATTGGTACGGCGTGAACGCCGATGAAATCGATGCTCGTCTGGCTGACGACTACAAGAACAACCTCTACTAGGCCGCCTACGCCTTTTGTCAGGCCCAGGGCGGCCTAGGAGGCGTTACTTTTCTACTCCCGCGTCGAAGGTGTAGCCTAGGGCCAGCAGTTCGTTGACCACTTCTTCGCCAAATCGCTCGTGCAGTTCCTTACCCAGACTTGGAGCAAACTCCACATCGCGCAGTGGACCTTGCAGGGTGACATGCAGCAGGCCGCGCTCGTCTCCGATATTGGCGAAGCGGCGCATTACCCCCGGCGGTACGGAGATCGTGTCGAACTTCCCAAGCTCCATTGCATGTTCGCCCTCATCGCCCCACTCGATAACAAACCGGCTTTGTAGGCAGGTGAAAGTCTCGGTGGTATGGGCATGGGAGTGCAGCCCTGGCCCGTTTCCGGGTTCGCATTCGGCTATCACCACGGCGAAATCCGAAGGACCTGGGATTACGCCGTTGCCCCAGGGTGTCTCCTTGTCGACGGTCGCGATCACCGTACGCGTCGCGCGCGCGGTCATCATCTCTCGGGCTTCAGGCGGAATTTTTCCGGCTGTTCGGTCTTTGTTTGCCGGTAGGTCCTCAAAGCGCGCAATATAGCGTTCCATTTCTTCGGGGGTAGGGGTCGTCGTGCGCATGGCGTTTGCTCCTGTTGCGTTTCAATTTGAACGCAAGGTTGTATGTTTTATACTGATTGAGCCACGCTCGCGTCTGTTATTCAACCGACAGGAATGAGACCCGGAATGACAAGCCAAGCCGCCACCTTCTACGCCAATGGTATCCGCCTGGTAGGAACCTTCACATCGGCCACTAGCGGCGGGGTTAAGCCTGCGATTATCTGTGTGCACGGCTATACAGGCCGCAAGGAAACCTACATGCCGTCTTTCGTACGCGATCTGACGGCGGCAGGGTACCACACGCTGGATTTCTATCATCGGGGCTTTGGTGACAGCGACGGCACGCCGCGCCGGGTCGACCCAGAAGAACAGGTTCGCGATATTCTGGCCGCACGTGTCTGGCTGTCGGCACGCGATGATGTCGGGCAGGTTGCCGTGATGGGTTTGAGCCATGGCGGTGGCGCTTCGATTAAAGCGACAGCAGTCGATCCGGAAATTGTTGCGCTCGCCACGGTGGGCGCCCCGGGCAATGGTGAGCGCTGGCATCGTTCGAAACGAACGTCCGAAGAGTGGGATATCTTTCAGTTGGACCTGGCCGTAGATCGCGTGGCGCGTGCCCTGACAGGCGAAGGACGCACCTTGCCGTATCAGGAAATGTCTCCGCCGGGACCTGCGGAGCGTGAGGCATTTAAGACCATGTATAAAACCGAGGATGCCTATCCCGATGGCTATCCCATCGAGAATGTCGAGTTGGCTTGCGGGTTCAATGCTGAAGACTGGGTGGGTCAGATTTCGCCCCGGCCATTACTTCTGATCCATGGCGAAAAAGATACGATGGTGCGCCATGTCGAGGCCGAGAATTTGCTGGCCCGCGCCGGTGAACCTAAAGAGCTTTACACCATTCCGGATATCAATCATGCCGAAGTCTATGAGCCCCGTAACCCGACTGTTTATGCCGGGGTCATGGAAAAGCTAATGGAGTTCTACAATGGGGCCTTGTGCCAGTAATCAGCTGGTGCCGGAGTTAGCGAACAGACTACGCAAACCGGGAGAGTAGGCCGCGCAAAAATTCGCGTTTCAGCCCGATGGGTAGATGTGATACGCAGCGCGTTCATTGGTCCGGACAAATTCTTCGGATCTAATAGACATTCAAGGGGAAACCGTCGTGGCCAACGAAATCAGAGACTGCATCGCACCGGACCGCAATCCGCGTAAACCAAACATCACCCTGCCAAAGGGGACGATTGACACCCATGTGCATGTGTTTGACACTGAATACACACTGTCTCCCGATCGCGGTTATACCCCGCCGAATTCACCGCTTTCGGAACTCAAGAAGCTCCACGACACGCTTGGCATTGACCGGGTGGTGTTCACTCAGCCGTCAGTCTATGGCGTCGATAATTTGGCCATTCTCGATGGCATGAATGCGCTCAACGCCGAGACGCCGAACCGGGCGCGCGGTGTTTGTGCAATGACTATGGATTTCAGCGATGGAGAGCTCGCTAATCTGGATGCCCAGGGCATTCGCGGCGTTCGTCTGAACATCGATAACAAAGGCGGCATGCCGCTCGAGCTGGATGCGATTCCCGAGCTGGAAGCCCGTATAAAGCAGTTCAACTGGCACATCGAGTGGCTGTTCCCAGGTAAGGACATCGTCTCCTTGATGCCGGTCTTCGAGAAGATGACCACGCGGATGTCGATCGGTCATTTTGCCTATCAGCCGGCCACCGCCGGAGTGGAAGCCGACGGCTTCCAGGCGCTGCTCAAGCTGATGCGTGCCGGCAACACTTGGATCAAGATCTCCGGTGCTAACCGGGTTAGCGCCACCGACCTGCCTCCCTATGATGATTGCCTGCCGATGGCTCGTGCGCTGGTCGAAGCCAATGCCGACCACGTCATGTGGGGCACAGACTGGCCGCATCCTAACAAGTTCGAGGTCAACCCGAACGACGCCGACCCGGTCGAGGCCTTCGGTCAGTGGGTTCCCGACGAAGCTATGCGCCAGCGCATCATGGTCGACAATCCGGCGAAGTTTTACGGGTTTTAGTAAAGTAGTGCCGCTGGGTGCAACCCGGCGGCACTTTTCCTAGACTGTTGCTATATGACAACTCAGTGGGGGAGAAGCATGGCACGTACCGAAGACATTCAGGTCACGCTCCGCGATGGCTCCAAGATGGGCGCGCATATCGCGTTCCCGGACAAGAAACCCGTCGGCGCGATCATCGCGATCATGGAAATCTGGGGTGTCAACGACACCATGCGCGCCCATGCCCAGGAATTTGCTGAAGCCGGCTGGATCACGCTTGTGCCCGATCTGTTTTGGCGGCTGGAGCCCGGAGTTGAACTGTCTGACGCCGAACCGGCCCATTGGGACAAAGCGATCGACCTCTATTACGACTTTGACTACGAGCTCGGCGTGCAGGACATGGAGGACGTGACGGCCTTTCTGCGCACCATCGAGGGCAGCAACGGTAAGGTCGGGACCGTCGGCTATTGCTTGGGTGGCAAGATGGGCTACCTGATGTGCTGTCGCAGTGATATCGATTGCGCGGTTGCTTATTACGGCACCTATATCGAGCACTCGATCAAGGAAGCGCCGAATCTTTCAAAGCCATTCTTGCTGCATCAGGCTCTCGACGACAAATGGGTGCCTCCGGTGGTCTGCGCGATGATCGAGCGGCGGTTGTCCCCCAACCCACTAGTTGAGATTGAGAAATACCCCGGCGCCGATCACGCCTTTGCCCGTCATGGCGGGACGACCTATAGCGCACCCGAGGCCGAGTGCGCGCTGGCGCGCTCCATCGAATTTTTTCACCAACATCTGGACTGAGGAGGCCCCATGGCTGATGCCGAACTACAGGAAACCATCCAGCATCGCTTTCCGCGATTTCTCGCTGCGGGGGTCGACTACAACGACGCCCACACCATGCTTTCTAAGGTCACGCGGATGGACCAGTGGCTGCCGGTTTGGGAAGAGCTAGGACAGACCCATGAAACTATGGGGGATGCAGCACTTGTCGCTGGCCATCTACTCACAGCGGGCGAGGCCTTTCAGCGGGCATCGCTATATTTTCACATCGGTCAGTCGGTCTCCTTCGGAGATCGGTCTGAGAAGGAACGGATGCAGGAACGGCAGCGGGCTGCTTACGCCAAGGCTGCCCCCCACCTGGCGATCCCAGCAACGATCATCGACATTCCTTATGACGGGGACAGCTTTCCCGCTAATCTGCGGGTTCCGTTGAGTGACGGCCCCGTACCCTGTGTGATGCTGACCTGCGGCGGCGATTCCACTAAGGAAGAATTCTACACGCTGGAAAACGAGTTTCTCAAACGAGGTATTGCAACCTGCTCCTATGACGGTCCAGGACAGAGCCTGACCCTCAAGAAATGGCCGCTGAGACCAGACTGGGAAGTGCCTGTTGGCGCGGTGATAGATGCGCTTTCAGCCCGGCCGGAGATTGATGGCGACCGTATCGGAATATGGGGGCGCAGCTTTGGTGGTTACGCAGCTCCGCGTGCGGCGATTGATCCGCGTATGAAGGCGTGCATTTCGATTGGCGGGTTTTACGCGATGGTCGATCTCTGGGATCGACTCCCGTTTGCTGTGCAGGACACACTGCGGTTCGGGTTTGGTGATGCGAACGTTGAAGAAGGCCGCGAAACATCGAAGGGTTTCACGCTGAAAGACGTGCTGGGGCAAATCACCTGTCCGTTGCTGATTGTCCATAGTGGGCTGGATGAGATCTGCCCCGTGGAAGAATCCCAACGCATGATCGACGAAGCCGGGGATGATGCTGAACTGGTTGTCTTCCCTGAGGGGAATCATGTCTGTGACAACATACCCTTCAAGGCGCGCCCGCTTATGGCCGACTGGATGGCTGCGAAACTCGTGATCTAGAAAGGTTCCTAAGGGCTATCAGCCCGGGTTGTTAGAGGCTTGCATGGCATTGAAGGCGGATGTGAATCCCTGAAGGGAGACCGACAGTTCCATTGGGCTCGTTGGCGTTGCAACCGGTACTATGGTGATGGTTGCCATGGTTCCCAGCTTGAGGGCGTCGAGTTCGTCGGCTGTGATTCCGACGCGCGCTACGCAACCAACCCCGTTGCACCAGCTGAACGGATAGTCTTTGCGTTCAAGGTTGGAAATTTTAAGTGTAAGCCTCGCCGTCAGCAATGTCCCGAGCGGAGTAATGATGACGGCGCCCAATACTGCTTCCTGACCGACTGGCAATGCAAATATATTAATCTCAGCTACAGGGTTTCCCGGGCTTTCGTCGAGTTCCTGGAACATCTGGCAGCGTTCGCCGCCTGCCGTGAGGCGCATGCAACGAATTTCCCATGCACCAAAGATGTCCGTTAAATAAGGTTTTCCGTTCGCACTTGAAAGCTTATCCGCGTTCTGAGAAATGCTGGGGGTGCCAGTGGCAAAGGTCGCAGTCATGGCGAAGGCTACTGCAAAGATCAGGTTACGAAGTGTCACGGTTAGCTCCCCGGGCTTGTAGCCCAATCAATTAATTTAAAGCATATAACACGTTGCGTCGTATTTGCAGGACAATCATACCTGTTGAATGGAAATTGCTCAGCTCGACCGTGATTCGCAAAACTGCACCGACTTTTGCTACAATAAACTCAGATGTGCGCAAACATGCATGCAACAATTCAAAATCGATAAATAAGGGAAGGCCTGACATGTCTGAAGTTCAGAAGCCTGTTTACAACAACTCTCGTTTTCGCGTGGTCGACTACAACTTTGATACATTTGTTGGGCCGGCTGCCGGTGACAAATATATTGATGCTACATTCACCGATTTGACAACCAATGAAGACGTCAAAATTTCGGACTTTGATGGCAAGTGGCTGGTAATCGAGACCGGGTCCTCGACCTGTTCGATGTATACTAAGAACATCGGTATCTATAAGGACATCGTGTCGGAATTTTCCGATGTGGAATTCGTTATGGTCTATGTCCGTGAAGCCCATCCGGGTGAGCGCATGGGGCCGCATCAAAACATGGATGACAAGGTCAAGGCCGCCAAACTTGTTGCGCCGCGCTACAAGGAATTTCGTCGGGTTCTGGTTGATGATCTAGATGGCACCTTCCATCGCGCCTATGGCGCGATGCCGAACGTAGTCTACATTATCCGTCCGGACGGTACGATCCACTATCGTTGCAACTGGGCCGCACCGCATTTGATCCGGGCTGCGCTGCAGGATCGTGAGAGTTATCACAAGATAGAGAATGCCCCGACGGCCGAGCTGCGTGCTACGCGTTCCATGCCGCATATGATGCGTACGATGTGGACCGGCGGTTTTATTGCGCTTTTCGACTTTTTCAAGAACGCGCCTTTGACTGTTGCCAAGCATATCCAGATTGACCGTTACTATGATAAGCATGGTCGGTTTCGGAACGCGCCGCTGACTCAGAAAGAGATTGCAGCACGTGTTGAGGCTGGTGATGCGGATGCTGATAAAGCTGTTTCACCTGATGAGGCAAAATCGAAGCAGGCCGCGGAATAGGGTTTGCCTTGACCCGAGGGTCTTTAAAATTCAGTAGCGCCGGCCGTTCGTATCTTGCGAGCGGCCGGCGTTTTTTGTGGCGGATATTTTGACTGAAAATACTTTTCGCACTGCAGCCCGTTTCGCAGTCTTTTATGGCGCCTTGTTTCTTGTGCTTGGTGTCATGCTGCCCTTTTGGCCTGTTTGGTTGAAAAGCCGCGGACTGGACGCCAGCCAGATCGGTTTTGTACTGGCCATTGGTCCCTGGATGCGGGTGATTGCCGACCCTTTAATCACGCGTGGGGTTGATCGTTCCGGGCACGGAAAGCGCGCTTTAGTTCTGTTCGCCGGCATCAGTATTGCGGCGTTTTCAGGCTTCTTTTTTGCGCAGTCCTTCTGGCCAATTGTCTTGGTGACACTGATTTATGCGCCGGTCTATCATGTTTTGATCCCACTGGGAGATTCTCAAACCATGGTCGCCGTGGTGCGAGACAAGCTGGATTATGGCCGTATTCGGTTGTGGGGATCGGCCACGTTTATTGCAGGCACATTCGGTGCCGGGTGGTTACTGACGGACCATCCGCCTGATGTGATCGTTCCTACGGTGTTCGTCGGGTTAATGCTTGTGCTGGGAGCCACATTGTTACTTCGCGAGCAGAATGCACCAGCGCGGATAAAACACTTTGGCGGGTTTCTCGACCTTCTGCGCGACCGAGCGTTTCTTTATTTTGTGCTAGCCGCGAGCGCGGTGCAGGCTAGCCATGCCGTGTTGAACGGTTTCTCGGTCATTCATTGGCGAGAGGCAGGATTATCAGGAACTCTGATTGCGTTACTCTGGGCGGGCAGCGTGGTTGCAGAGATCATTCTGTTTGCCGTGAGCGGTTCAGCGGTGCGCCGCTTGGGGCCGTTTGGACTTCTTAGCCTAGGGGCGGTTGCTGGATTGATCCGGTGGATCATTCTGGCGGAAACCACGGCGCTGCCGGGCTTGATTGTCGCGCAGACCCTTCACGCCGCGACCTTTGGGGCAACCTATCTTGCCACCATGCATTTCATCGCCGCTCGCGCACCCGCTGGCCTCAAGGCTTCAGCGCAGGGTACTTATGCGTCGGTCTCGGGGGTGGTGATGGGAATATCAATGCTGCTAGCGGGTGGCCTTTACGGCATGATCGAAGAAAGTGCTTTTTACGCCATGGCAGTGGTTTGCGCCTTTGCCATATTAATTGGATTGGCGGCTCGACGTGAGGTGAATCGTGCGGGCTAGTCAAAGTCGAATTTTCTTATCCTGATTCGTTAAAAGAAAAGGCGGCCACAAGGGCCGCCTTATCCATCATCGTTTTTTTCTGACTTCTACATCGACTTCCTGTTCTTAGGAATGACTGGAAGCAGTAGATGAGCTTGATGCTTAGGTCCGGTGTGGATCGTCGTTTTGCCACCAAAGATTTCTTTTGGCCGATCGGTCGGGTGATCGTGCAGGAACAGTCCGGAACCACGTGAGGGGACATAAGCCTCCATGGATGGCCCGGGACGGTCAAAATCTTGACCAGCAATATTCAATGCAATCTGGAAGCCTTTGGGCAACACGATGCACTGGGGCCAGATCTCCACATCTACTTCGTAAATCTCATCCGGCGTTAGCATCTGCTTGTCGTCATGGGAGTGATAGGGACGCCAAGGCTCGGACTTCTCTGGATCGAGCTTTCGATGGGAGACCCGCAGCCAGCCTTGAGCCAGAGGTGTCTTTGGGTCGACAGTACCCTGGAAGTGCACCTCACGGCCTTTGTCCGAATACGCCTGCATAGTGACGAACAGATCGCAATCCTCTGTCGTGGAGGACACAAAAAGTTTGGCCGTCATCGGACCGGTGATTTCGGTTTCTCGTTCCAGCGGTGGCGTGCGCCAGGTGACACCACGTGTCAGGGCGCGGAACTCTTTGCCTCGCTTAGTCTTGGGAGCTTTCCAGTCTAGCTTGCCTTTGCCTCCGGCATCGAGGAACAGTTTGGTCCACTTGGTGCCCTTGAGAGGCCACTCGCTTTCCTTGCGAAGCACGACGTCATCGGTAAACGGTCGGCGCAGGTTGACCCAGACGCGAGGCTCCTTGTTCCAGCCGTTTTTCTCGCCCTTGAGATAGTAGTCGAAGAAGCGTTTCTGCAACTGCATACCGTAATCGAGATAGAACCACTCCTCGTGACGTCCGGGATGACCTTCGAGCCATTTTTCTTTTGAGGCTGCTTGCGTATATGCCTCAAAATTGCCGCGAGGGTGTAGGCCAAATCCGGCCCAGCTGGCGGGACTGAGAAACGGTACTTTAACCTTGGACCAATCAGGAGAACGGGACTGGTACCAGTCGTCATCCATTTCGCGAACGCGGTAGTTCTCCATCGTGTCGGCGCGGTTTTCTTTGAGTTCGGCCTCGGAGAGCTTAGCCGGACCTGTTGCGCTTTTCCCCATCCAGCGATCCTTCGGGCCTTTTGCATTACCGTGCTGGACGTTCTCAACCTGACGCGGAAACCAGATTTCCATGAACTTGTTGGATAGGATACCGCCGTGACGTGCCCAGTCGCGATAATGGTCCGCGGCACCTTCCCATGGGATCATAGCGGCGAGAGACTTGGGTTGCAGAGCCGCTACTTGCCACTGGTTGATCGCATAGTAGGACACCCCGTTGAGCCCAACCCTGCCATTGGACCAACTTTGTTTTCCTGCCCATTCGATGGCATTGGCATAATCCTGAGTCTCGCGCGGGGAGAAGATATCGAGATAGCCAGGTGAGCGGCCAGCGCCGCGTGAGTCTAGACGCACACAGGCATAACCCCAGGGTACCCAGATTTCCGGATCGACGGTTTCCCATGTGAGCCACTGGTGTTTCGAACCAGGGAGGATATCGGGATGCATTTTGACCAGTGAATCCCAGAGCGGTTTGTAGTGCTCCTGATACTTCACACCTTTGCCGTAGGGGCCCCCGGCCATGACGATTGGCACCTTCGCCTTGGTATCAGGTCGATAGACGTCTGCACGCAAGACAACTCCGTCGTCCATTGTGATGGGTAAATCGCGTTCGATAATCATGATGGTTTCCTCCCAGTCGTGGCGGCCGTTGGTCGTATCGGCTAATCTCGTTGGCGGGCGCAGGACGTGATTGGCACACGCGTAGGATTCTACTATAGGAAAATTTTTTAGGTGGAGATAGCGAAGATGCGAGGTCTTTATAAGTTGTCCGGACAATAAAATGACTGGTGTTTCGGGCTCGTCGCGAACCAAATTTACATAACTTTACACTCGTAATATTCTGCTCAATCAGTACGATCACTGTGCATCCAAATATTTTAGGAGGAGCACATATGGCGACGTCATCCGGCCAAGAGGTCATCGCAATCGAGGAACATTACTGGGATCCTGAGCTAGTCGCGCACTATGCGGTGACTGATGCGACCGGTGGTGCGGGCGCGCTGCGTCCGAAGCTCGAAGACCTTTATGATACGCGAATCGCGGAAATGGATTCTGCTGGAATCGACATTCAGGTGCTCTCCCATGGCGCCCCCTCGACGCAACGGCTGGATCCGTCGAACGCAGCCGAGATTACCCGGGCTGCCAACAACCGGTTGCAGGAAATTGTTGCGGAGCGTCCTGACCGGTTTGCAGCGTTCGGTAATCTGCCAACGCCAGACCCGGAGGCCTGTGCCGACGAGTTGGAACGCTGCGTCGACAAGCTCGGCTTCAAGGGCGCGATGGTGCATGGCCTCACCCATGGAATTTTCTTCGATGACCCGCGGTTCTGGCCCGTTTTCGAGCGCGCTCAGGCGCTTGATGTACCTCTCTACATGCATCCTGCCGCACCGGATCCAACGGTCGTTGAGCGCTACTACGAGCCTTATGTGCAGGACTTTCCTGCACTACTAAACGCAGGCTGGGGCTTCACAGTGGAAACCGCGACCCAGGCGATCCGGCTCGTGTTGAGTGGTGTCCTAGATAAGTATCCCGACGTGAAGATCATGCTGGGGCATCTGGGCGAAGGCCTGCCATTTCTTCTTTGGCGGATCGACCACGCGCTGTCGCGCCCGGGTAACAAGCCGATGAATTTCCGGGACGTGTTCGGCCGTAATTTCTACATCACGACGAGTGGGAATTTTTCAGATCCGGCAATGATGTGCTCTTTGCAGGAGATGGGTGCTGACCGTATTCTGTTTTCTGTCGACTGGCCGTTTGTGCCCAATGCCTTGGGTACGGAGTGGATAGAGCGTTTACACCTCAATGCCGAGGACAAAGCTAAAATCCTGAACGGTAACGCCCGCCGTCTGCTCAAGCTCTAACCTTCCATATGCGAGTATTTTCATGCCTCATATTCCTGCTGCCACTGTTCTTGATCACATCACAGTGCTTGATCTCACCCGGGTTCGTTCGGGCCCGACCTGTGTCCGCCAGCTTGCTGATTGGGGCGCCAATGTCATAAAAGTGGAAATGCCCCCGGCCGTTGAGGGTGGAGCATCTCTGGGCGGGGCCCGGCATGGCTCCGATTTCCAGAACCTGCATCGGAACAAGCGCTCGCTGGCGCTGAACCTGAAGGAAGAAGCTGGTAAAGAGGTTTTCTGCAAGCTCGTTGCTGATGCCGATGTGGTCGTTGAAAACTATCGCCCGGATGTGAAGACGCGTTTGGGTATCGACTACGATGCGCTTTCGGCGATCAATTCACGTATCATCCTCGCGAGCATTTCGGGTTTCGGCCAGGATGGTCCTTATGCGAAGCGTCCGGGCTTCGATCAGGTCGCTCAGGGGATGGGTGGTTTGATGTCGATCACGGGTCTGCCGGGTCAAGGCCCGGTGCGTGTAGGCATTCCGATTGCTGACCTAACTGCGGGTCTCTTCGCCGCACAGGGTGTGATGCTCGCGCTACTCGAACGCGAGAAATCCGGCAAGGGCCAGTGGCTGCACACCTCGTTGCTGGAGGCACAGGCCTTCATGCTCGACTTTCAGTCGGCGCGCTGGCTGGTCGATGGTGAAGTGCCGCAACAGGCGGGCAACAATCACCCCACGAGCATTCCAACGGGTGTCTTTGCCACGGCGGACGGCCATATGAACATCGCCGTGGCAGGTCAGGAAATCTGGGGGCGCTTCTGCCGTGCTCTGGATCATGAGGACTGGATGGCCGATCCTGACTTTGTGGATGCCCCTGCGCGCTCGGAAAACCGCGACCGCCTGAATGGCCTGATTGCAGAGGTAATCGCGGAGAAGACGACGGCCACATGGGTTGAAGACTTCAACGGGCTGGGTGTGCCTTGTGGCCCGATCTACAATATCGGCGAGATGTTCGCCGACGAACAGGTTGAACATCTCGGGTTGGCCCAACCGCTGACCTCACCGGAATTGGGCGAGATGAAATTTGTGCGCCAGCCTTTCTCCCTCACTCGGACGCCTAGCTCTTTTGCCGTTGCGCCGCCGAAACTTGGTGAACAGACCCGCGAAATTCTTGAGAGTTTGGGCTATGGGCCTGACGACATTGCGGCCATGCACGAAAATGGTGTTGTGTCCTCCGGCGACTAGGGAGCTTTGCCATGAGTAAAGATATCAAGCCAACCCTCACCCATGCTGGGATCTGGGTGCGCGATATGGAGGGTATGGAGGAGTTCTACACGGGTGTGATGGGCTTCCACGTTTCTGACCGCGGCTTCGTGCCGCGCTACAATGGTCACATCACCTTTATGTCCAATGATCCGACCATCCATCATCAGGTGATCCTTGCCGAGGGCCGTCCGGCCGATGTGCCAAGTACGGTCAACCAGCTTTCATTTCTGGTGAAGTCAATCGACGAGTTGCGCACCATGTATCGGCGGGTGGTGGCGCGCAACGTCGAGAACCTTCTGCCGCGCAATCATGGCAATGCCTGGTCGGTTTATTTCGATGATCCCGAGGGTAACAACCTTGAGGTCTATCTCGACTCCCCGTTCCATGTGCCGCAGCCATTCGGTGAGTATCTCGACTTCGATCTGAGCGATTTCGAGATTTTCAAACTTACGGAAAACATGTGCCGCGACACGGAAGGGTATCTTCCGCGCGCTGAATGGACGGCAAAAATGGCAGCTATCGGAAAAACGAACTAGCCGGTCGGTGCCACGTCGAGGCGCGCCACGATCCCTTTGAGACGATCATCGGGGGCGGGATAGCGATCCAACACCAGCGGATCATGACCCGGCACGATGTGCTGGAAGGTTTCGGCCTGGGCCTTCAATGCATCGAAGGCCAGGACCATATCACCGAGATTGTAGATCACGGGGAAGGGCATGCGCCGTTGCAGGTTCTCATAGAAATGCGTGGCGTCTGAGGCCACGACAACCCAGCCGCGTTTGGTCAGAACCCGCACGAATTGCAGCCCCATGGAGTGACCGCCTACGTGATGAACCGTGATCCCAGGGGCGATTTCGTTGGTGCCGTCGCTGAAGGAAACGCGCCCTGCAAAAACGTTGTGCACCATGTCGGCGATATGATCCGGGGTGAAGGACGCGTTGACCACATGGCTGCACATATGGGGGCCAGTGGCGAATTGCATCTCCTTTTCCTGAAGGTGGAACTTCGCTGCTGGGAACTGAGCATGCCCGCCGATATGATCGTAGTGCAGATGGGTGACGATCACGTCACTCACCCGGGCTGCGTCGACTCCAAGGGTCGCCAGCCCTTCGGTCACACTGCGGAT
>JAPKDV010000092.1 GCA_028822385.1 Alphaproteobacteria bacterium
GTGCAGAGATCGGAATATCGACCGGCAAAATGCATGCGCGTGGGCCTGTCGGGGCAGAGCAATTGACTAGCTACAAATACGTTGTGCGCGGCGCTGGACAGGTCCGATCCTGAGCAGGATCGCGTGATGATGACAGACAGCATGGTATTTTCCGGACAGGCGGGGGCCTTTATGCATCACAACAGGCGCATTGGATTGCTGGGGGGTTCCTTTAACCCTGCCCATGATGGGCATCGCTATATCAGCATCGAGGCGCTTAAGCGCCTCGGGCTTGATGAAGTCTGGTGGCTGGTGTCTCCTCAGAACCCTCTAAAGTCTGGGTTGGGAATGGCCCCTTTCGCTAATCGGCTCGCGCATGCACGAGTTGTTGCGCATCACCCGCAAATTCATGTTTCGACGCTTGAAGCAGAAATGGGAACCCGCTACACCGCGGACACGCTGCAAATGCTGGATCAGCGCTATCCGGCCGCGCATTTTATCTGGTTGATGGGGGCCGATAATCTGGCCCAGATTCCCGAATGGCTGGAATGGTCGAAAATATTTCACACGGTACCCGTTGCTGTCTTCGCCCGGAATTCATATGATTCACATGCATTGTCGGGAGTCGCCGCGCATCGCTTTCGGGCTGCCCGTCTGCCAGCAAGCTCGGCCAGAGTTGTTGTGGATGCGGTACCACCCGCCTGGGTGTATTTGCGAATCAAGCCGCATCCGGCGGCTTCGACACGGTTGCGTCAAGCAGGAAAATGGCCGATAGAAACGTGAACCCAACAGGGGTCCCGAAAGAATTCGGGTCCTTGGAGGAAGCGCACTTTGAAAGTGAGGATTTAGTCATAGCACGTAAAACTAAGGCAACGCCGCGGCCAAGCGCGGTACAGACTCTGGCCCTCATCGAATCGTCACTCGATGAGGATAAGGCTGATGACATCAAGGTAATTTCCCTAGAAGGGAAGACCGATATTGCCGATTACATGGTGGTTGCCAGTGGTACATCATCGCGGCGTCTGGATTCGATCACAGAGCATCTCATCGTACGACTGAAGAAATCCGGTATTCGTGACTCCTATGCCGAAGGGCGGCGTGGTGGCGAATGGGTACTGGTCGATGCAGGTGATATTATTATTCATCTCTTCCGACCGGAGGCGCGAGAGCACTACGCGATCGAAAAGCTTTGGGAAGCGGAGTTTGTTGAGAGATCCTCGCAAGGGGTATCGATAACGGCCTAGCCACCGTTACTGGCTTCTGGCCTGTTGGTTTGAGCAAGAGGTGGTTATGCGGATTCTGGTGACCGCGGTTGGGCGGGCGCGTACCGGTCCCGAGGCCGCACTTTTCGAGCATTATTCCAAACGTATCAATGTCTGGCCATTTGAGTTGCGTGAGGTCGAACGCAAACGGAATGTGCCCGCCGCGCAAACATCGAATGCGGAAGGGGAATTGCTACTTTCTACGTTGCCGAGCGGGGCATACGCCTTTGCCCTTGACGAGGGAGGAAAGCAGATCTCTAGCGCAGAAATCGCCTGTATTCTAGGTAATTTGCAGGATACGGGTTGCCGTGATGTTGCGTTCATGATTGGTGGAGCCGACGGGCATTCCAAGGCTGTCAGGGACCGTGCGGACAGGAAAATCGCATTCGGCCGGAACACTTGGCCTCACATGCTGGTGCGCGGACTTCTTGCAGAGCAAGTATATCGGGCACAGCAAATTCTCGCCGGCCATCCATATCATCGCCCGTGAAGCTGGTTTGAGCGCCGAGAATCGGGCAAAACAAGCTCTTAAAACTCTAACCGCGTAAGAACGGAAACCCGCGGATGAATCATCTAATTATTACACGCCATGGCCAGAGCCAATGGAACCTCGAAAATCGGTTTACTGGCTGGGAAGATGTCGATCTGACTAAAGCGGGTGAGGCGGAAGCCAAGCACGCGGGTGAACTGATCAAGGACTTCCAGATCGACGCGGTCTATTCCTCTACCCTAAAGCGCGCTATTAGGACGGTTGAAATAGCTCTAGATTCAGCGGCGGCATCCGGCGGTGATGTCGAACATTTGCAGTCTGGCGAAGGCTGGAACGTGACGAAGCATGATGATCTTCGTGAACGGCACTACGGGGATTTAGTGGGGTTAAATAAGGCTGAGACGGCTGAGAAATATGGCGATGAGCAAGTTCATCTCTGGCGTCGTGGTTTCGAAGTGCAGCCGCCTAATGGTGAAAGCCTTGCCGATGTGGTTGTGCGGGTGCGTCCCTACTACGAAAATGAGATTGGGCCGTTGGTAGAGGCAGGAAAGAATGTTCTTGTGTCCGCGCACGGCAACAGCTTGCGGGCGCTGCTGTTAATCCTAGGGGAATACACCGCCGAGGAGATTACGAGTGTTGAGTTGCCCACGGGGCGACCGCTAGTCTTTGATTTCGAAAACGGTGTCAAGCAGAAGAGCTACTATCTCGGTGACTAGACCAGGTCTGATCTGTAGGACTGCGTTCGCGGTTTTTCTATGGATATCCACGCCTGTGTTTGTGCATGCACAGGATGTTGCTTCGAAGCCGACCCAGGAGCGCCTAGATGAAGTGCGCGACACGCTGCAACAGGGCACGAAGGCTGCAGCGGCTCTCGCGCGTGTTACCAAAAAGCAGTCAGATGAGCTTTCTGGAATCCGGACAGAGATGCGGATGGCCGCGCAGGCAGTTCAGTCTCATGAGGCGGCCTTGGGTTCGCTAGAAATTAAACTGGCTGTTTTAGAAGACGAAGCGGTGCGTAAACAGGTTCAACTTGAAGCTCGCAAATCGGACCTTGGAAGTACGCTGGCAGCACTTCAGCGTATGGCTTTGCGTCCAACGGCAGCACTACTCGTTACCCCAGGAGATCCAAATGATATTGTGCGCAGTGGATTACTGTTGCGCACTGCCGTGCCCGAAGTCGAACGGCTAGCACGTTTGTTGCGCACGGATATTGATAGACTTACGGAATTCCAAGTGCGCATTCGTGGGCGTAAGTCTGAGTTGCAAACGGCCGCTCTGGACCTGGAGCGCGAGCGTCTACGACTGAAGAACCTATCTGACAGCAAAAACAAGGTGCTGATGCAAACAAAAGGTGCCCACGCCTCTGCTGAGAAACGGGTAGAAGCACTCCGTGCAGAATCTCGAACCCTTGCGGAATTGTTGTTAAAATTGCGTTACAGCACGGCATCGGCGGTACCGCGACCTCTCTCTAATTCGCGAGCGTTGCAGCAAACTCTCGTCACTCCGGCGCTCAAACCCTCCGGTCCTTCGATCGCTTCAGCACACGGGCAGCTCTCGATACCTGTGCAGGGTAATGTTGTGCGGCTGTTTGGAGCTCGAACCGAGGCCGGTTCCGAAGCAATGGGTGTAACGTGGAAAACACGTGCCGAAGCGTCGGTAGTCGCCCCGTGGGATGGTAAAATTGTGTTTGCGGGTCCGTTTCGTCAGTTCGGACAAATCTTGATCATCGATCACGGCGAGGGATATCATTCGCTGATCGCTGGTCTGGGGCAGATCGACGCGCAACTGGATCAATGGGTCCTTGCGGGTGAACCTGTCGGAACGGCCAGTGCTGACGCTGATGCCAAAAGCGGGGGGCGGCCTTTTCGGGCCCAAAGCCGATCGGATGGAGCGACGCTCTATATTGAGCTCCGTCGCGACGGACAACCTATCAACCCGCTGCCGTGGTTGGCAGCGCAAACGAACAGGATACAAGGCTGATGCGTAAATTTCTTTCCATGGTCGCATTCACGATCATGCTCGCCGCTATGCCGGCTGCTGCGATTGCTGCCGAATCCGATGAGGAGACCTTCCGTCAACTCGAGCTCTTCGGAGACATCTTTGAGCGCGTGCGCGCGCAATATGTGGATGAGGCTGATGATAAAGACCTGATTGAAGCTGCCATCAATGGCATGCTTCATTCGCTCGATCCCCATTCAAGCTATCTTAATGAGGAAAGCTTCCGGGATATGCAGGTGCGGACCCGTGGTGAATTTGGGGGGTTGGGTATAGAGGTCACTATGGAACAGGGTTTTGTACGGGTCGTATCTCCTATCGATGGAACACCTGCAGCCCGCGCCGGTCTCGAGGCAGGTGATTTTATCACCCATCTCGATGGTGAAAGCGTGCTGGGTCTTTCGCTCTCGGACGCTGTCGACAAAATGCGTGGTCGTATAGGTACGGATATTGAACTGACCATCCGTCGTGAGGGTGTAGACCCATTCGATGTGACGGTGACACGTGATGTGGTGCGAATTCGTTCCGTGCGTAGCAGGGCTGAAGGCAAGGCCGGGTATATTCGGGTGACGACTTTCAATGAGCAGACAATGGAGGGAGTTAAATCCTCCATGGTAAAGCTCAAAGAAGAGCTCGGTGACGAAATGATTGGCCTTGTGCTCGATTTGCGTCGTAATCCCGGTGGATTGCTCGATCAGGCCGTAAAGGTCTCTGATGCGTTTCTCAATCGTGGTGAAATCGTTTCGACCCGTGGCCGGGAATCTGATGATTCGCAGCGGTTTAATGCAAAAAGAGGAGACCTAGCTGAGGGACTACCTATTGTCGTGTTGATCAACCGCGGATCGGCCTCTGCTTCAGAAATTGTTGCGGGCGCGCTGCAGGACCATAAGCGAGCTGTAATTATGGGAACAGAGAGTTTTGGCAAGGGATCGGTCCAAACGATCATGCCGATTGCAGGCCATGGTGCGCTCCGTTTGACCACCGCGGCCTATTTCACGCCCAGTGGACGGTCGATCCAGAAGACGGGTATCTCACCCGATATTCTTGTTGAGCAGGTAAAAATCAAAGAAGCTGTCACTAAGGGTGGCGTGCGAGAACGGGATCTGCGGAATGCCCGCGAAAACGAAGGGGCTGAGCAGCCTGAAACCGAGAAGGAAGAAGTCCAGGAAACGACTGCTCCGCAGGACTATCAGTTGGCTCGAGCTTTGGATCTCCTTAAGGGCGTCGCAACTTTTAACCTTCGGGCCAGCAACTGACCGGTAAGGAGTTTCTGCTAGTTTAGTACTATGAACGATAAAAACACTGATCAGTATTCAAGATTTAGCGGCGTGGCCATCCTGCCGTGGATGGTGGTGCTTGTTTTGATTCTTGTTTTGGTGGGATCCGTGGCCATGCTCGGCCGTGGTTTGACGACGGATCAGGTAGTCGTATCAGAACTGGCACCGGTAACAGAAAAAGCACCAGAGATGGTGAAAATGCCTCTGTCCGAGACAGCAAAATCTGAACCCGTCCTGGATGGTGGTGGCAAACCGCATATTGACGTGAACCAGGGTGCGGCTCAAATGGAACTGCCATCTGACCCGCTCGTCGAACAAACTAAAATATCTGTAGAGGTGCCGCACAGTGCTAGGAGCACACACAAGCTGGAAGGCAACCATATAGAGACGCTTTCTGAAACGCAGGCCACAGCACCGGTACCAGAACCTAAGCCCAAAACAGCGACAGAAGAAGCATCTGCTGCGCCGGTACCGCCACCGATGCCTGTCTCCCCAGCAACCGTTTCTTCAGCTCCGCGAAGTTCTGGGAATATCTTGCCGCCTGCGTCGAGCCACAAACGGATCGATAGCTCGCCGCAGGGCCCGTTACCTCGATTTGTGCTTGATGGCCGCGAGCCTTGGAAAGTCTATGCGCGCCCGCACAACAATCGTGATGAGCGCCCGCGCGTTGCAATTATTCTGGATGGTCTTGGACTGTCGAGTGCAGCGACCGAAGCGGCAATTCAGGGTCTGCCGGGTCAAGTGACGCTGGCCTATCAGCCTTTTTCGGATAACATCCAACAATGGATTCAGCTGTCACGGGCAGCTGGGCATGAGGTCTTGTTGAACCTGCCAATGGAATTAGTGAATTATCCTGAGAATGATACGGGGCCTCGGGCGTCGTCTGTTACCCTCTCATCCGAAGAAAATCAGGATCGTATTCGTTGGGCACTCTCGCGCGTTTTTGGATATGTAGGGGTCGTCAATTATATGGGTTCGCGATTCACGACTTCGCGGGACTCAATGCAGTCCATTTTGGCAGAGTTGAAGGTACGCGGTCTTCTATTTGTCGATGCACGCTCGACCGCACGCAGCATCGTAACCAGTCTGGCCACGAAGATGGAAGTGCCGCATGCTTTCAATGACCTCTTTCTCGACAATCAGGAAATGTCACGCCCAGCCGTTGATGCGCGTCTCGCTGAAGTTGAGAGTATTGCGCGAGCATCAGGTGTTGCCATTGCTATTGGACAAGCCTTTCCGGTGACGATTGAGCGAATTCGAGAATGGGCTCTGACGCTCAATAAAAAGGGTATCGCACTAGTGCCAATTTCGGCTGTTGTGGACTGGCAATCCGACAGATGAATGAATTGCTCGCTATTGAGAGTGATGCGGCACGGTATCGCAAATGCGTTGGTATCTATTTACTGAATGCCGACGGTAAGGTCTGGGTGGGAGAACGCCGTGACTCCCCGGGCGCATGGCAGATGCCTCAAGGTGGCATCGATGATGGTGAAGAGCCGCTGGCAGCAGCCTTGCGTGAGCTGGAAGAAGAGATAGGTACTGCGAATGCCTCGCTTTTAGCCGAGGCACCGGATTGGTTGAAATACGATCTTCCTGACGATCTCAAAAAGCGTGTTTGGAAAGGGAGGTGGAATGGTCAAATGCAAAGGTGGTTTGCATTCCGTTTTCTAGGTGTAGATTCCGAAATTGATGTGGTCGGTGTCGAGACACCTGAATTCGATCGTTGGCGCTGGGTTCCGCCGGAACAGTTGCCGAAGCTGATTGTTGCGTTCAAGCGACCAATTTATGAAGCCGTCGTGGACGTTTTTAGCGCTGTGCGCTAAATAAATTTAACCAATTAAATTATTGGTAAATTTGGCTATCAAGACAGGCCAGTTTTGCGCGAGCTGTTTCTGCCCGCTGCTTGGCTAACGCATGTTCGGTCGGGTTGCCGCTGGCTTCGGCGATGTCTTCATTCGCCGTATGCAGATCTTTTTTTACCTGCTCGCGATCAATTTCGTCGAGCGGGACTGCTTCCTCGGCTAAAACGGTGCACCGCTCGCCCGTGACTTCGGCAAATCCGCCAGCAACGAAGATGCGAGTTTTTACCACGCCACCTTCGAAAATGTGGATCACGCCGGGGCGTACAGTCGAGATAACAGGCGTGTGCCCTGGCAGTACGCCGAAGTCACCTTCGACACCAGGGACTACCACCATCTCGACCTCTTCCGAGAGAAGCAGCTTCTCTGGTGAGACCAGTTCGAACTGAACCGCGTTATTGGCCACGCGATATCTCCTGTTAAGCCGCTTCGGCGGCCATTGTTTGTGCCTTCTCGACCGCTTCTTCGATGGTGCCAACCATGTAGAAGGCCGATTCTGGCAGATCGTCATGCTCGCCTTCAACAATCTGCTTGAAGCCCTTTATTGTGTCTTCGAGGTTCACGAACTTACCTGGGGAGCCCGTAAAGACTTCCGCAACGTGGAAGGGCTGGGACAGGAAGCGCTGCAGTTTACGTGCACGCGTCACGGTTAGCTTATCTTCTTCCGAGAGCTCGTCCATGCCGAGAATTGCAATGATTTCCTGCAGGCTCTTGTAGCTTTGCAGGGTCTCTTGAACGGTACGGGCAACGGCGTAATGTTCATCACCGATGATCCGGGCGTCGAGAATCCGACTAGTGGAATCCAGAGGATCCACAGCCGGGTAAATGCCAATTTCTGCAATCTGACGCGATAGAACAGTCGTCGCATCCAAATGGGAGAAGGCTGTCGCCGGTGCGGGATCGGTTAAATCATCTGCAGGCACGTAGATTGCCTGGACCGATGTGATCGAGCCCTTGTTGGTTGATGTAATGCGCTCCTGCAGGGTGCCAAGGTCGGTACCTAGGGTGGGCTGATAGCCTACCGCGGAGGGAATACGACCCAGAAGTGCGGAGACTTCGGCGCCTGCTTGTGTAAAGCGGAAGATGTTGTCAACGAAGAAGAGTACGTCTTGGCCTTCTTCATCACGGAAATACTCGGCCATGGTCAGGCCGGTCAGTGCAACGCGTGCACGCGCTCCCGGGGGTTCGTTCATCTGGCCGTAAACTAGTGCCGCCTTGGAGTCACCGTCAGGCTGGATAACGCCGGATTCCATCATCTCGTGATAGAGGTCGTTGCCCTCACGGGTACGTTCGCCAACGCCTGCAAACACCGAGTAGCCGCCATGGCCTTTCGCGATGTTATTAATGAGTTCCATGATTAGCACGGTCTTACCCACGCCCGCGCCGCCGAATAGGCCAATCTTACCGCCCTTGGCATACGGGGTCAGAAGATCAACTACTTTGATGCCGGTAACCAGCTGCTCGGTATCAGTTGCCTGATCCACGAAAGCGGGCGCCTCGCGATGGATTTCCTTCATTGCGGTGGCGTTAATTGGCCCACGCTCATCGATTGGCTCACCTATCACGTTGATGATGCGTCCAAGCACCTCCGGACCGACCGGAACGCTGATGGCTGACCCGGTATCGACCACTTCTTGTCCACGAACCAGACCTTCGGTCGTGTCCATGGCGATGGTGCGGACGGTGTTTTCGCCAAGATGCTGGGCGACTTCGAGAACCAGGCGGTTACCGTGGTTATCTGTCTCTAGTGCATTCAGGATAGCGGGCAGATCGCCGTCGAACTGGACGTCGATAACGGCGCCGAGTACCTGAGTGATTTTGCCGACAAGGTTCTTTGACATATTGTGCTCCTCGCTCGTTGGGAGTCGAGTGGTCTAAAGCGCTTCTGCGCCGGAGATGATCTCGATGAGTTCGGTTGTGATGGCTGCCTGACGCATCCGGTTGTACTGGGTCGAAAGTCTTTCGATCATGTCACCGGCATTGCGTGTGGCGTTGTCCATCGCGGTCATGCGTGCACCCTGTTCGGATGCAAAGGATTCGATCATGGTGCGGAACACCTGGACCGACAGGTTGCGCGGCAGAAGGTC